>JBAXMQ010000025.1:0-32410 GCA_037134215.1 Betaproteobacteria bacterium
CTTTGTGCATGAACGCGGTTTGAGCGACAAAACCACTTTGCGGGTACAGACCTTGGCTGGCGTGATCGAACCCAGCCTGCAAGCCGACGGCCGGGTCACGGTCGATATGGGGCCGCCCGTGTTCGCACCGGCCGAGGTGCCGTTTGACGCCACTGGCCTGCAGCCCCAGCCCATGGGTGACTGGCAGCAGTGGCCGCTGGACTTGGGCGCCCAGGGCTCGGTCTGGATGGCGGTGCTGTCCATGGGCAACCCGCACGCGGTGCAGCGGGTGGACGATGTCGATGCGGCACCGGTGGCGCAGCAGGGCCCGCTGATCGAGCAGCACGTCAGATTTTCTCGCCGAGTCAACGCCGGTTTTTTGCAGGTGCTAGACCGTGGCCAGGTGCGCCTGCGCGTGTTTGAGCGCGGCGCCGGCGAGACCCTGGCCTGCGGCTCTGGCGCCTGCGCTGCGGTGGTCGCCGGCATCCGGCTGGGCTGGCTGGATCGCAGGGTTCAGGTTCAGACCCGCGGCGGCAAACTCACCATTGCTTGGCCCGATGCAGGCGCCCACGTGAGCATGACGGGCCCTGCCACCACGGTTTTCGAGGGCACCATTGACATACCGGACATCCCATGACCACACCCCTGACCCACCCTGTGACCGAAGACGACATCGCCGACTACCTGGGCAATCACCCTGACTTTTTTGAGCGGCACGCCGAACTGCTGGCTGCCGTGCACCTGCGCAGCCCCCACAACCAGCGGGCGGTGAGCCTGCAGGAGCGTCAGGCCCAAATGCTGCGCGACAAAGTCAAGGTGCTGGAGCACCGGATGATGGAGATGATCCGCCACGGTACCGACAACGTGATGCTCTCCGGCCGGCTGCTGTCCTGGGCAGCCACGCTGTTTGGTACGCTGAACGCTGCCGATCTGCCCGGCCAGATCAGCCGGGATATTGCCGATCGTTTTGCGGTACCTGAGGTGGCGTTGCGGCTGTGGGATCTGGCGCCCGTCCATGCCCAAAGCAGTTTTGCCCGGCCGGTCAGTCCGGAGCTGCGACAGTTCGTTCAGGCGCTCGACGAACCCTTTTGCGGTCTCAACACGGGCTTTGAACTGGCCGACTGGCTGACCACGCCGCAGGCGGCGGCATCGCTGGCTGTGCTGCCCTTGTATGCGCCGGGTGCCGGCGGGCAAGGGGCGCTGTTTGGCGCCCTGGTGCTGGCCTCGCCCGACTCCCAGCGTTTCCAGAATGGCATGGGCACGGAGTTCCTGGAGCGCATCGCTGAAATCTGCGGTGCGGCGCTGGCGCGCCTGCGCTAGGCATTGTCCGCATGGACCCGGCGGCTGCCATCGACGACCCGGGCCTGGCGCTGATTGAGCGTTACCTGGCCCATGGGCGGGTGGAAAAACGACTGGCCAGCCGCACGCTTGAACTGTATGCGCTCGACCTGAACAAGCTCGCGGCCTTCGCCGCTGCCGCCGGGGTGGGACTGTTGCAGGTGCAAAACCACCACGTCCGGCGCTGGGTCGCCCAGATGCACGCGCAAGGCCGCAGCGGCCGCGGCATCGCCCTTATCCTGTCAGGCTGGCGCGGCTTCTACACCTGGCTGGGCCGGTCGGGTCTGGTCAGCAGCAACCCGGTGCAGGACGTGCGCGCGCCCAAGGCGGGCAAGCCGCTGCCCAAAGCCTTGGGCGTTGACGAGGCCATGAAGCTGGCCGACTTTGAGGAATCCCCGGATGCGCCCTGGTTCAATGCGCGGGACACTGCCATGGTGGAACTGCTGTACAGCAGCGGCCTGCGGGTGAGCGAACTCACCGGCCTCGACGTGGTGGCCAGCCCCAAGGCGCTCGGCTGGATCGATCTGCAGGCGGGCGATGCCCATGTGCTGGGCAAGGGCGGCAAACGCCGCAGCGTACCGGTCGGGGCACAGGCACTCGATGCACTCCACCAGTGGCTGGCCCTGCGCGACTCGGTACTGACCGGGTTGTCGTCTTCAGCCCTGTTCATCGGCCAACATGGCACCCGGCTGACGGCGCAGTCTGTCTGGCAGCGCCTGCGCCGGCGCGGCCTGCAGGCCGGGCTGGCCGCGCCGGTTCACCCGCACATGCTGCGCCATTCCTTTGCCAGCCATGTGCTGCAGTCCAGCAGCGACTTGCGCGCGGTGCAAGAGCTGCTGGGCCACGCCAACATCAGCACGACGCAGGTCTACACCCGGCTCGATTTCCAGCACCTGGCCCGCGCCTATGATGCGGCGCACCCGCGCGCCCGACTCAAAGGGTCCGCCAAGCCATGAAAACCATTCGTCTGCGACCCGGCAAGGAGCGTTCGCTGCTGCGACAGCATCCCTGGATTTTCGAGTCGGCCATCGCGCGTGGCGGTGCCGACGCCGGCGAGACCGTTCGGGTCGAGTCAGACGCCGGCGAATTTCTGGCCTGGGCTGCCTTCAGCCCGGCCTCCAAAATCCGTGCCCGGGTTTGGAGCTTTGATCCGGCACAGCGCATTGATGCTTCGTTTTTTATAGCGACAGTGGCTACTGCCATAAGGGCCAGGGCCCGATTTGATGTCCAGAGCGACGGCGTGCGGCTGGTCCATGGTGAGTCTGACGGCCTGCCTGGCCTGATCGTGGACCGCTATGGCGAGACCCTGGTGGCGCAGTTTCTCTCCAGCGGCGCCGAGCGCTGGAAAACAGTATTGACGGATGCCCTGCTGGCCGAAACCGGCCTGACCCGCTTGTACGAGCGCTCCGACGCCAGCAGCCGGGCGCTGGAGGGCCTGCCCGAGACCAGCGGCTGGCTGCGCGGCGCCGGGTCGGCTGGCACGCCCGAGCCTCCGGTGGAACTGGTGCTGCGGGAGCACAGCTGGCAACTCGCGCTCAACATCGCCACCGGGCACAAGACCGGCTTTTACCTCGATCAGCGCGACAGCCGGCACAAGTTCGCCGAGCACACGCGCCGGCTCGGTTTTGAGCGTGTGCTCAACTGTTATTGCTACACAGGTGGCTTCACCGTCGCGGCGCTCAGCGGCGGCGCTGGCCATGTGACCTCCATCGATTCCTCGGGGCCGGCCTTGCTGCAGGCGGCCGCCAATGTGGCGCTCAACGGCTTTGATGCGCAGCGCGCCAGTTTTCTCGACGCCGATGTCAACGCGTGCTTGCGCCAGTTCGAACGCGCCGGCCAGACCTTCGACGCCATCGTGCTCGACCCGCCCAAGTTTGCCCCGACGGTCGCCCATGCCGAGCGTGCCGCCCGGGCCTACAAGGACATCAACCGGCTCGCCTTCAAGCTCTTGGCGCCGGGTGGGGTGTTGTTCACCTATTCCTGCTCAGGCGGCATCAGCGCCGACCTGTTTCACAAGATCGTGGCCTCGGCCGGCAGTGACGCCGGCGTGGATGGCTTCATCACCGAGCGGCTCGGCGGTGCCCCGGACCACCCGATGACGCTGAATTTCCCCGAGGGCGAGTACCTCAAGGGCCTGGTGGTCATGCGCCGCTGACCCCCTTGATTTCCTCGCTAAACTCCTCAAATGAGGTGGCTGACCACCTCTAGCGCACCGATGCTCCCGCACCAACAGGATTGCCATGTCACTGATTCCCGCCACCATCCTCACCGGCTTTCTCGGCTCCGGCAAAACCACGCTGCTCAAACGGGTGCTCTCTGAGGCCCACGGTCAAAAGATCGCCGTGATCGAGAACGAGTTCGGCGAGGAAAACATCGACAGCGACATCCTGGTGTCCGACACCCAGGAGCAGATCATCCAGATGAGCAACGGGTGCATCTGCTGCACCATCCGGGAAGACTTGCGCGGCGCCCTGCGAGACCTGGCCGAGAAAAAGCGCACCGGTGAGCTGGTCTTTGACCGGGTCGTGATCGAGACCACCGGCTTGGCCGACCCCGGTCCGGTGGCGCAGACCTTCTTCATGGACGACGAAATCGCCGAAAGCTATCTTCTGGACTCGATCCTGACCCTGGTCGACGCCAAGCATGCCGCCAGCCAGCTCAACGAGCGCCAGGAAGCGCGACGACAGGTCGGCTTTGCCGACCAGATTTTCATCAGCAAGACCGATCTGGCTGCGCCGGCCGAGGTGGATGCCCTGATGCACCGGCTCAAGCACATGAATCCGCGTGCCCCGCAAAAAGCCGTGCACTTTGGCGAGGTCAGCTTGGCCGAGGTGTTTGACCTGCGCGGCTTCAACCTCAATGCCAAGCTCGACATCGACCCTGATTTTCTGAAGGACGATGCCCATGGTCATGACCACGATCATGGTCACGAAAGCCACGACGACCATGTCCACGGCGAGCACTGTGACCATCCTTCGCATCAGCAGGACCATGCCGGCCACGGCCACCACCATCACCATGACGACGATGTCAAGAGCTTTGTCTTCAAGTCAGACCGGCCGTTTGACCCGGCCCGCCTGGAGGACTTTTTAGGTGCCATCGTCAATATTTATGGCCCGCGCATGCTGCGTTACAAGGGCGTTCTGCACATGAAAGGCACGGGCCGCAAGGTCATCTTCCAGGGCGTGCACCAGCTCATGGGCAGTGACCTGGGCCCGGCCTGGGGCGCCGACGAGGTGCGTGGCAGCAAAATGGTCTTCATCGGCATTGATTTGCCGCGCGACATCTTTCTGCAGGGCCTGACGCAATGCCTGACAGACTGAGTCAGGCCAGTTTGCGTCCGCCGCCCCACTTTGTCTCTCTTTTGCAACGAAGGGGTTTCTGCTTGAGGAAACCGCTACACTCGCGCGCCGAAGAAATACCTGACGGTCGACCTGAAGAGGGCGAATTGCATGCGCAGGGGCATTCCGCGAGAAGGGACAGACGTGAAAGCTACAGCTGGACAACCGAAGGCCGGGGCCAAGAAGCCCGGCACGACCGCCAAAGGCAAGCCCGCGCCGGCCCCTGGCGCCAAGCCCGCGCTCAAGGCGCCCGTCAAACCGACGCCCAAGCCTGTGGTCAAGCCCGCAGTCAAGGCGGCTGCCAAACAGACCCCGGGCCGAGCGTCTGCCCCGAAACCGGTCCCCGGCAAAACTGTGCCGTCCAAGCCTTCAGCGGCCAAACCGTTAACAGCCAAGCCGGTTCCGGCCAAAGCGCCGGCGGTCAAGGCCCCGCCCCTCAAATCTGCGGCGGTAAAAACTGCTTCAGCCAAACCTGCGCCGGCCAAGCCGCCGGTGACAACCCCAAGAAAAACCACAATGCCCCTTAAGACCCCGGCGGCGGTCGCCCCCGCGACCAAAACGCCTGCGCCAGCGGCACCCGCCCGCCCGCCCGCCCCGACACCGGTGGCCACGGCGGCTGTGCCCGCCCGTGCCGGCCGCCCTTCGTCCCGCTTGGCGCAGCTGACGGTGCCCTCGATGGCGCAGTCGGTCGCATCCACGGCAGCCAAGGCCAGCTACACCCAAAGCCAGCCCGCGCCGCTCATCGTTCCCCCGCTCGCGAATTCCATCAAAAAAGATCCCAAGCTCGCCAACAACTGGAAATCAAAACCGCTTGACCAGCTGACCGACGCGGACATCATGGCCATGCCGGACGATGGCTACATGAATGAGGTGCAGTTGGCTTTTTTCCGCGCCAAACTCTCCGGCATCAAGCGGGACATCCTCAGCAGCGCTGGCGAGACCACAGAGCATCTGCGTGAGGACACCGTGGTGGTGCCCGACCCGGCCGACCGCGCCACGATCGAAGAAGAGCACGCGCTCGAACTGCGTACCCGTGACCGCGAGCGCAAGCTGCTGAAAAAGATCGAACAGTCGATCATGCGCATCGACGCTGGTGATTACGGTTACTGTGACGAGACTGGCGAACCGATCGGGGTGGGCCGGCTGCTGGCCCGTCCTACCGCCACCCTGTCGCTAGAGGCGCAGCAGCGTCGCGAACTCAAGCAAAAGATGTTTGGCGATTGACAGCGCCCTGGCGCGTTTGCGATGCCCGGCTTGCGGCCCATGACAGTGCCTGGCAACCATCCTCCTTGGCTGGATCGGCTGGCCGGGTTGTTACGGCGTATCGGTGCGCTCGGTCGTCCGGCTGCGGGCGACTCGCAACCAACTGACGGCAGTGCTGGCCGGCGGGCCTTGCGTGAGACCATCGAACGCAAGCGCCGAAACGATCTCGCGCGGCGGCTGGAACTTGACCAGCTGCGGTTGATCCTGCGGCAGGAGACCCGCTCAAGCGGCGGGCAAGGCGCGGCGGTGACGGGCTTTGTGCACAGCAGCCTGTTGCCATTTTTACAAGAGCAGAGCCGCACGATCGAAAAAATCGATGCCGTAGAGGCACAACTGTCGCGTCAGTGGTGGAAAGGCCGTGTCGGCGGCGGCGCGGTAGAAGTTGCTCGCCCGTTGCGATCGGTGGCCCCGGCGGGCCAGCACGCCGCGCCAGAAGAGCGGGCCTACGCCACCACCCGGCTGAGTTCCTCGGGCCACTCGGTCGAGCCCGCTGAACCCTGGTCGTCGGGCGACGCGGCAGCCCTCTTCAAACCCGTGGCCTCGCTTGCACCCTCGCCCAACACGATGGCGGAGCCCCGGACTGCGGTCCTGGCCAACCCTTGGACAGACAAGGGGTCACGGTCGGTCGAGGCAGCACTCGAGAAAGCTGCGCTGCACTTTGCCAATGGTGACGATGGCGGCGCGCAAGCCTGTCTGACCGCGGTGTTGGCCAGCGACGGCTTCACCGCTGGCGACCCGCGCCCGGGCCTGGCGCTGTTGGACCTGTTCCGGCTCACAGGGCAGCAGGCCCTGTTTGATGCCGCACTGCCGGTCCACCGGCAGCGTTTTGCCGGGGCCCCACCGTCCTGGTTTTCAGTGCCGGCCGGTTTGCTGGCCCCGCCAGCCCATGTCTGCGCAGCCACCTGGGTTTGCCCAGCCCGCCTGACCGCGGACGACGTGGTGGGGCTGCAGGCTGCCCTGGCCTCGGCTGTTGCACCCTGGGGCCTCGACTGGGACCCGCTCGAGGCCATTGCCAGCGATGCCGTGGCCCCTTTGCAGGCGGTGTTTGCACAATGGTGTGAGACGCCGCTAAGTTTGTCCTTCTATGGCACTGCCGCCTTGGAAGTGGCCATGCGGGCGCTGACGCCTTCGGCTGACGCGAACAGCCCGCTGACGGGCTGGCAATTGCGGCTGACCGCCTTGCGCTTGCTGGGTCAACGCGACGAGTTTGAGCTCGCAGCGCTCGACGCTTGCATCACCCACGCGATTGCGCCACGGCACTGGTCCGTCGCCCGCTGCCAGATCAACCGCCTCGTGGATGCCGACCGGCTAACGCCCGGGTTCGCTGTCCTGCCGCTTGGCCCGGATCCGGCCCCGTCGGGCGCCGCGCCGGCGCTGCGTGGCGAGCTGCGGGGGGACCGACCAGCTACTTTGCGCGCGCTGGTGCCGGCACCTGCCGGGTCAGGTGTGTTGGTGGTGTCTTGCGCTGACCTGATGCGTGTTGATTTTTCAGCAGCGGGCCGGCTGCTGACCTGGGTCTCGGCCTGCCGGGAGGCGGGGCGCCAGGTCCGGTTCGATGACGTGCCCCACTTGGTTGCCGCCTTTTTCCATGTGATTGGCATCCACGAGCATGCCCAGGTGGTGGTGCGCTCGCGCTAAGCTTGATTTATTCTGAACCGCGGCCGGTACACGCCTTGTTTTCGCGTGTCTCAGCCTGAACTGGACACCCTATGGAACAATTTCACGGCACCACCATCATCAGTGTTCGGCGCAACACGCCACACGGACCGCAAGTCGCCATCGGCGGCGACGGGCAGGTCACCCTGGGCAGCATTGTTGTCAAGGGCACGGCGCGCAAGGTGCGCAAGCTCTACCATGGCAAGGTGCTGGCTGGTTTTGCCGGGGCCACCGCCGACGCCTTCACCCTGTTTGAGCGCTTTGAGGCCAAGCTGGAGAAACACCAGGGGCACCTGGTGCGCGCCGCCATCGAGCTGACCAAAGACTGGCGCACCGACCGGGTGCTGCGCCGCCTGGAGGCCATGCTGGCAGTGGCCGACCGTGATGCCTCGCTGATCATCACCGGCAACGGCGACGTGCTCGAGCCCGAGCATGGCGTGGTCACCATTGGCTCGGGCGGTGCTTATGCCCAGGCCGCTGCCCTGGCTCTGCTGCACCACACCCAGATGCCGGCCGAGGACATCGTGAGGCGTTCGCTGGAAATTGCCGGCGAGCTGTGCATCTACACCAACATGAACCACACCATCGAGACCCTGCCATGACGCCACAGGACATCGTCGCCGAACTGGATCGTCACATTGTCGGCCAGGCCCAGGCCAAACGCGCCGTGGCCATTGCGTTGCGCAACCGCTGGCGTCGCCAGCAGGTCGAGCCAGGGCTGCGCGCTGAGATCACGCCCAAGAACATCCTGATGATCGGCCCCACCGGGGTGGGTAAGACCGAGATCGCGCGGCGCCTGGCGCGGCTGGCCGACGCGCCTTTCATCAAGGTCGAGGCCACCAAGTTCACCGAGGTTGGCTACGTGGGCAAAGATGTGGATGCCATCATCCGCGACCTGGCCGAGATCGCGGTCAAGCAGACTCGCAACAGCGAAATGGCCAAGGTGCGCGAACGCGCCCTGGACGCGGCCGAGGACCGGGTGCTCGACATCCTGGTCCCACCGCCGCGCGGCGAATTTGGTTTTCAGCCCGGCGGCGAGCCGGAGAGCGCGGCGCGCCAGACCTTCCGCAAAAAGCTCCGTGAGGGCCAACTGTCTGACCGCAGCATTGAAGTGGATGTGGCGCGACCGGCGCCCGCGCTCGAGGTCATGGGCCCGGCCGGCATGGAGGAGATGACCGAACAGCTGCGCGGCCTGTTTGGCCAAATGGGGCAGGGCAAGCGCCAGACCCGTAAGCTCCCCATCGGTGAGGCGCTCAAGGTGCTGACGGACGAAGAGGCCGCCAAGTTGATCAACGAAGACGAAATCCGCGCGCAGGCGCTGCAGATGCTGGAGCAGAACGGCATTGTGTTCATCGACGAGATCGACAAGGTCACCTCGCGCAGCGAAGGGCAGGGGGCCGAGGTGTCCCGGCAGGGCGTGCAGCGCGACCTGCTGCCGCTGGTGGAGGGCACCACCGTTTCGACCAAATATGGCCCGGTCAAGACCGACCACATCCTGTTCATCGCCTCAGGCGCCTTTCACCTGAGCAAGCCGAGTGACCTGATTCCTGAGCTGCAGGGGCGCTTTCCGATCCGGGTCGAGCTGCAATCGCTCTCGGTCCAGGACTTCGTGGCCATCCTGACGCAAACCCATGCCTCGCTGGTGCGCCAGTACCAGGCCCTGCTGGCGACCGAGGAGGTTCGCATCGACTTCACTGACGCGGGCATCGCGCGATTGGCGCAAACGGCCTTTGACGTCAACGAGCGCACCGAAAACATCGGCGCTCGGCGGCTGTCCACCGTGATGGAGCGCCTGCTCGATGAGGTCAGCTTCAGCGCCACCACCCTGACTGGGCAAACCGTGACGGTGGACGCCGCCTATGTGGACGAGCGCTTGGGCGAGCTCAGCCGCGACCAAGACTTGTCACGCTACATCCTGTGAGCTGCCCGGTCGCCTGACCGGCACAAGCCCCACTGAAACCGCGTCGATCGCTGCGGTTTCGGTTGGGCTTCATATTTCACTTTCACAACGCGCTCTAAGTTCTTAATTTAGAACAGATTTTTTGTCTGATTTACAGTCAAATCTGCTTCTAAGTCTTTGATTTTATTGGAGAAAACCAAAAAGAAAGCGCGTCCGCCTGTCGATTTCCATGGCTTTTGCTGGTACAGTGCAAAAAAGTGCAATTAAGTGGTGAAAAGTGCATTTGGCGCTTCACTTTCCAGGTCGAAAATCAAAAGCAGGTGCAAGGTCGTGTTTCAAGGCGCTTCGTCATTGAGTCTGGATGCCAAAGGGCGCCTGTCGGTGCCGACCCGGCATCGTGACATCCTGAGCGCCACCGCTGCCGGCCAGCTGACCCTGACCAAACACCCCCACGGCTGCCTGATGGTGTTCCCGCGCCCGGAGTGGGAAAAATTCCGCGAACGCATCGCCGCGCTGCCGATGTCGGCCCAGTGGTGGAAGCGCATCTTCCTGGGCAATGCCATGGATGTGGAGATGGACGGCACCGGCCGTCTGCTGGTCTCGCCCGAGCTGCGGGCTGCTGCCGGCATCAACCGCGACACCATGCTGCTGGGCATGGGCAACCACTTCGAGTTGTGGGACAAGGCCACCTATGACGCGCAGGAGGCGCAGGCGATGCAGGGCACCATGCCCGACGTCTTCAAGGACTTCTCTTTTTGAAGGCCCGTGGTGACGACACCTGGGCTCCACACCACGGTCTTGTTGAACGAGGCTGTGGACGCGCTTCTGGGTGGTCCAACGGCCTCGCCCCCCTCTGCGCCAGCGGGCACCTGGGTCGATGCCACCTATGGCCGGGGCGGGCATTCCCGGCTGATCCTGTCTCGCCTGGGGCCACAGGGCCGGCTGGTGGCGTTCGACAAGGACCCGGAGGCGCTGGCCGCTGCGGCCAGACTGACCGATGCCCGCTTTTCGATCCGGCACCAGGGTTTCGCCCTGTTGGGCGAATTGGCCCCGGCCAGTGTGTCGGGTGTTTTGCTCGACCTGGGCATCAGCTCGCCGCAGATCGACACCCCGGCACGCGGCTTCAGCTTCCGCTTCGAAGGGCCGTTGGACATGCGCATGGACACGACGCGGGGCCAGAGTGTGGCGCAGTGGCTGCAGCAGGCCGACACAGACAGCATTGCGGAGGTGATACGTGACTACGGTGAAGAACGGTTTGCTGGCCCCATTGCAAAGGCGATTGTTGCTCGCCGGGCGGCGCAGGGCCCTATTGCAAGCACCAGCGAACTGGCCCAGCTCGTGGCTGACACGGTCAAAACCCGCGAGCCGGGCCAGAACCCAGCCACGCGCACCTTTCAGGCTTTTCGGATTTTCATCAACGCCGAGCTTGACGAGTTGCAGCAAGCCTTGACCGCCAGCTTGGACGTGCTCGCGCCAGGTGGTCGACTGGTGGTGATCAGTTTTCATTCGCTTGAGGACCGCATCGTCAAGCAGTTCATTGCCCTTCACGCCAGCGACCCGTATGACCGGCGGCGACCCTTGGCCACACCGCGCGCCCTGAAGCTTGAGGCGATTGCGCGGGTGCGGCCCGGGGCGGCCGAAGTCGCCGCCAACCCGCGTGCGCGCAGCGCCATCATGCGCGTGGCGCAAAGGACGTCCGCATGAGCCGCCTGAACCTGGCCTTGCTGCTGGTCGTGCTGATCAGCGCCCTGTACCTGGTGACTGTGCAGTACGAGTCGCGCCGTCTGTTCACCGCACTCGACAGGGCGGCGGCAGAGTCCCGGCAGCTCGAGACCGAACATGACCGGCTGCAAGTGGAGAAGCGGGCGCAAGCCACCCCGTTGCGCGTGGAGAAACTGGCTCAGGACCGCTTGCAGATGCGCTCGGCCACGCCGGCTGTGACGCACTACGTCGCGCGTGGCGCGGCCACCGCCGTCGCGCCAGCCTCAGCGGCAGGAGTCACCCCGTGAGCCGGAGCGTGGTCTACACCTCCAGCCCGCTGCTGACCAGCCGGGCCCCGGTCTGGCGCAGCAAGCTGGTGGTGGCAGCCATTGCGCTCGCCTTTGGCCTGCTGGCGGCCCGCGCCGCCTACATTCAGGTCATTGGCAACGAGTTCTTCCAGCACAAGGGCGAAGTCCGTTTTGCCCGCACGCTGGAGCTGCCGGCCAACCGGGGCCGTGTGCTGGACCGCAACGGCCTGATTCTGGCCTCGAGCGTGCCCGCGCCCAGCATCTGGGCGGTGCCGGATGAGGTGGACCGTGAGCCGGCCCGCCGGCAGGCCCTGGCGCAGCTGCTCCAAATGCCCATTGTTGAACTCGAGAAGCGGCTGGCTGACGTCGACAAGGACTTCGTCTGGCTCAAGCGGCAGGTGGACCTGGGCGTGGCGCAAGAGGTGATGGCGCTTGGGCTCAAGGGCATCCATCAGCGCGAGGAGTACAAGCGCCAGTACCCGGAGGGCGAGGCGGCGGCGCATGTGGTCGGCTTCACCAATGTCGAGGACGTGGGGCAGGAGGGCATCGAGCTGGCCTTCAACAAGGACCTGGCCGGGCGCCCCGGCTCCCGGCGCGTCATCAAGGACGGACGCGGCCGGGTGGTGGAGGCCGTGGGCGAGCAGGTCTTGCCGGTGGACGGGCGCGACCTGCAGCTCAGTATCGACAGCAAGGTGCAGTTTTTCGCCTACCAGAAGTTGCGCGATGCGGTGCTCGAGCACAAGGCCCGCGCCGGCAGCGTCGTGGTGCTGGACGTGCAGACCGGCGAGGTGCTGGCCTTGGCCAATTACCCCAGCTACTCGCCGGCGCGTCGCCAGAACCTCAGTGGCGAGCAGTTGCGCAACCGCGCCCTCACCGACACCTTTGAGCCCGGCTCCACCATGAAGCCTTTCGTCATCGGTCTGGCCTTGGACAAGGGCTTGGTCACGCCCGCGACCATGATCCAGACGGCGCCTGGGCGCATCACCATCGGCAGCGCCACCATCAGCGATGCGCACCCGCACGGCCTGCTCAGCGTCAACGAGGTGATCCAGAAGTCCAGCAATGTGGGCACGGTCAAGATTGCCATGCAGATGCAGCCGCGTGACATGTGGACCATGTTCAGCCAGGTCGGCCTGGGGCAGAAGCCGCAGTTGCCTTTTCCGGGCGCGGTCAGTGGCAAGTTGAAGGCCTACAAGACCTGGAAGCCGATTGAGCAGGCCACTATGAGCTATGGCTACGGCCTGTCCAGCAGCCTGTTCCAGTTGGCCCATGCCTACAGCGTGTTCGGGCGCGATGGTGAGCTGGTGCCGGTGACCATGCTCAAGTCCACCCAGCTCACCGGCGGCGTGCGGGTCATGGAGGCCGGTCATGCCAGCGCGGTGCGCAACATGCTGCACATGGTCACCGGCCCGGGCGGCACTGCGCCCAAGGCGCAGACCATGGGCTACTCGGTCGGTGGCAAGACCGGTACGGCGCACAAGGTCGAAGGTCGTGGCTATGCCGACAAAAAATACCGTGGCTTCTTCGTGGGCCTGGCGCCGATCGACCAGCCCCGCATTGTGGTGGCGGTGATGATTGACGAGCCCAGCAACGGCAAGTACTACGGCGGCGATGTCGCCGCGCCGGTGTTCAGCGAAACCGTGCAGCAGACGTTGCGTCTGCTGGGCATCCAGCCCGACATGAATGTCAAGCCGCAGATCGTGGCGCAATCCGAGCCGGAGAGCTTCTGATGCAGCTCTTGCAGACACCGACCGAGGCCGCACGCTGGCTGCGCAGCCGTGTGCGCGGCACCTTGTGTACCGACAGCCGTCGCCTCAAGTCGGGCGACGGCTTCATCGCCTGGCCCGGCGCGGCCAGCGATGCCCGACGCTTCGTGCCCGAGGTGCTGGCGCGCGGTGCAACGGCCTGCCTGGTGGAGTGGCAAGGCGTCGAGCCCTTTGGCTTTGACGACGAACGGGTGGCGGCTTGTGCCGAACTCAAGGCCCACAGCGGGCCCATCGCTGCCGCTTACTTTGGCGAGCCGTCGCAACAACTGGCCGTGCTGGCGGTGACCGGTACCAACGGCAAGACCTCCAGCGCCTGGTGGCTGGCTCAGGCGCTCTCAAATTTGAAGCGCTCTAGCTATACGCCATGCGGTCTGATCGGCACTTTGGGCCTGGGACGGGTGCCGGCGCCGGGTGCTGTAGCCGAGCCCGGCGCGATGGTCACCACGGGCTTGACCACGCCGGACCCGGTGCTCTTGCAGCAAACCCTGCGCCGCTTTGCCGACGGTGGCCTGAGAGCCTGCGCCATCGAGGCCTCTTCGATCGGCATTGCTGAGCACCGACTCGCCGGTACCCGGGTTCACACTGCCATCTTCACCAACCTCACCCAGGACCACCTCGACTACCACGGCAGCATGGACGCCTACTGGCAGGCCAAGGCGGCGCTGTTCCGCTGGCCCGGCCTGGTGGGTGCTGTGCTCAACATCGACGACCCCCGAGGCGCCGCCCTGGCGCAGTCCCTGGCCGGGCAGGGGCTGGCGCTGTGGACCGTGTCATGCAGCGGCCCGGCCCGGCTCTGTGCCACAGACATCGAACAGGGTGCGCAGGGTCTGTCCTTTACGCTGCGCGAAGGAGATGCGCAGCACCGATTGGACACCGCGCTGATCGGCCAGTACAACGTGGCCAACCTGCTCGGCGTGATGGCCACCCTGCGTTCGCTGGGCGTGCCGCTGTCCGAGGTGGCGGCAGCCTGCGCCCACCTGAGCCCGGTGCCCGGTCGCATGGAATGCATCACGGCACCCGGTCAGCCGCTGGCGGTGGTGGACTATGCGCATACGCCCGATGCCCTGGCCAAGGCGCTGCAGGCTTTGCGCCCCCTGGCCCGGGCGCGTGGTGGGCGACTGTGGTGCCTTTTTGGCTGTGGCGGTGACCGGGATGCCAGCAAACGCCCGCTGATGGGCGCCATGGCCGCTGCCCATGCCGACCGCGTGGTGCTGACCAGCGACAACCCGCGCACCGAAGCACCCCAGGTCATCCTGGCGCAGATCCTGCCGGCCCTGCAGGGGCAGGCCGGCGTGGTGGTCGAGCCGGACCGCGCCTTGGCGATCAACCAGGCCCTGGCCCTGGCCGCCGCTGCCGATGTGGTGCTGATTGCCGGCAAGGGCCACGAAGACTACCAGGAGGTGGCGGGGCAGCGCCTGCCTTTCTCTGATGCGGCCCAGGTGCGCGCGGCCTGGTCGCAAGCCGGCGCTGGAGCTTTGACGTGAGCAGCATGTTCACCTTACAGCAAGCCCTGGCCTGGCTGCCTGGTGCCCGGCTGGCGGGTGACGGCGCGGTGGCGGTACAGCGCGTGCACACCGATACCCGCAGCCTTCAGCCAGGCGACCTGTTTGTGGCGCTGCGCGGTGAGCGCTTTGATGCCCATGACTTTCTGGACCAGGCGCGCGCCCAGGGTGCGGTGGCCGTCCTGTGCCAGGCCGATGCCGCTGACCGGCTGGCCGCCGCCGGTCTGCCCGGACTGCTGGTGCCGGACACCCGGCTGGCCCTCGGGGCCCTGGCCGGCGCCTGGCGCGCCCAGTTCAGCCTGCCGCTGATGGCGGTGACCGGCAGCAACGGCAAGACCACGGTGACGCAAATGCTGGCCGCTATCTTGCGGGCCTGGAAGCCACTGGCCTACCTGGCCACCCAGGGCAACCTGAACAACGACATCGGCCTGCCGCTGACCCTGCTGCGCTTGCGCGCGCAGCACGAGGTGGCTGTGCTGGAGCTGGGCATGAACCACCCTGGCGAAATTGCGGTGCTCGCTGCCTTGGCGCGCCCAACGGTGGCGCTGGTCAACAACGCACAGCGCGAGCACCTGGAGTTCATGGCCACGGTCGCGGCAGTGGCCCAGGAAAACGGCGCGGTCATCCAGGCCCTGCCGGCCGATGGGGTGGCCGTGTTTCCGGCGCGGGATGCCTACAGCGCCTTGTGGGCCGAAATGGCCGGTGCCCGCTCTGTGCTGTGCTTTGATCCGGATCCGTCCAGCCCGGCAGCCGATGTGTGCTGCACTGGTGCCCACTGGGCGGGCGCGGCCTGGCAGGTGACGGCGCGGACGCCGACCGGGCCGCTGCAGTACGCGCTGCACATTGCGGGTCGCCACAATGTGACGAATTCCCTGGCAGCGGTGGCCTGCGCCTGTGCCGCCGGTGTGCCTTTGGCGGCCATCGCGCAGGGTCTGGCGGCGTTTGAGCCGGTCAAGGGCCGCTCGCGCGCCCGCCAGCTCAGCGTCGCCGGCCACCCGGTGACACTGGTCGATGACAGCTACAACGCCAACCCCGACTCGGTGCAGGCCGCCATCGAGGTGCTGGCCACCCTGCCGGCACCGCGCCTGCTGGTGCTGGGTGACATGGGTGAGGTCGGCGACCAGGGCCCGCTGTTCCATGCCCAGGCCGGCGAGATGGCGCAGGCGCTGGGCATCGAGCAGGTGTTCACGCTGGGCAACTTGGCGCGCCACACCGCCGCCAGCGCCATCGGTGGCGCCAGCCGCAGCCAGCATTTTGACGACCTGGCCGACCTGCAAACTGCCGTGCTGGCCGAACTGGCGCAGCTGGGCAGCCTGTTGGTCAAGGGCGCCCGCTTCATGGCGATGGAGCGCCTCATTGCGGCCATCGACACCGCCCTGCAACCCCAGGAGGCAGCGCCCCATGCGGTGTAACCTTGCCCACAGGACCCTGTCATGCTCTTAAGCTTGGCCCAATGGCTGCAGTCGCTCTCGCCCGAGTTCGGCTATTTCCGCGTATTCCAATACCTCACCTTTCGGGCCGTGATGGCGGCCCTGACGGCGCTGCTGATGGGGCTGGTGGCCGGGCCGTTCGTGATCCGCCGCCTGACTGCGCTCAAGATCGGCCAGCCGATCCGGGGTTACGGCGTGGCCGCGCACCTGAGCAAGAGCGGCACCCCCACCATGGGCGGCGTGTTGATTTTGCTGTGCATCGCCGTCTCGACCCTGCTCTGGTTCGACTTGAGCAACCGCTTTGTCTGGATCGTGCTGCTGGTCACACTGGGCTTTGGTGCCGTTGGCTGGGCCGACGACTGGCGCAAGGTGGTGCAGAAGGACCCGGAGGGCATGCGCTCGCGCGACAAGTACCTTTGGCAGTCCATCATCGGGCTGGTGGCGGCGCTCTACCTGGTGTTCAGCATCTCCGAGAACTCCAACCTGCGGGTGCTGGAGCTGTTTTTCCGCTGGGTGCAATCAGGCTTTGACCTGAACCTGCCGCCCAAAGCCGGCCTGTTGTTGCCGTTTTTCAAGGAGATCAGTTACCCCCTGGGCGTGCTGGGCTTTGTCGTGCTGACCTACTTGGTGATCGTCGGCGCCAGCAACGCCGTCAACCTGACCGACGGACTGGATGGCCTGGCCATCATGCCGGTGGTGATGGTGGGTTCGGCACTCGGCGTGTTTGCCTATGTGACTGGCAGCGCGGTTTACTCCAAATACCTGTTCTTCCCGCACATTCCGGGCTCGGGCGAGCTACTGATTTTCTGCGCCGCCATGGCGGGTGCCGGCCTGGCGTTTTTGTGGTTCAACACCCACCCGGCCCAGGTGTTCATGGGGGATGTGGGCGCCCTGGCGCTGGGCGCGGCGCTGGGCACCATTGCGGTCATCGTGCGCCAGGAGATCGTGCTGGCCATCATGGGCGGCATCTTTGTGGTCGAGGCCCTGTCGGTGATGCTGCAGGTCACCTACTTCAAGTACACGCGGCGCAAGTACGGGGAGGGCCGGCGCATTCTGAAGATGGCCCCGCTGCACCACCACTTCGAGAAAAGCGGCTGGAAAGAGACGCAGGTGGTCGTGCGCTTCTGGATCATCACCATGCTGTTGTGCCTGGTGGGCCTCTCCACTCTGAAGCTGAGGTAAGCGGTGCTGCAGCTGCAAGACCAACATGTGCTGATCCTGGGCCTGGGGGCGTCCGGCCTGGCGATGGCGCGTTGGTGCGCGCGTGCCGGCGCGCAAGTCACGGTGGCCGACACCCGGCCCGCGCCGCCAGGGCTGGCGGCGCTGCAGCAGGAATGGCCGGCCGTGCGCTTTGTCAGTGGCCCACTCAGTGCCGAGCTGGTGACGGGCACACCCGTGCGTGCGGTGTTGCGCAGCCCGGGCCTGTCGCCGGCCGAGCTTGCTGCTGTTTTGGAAGCGGCTAAGGCAAGCGGGCTGTGGCTTGGCGGCGAATTGGATCTGTTTGCCCAGGCGCTGCAGAGCTTGCGCGCCGAACGCACTTATGCGCCCCAGGTGCTGGCGGTGACCGGCACCAATGGCAAAACCACCGTGACGGCCCTGACCGGGCAACTGGTAGCGCGCGCCGGCAAGACAGTGGCGGTGGCCGGCAACATCGGGCCCACCCTGCTGGACACACTGGGCCAGCACCTGGCGGCCGACAGCCTGCCCGAGGTGTGGGTGCTGGAGCTCTCCAGCTTCCAGCTGGAGGGTGTCACGGGCTTTGAGCCGACCGCTGCGGTGGTGCTGAACCTGACGCAGGACCACCTGGACTGGCACGGCAGCTTGCAGGCCTACGGCCTGGCCAAGGCCCGTATCTTTGGCCAGCAGGCCCTGATGCTGCTCAACCGGGACGACCCGCTGGTGATGGCCATGCTGCCCGAGCCGGTGCGCGTCAAGCTGCAGCGACCGGTGTTGCGCGCCCATGTGACTTTTGGCGGCGACCTGCCGCAGCGTCCTGGGGACTTCGGCATCGAGGAGGTCAACGGCATGGCCTGGCTGGTGCGGGCGCTGGAGGCCGATGAGACCCTGAAAAAACGCGGGGCCGAGCCCGAGCCCCTGCACCTGCAGCGCCTGATGCCGGCCGATGCGCTGCGCATCCGTGGTCGGCACAACGC
Organism: Betaproteobacteria bacterium; assembly: GCA_037134215.1. Taxonomy (GTDB): domain Bacteria; phylum Pseudomonadota; class Gammaproteobacteria; order Burkholderiales; family Burkholderiaceae_C; genus Rhodoferax. The sequence goes on from JBAXMQ010000025.1 coordinate 18,338, forward strand.
CCTCAATGCGCTGGCGGCACTGGCGCTGTGCAGCGCCGCCGGTTGCGCGCTGGGGCCGCTCTTGTACGGCCTGCGCGACTATGCCGGTGAGCCGCACCGGGTGGCGTCGGTGGCGGTGCTGCACGAGGTCGAGTACTTTGACGACAGCAAGGGCACCAATGTGGGGGCCACCGTGGCCGCTTTGAAGGGCCTGGGCCAGGAGCGGCGCCTGGTGGTGATTCTGGGCGGTCTGGGCAAGGGGCAGGACTTCAGCCCGCTGGCCGACCCGGTGGCCCGGCACGCGCGAGCGGTGGTGCTGATTGGCCGCGACGCCGCGCTGATCCGGACCGCACTGGCCGGCACCGGCGTGCCTTTGGTCGATGCCGGGTCCATGGCGCAGGCCGTGCTCGCCGCGCGTGAACTGGCGCGCGCCGGGGATGCGGTGCTGATGTCACCGGCCTGCGCCAGCCTGGACATGTTCGACAACTACGAGCATCGGGCGCATGCGTTTGTTGCCGCCGTGCAGTCGCTGGCCGACGAGGCGGGCACCTTGGTCGGCGCCGGGGGGTGGGCATGAGCGCGCTGGCCGGACGTTTTCAGTTGTGGCGGACCCGGCTGCGCCAACCCGTGGCCGATGTGCTGCCCGTGCGGCTGGGCACCTCGCTTTACACCGCCACCGGCCCACGGCCCACCGTGGCTACCGGCATCGACCGGGCGCTGATCTGGGTCACGTTGGCGCTGTTGCTGTGGGGCCTGGTGATGGTCTATTCGGCCACCATCGCCATGCCTGAAAACCCGCGTTACGCCCGTTACACGCCCACGTATTTCCTGAGCCGGCACGTGCTGTGGCTGCTGCTGGGGCTGCTGTGCGCGGTGCTGACTTTTCAGGTGCCGGTGGCGGGTTGGAGCAACTCGGCGCGCGGCCTTTTCGTGGTGTCACTGGTGCTGCTGGCGGTGGTGCTGATTCCGCATGTGGGCAAGGTGGTGTATGGCGCGCGCCGCTGGATCGCGCTCGGTCCCTTCAGTTTCCAGCCGTCCGAGCTGGCCAAGCTGGCGGTGCTGCTGTATGCCGCCGACTACATGGTGCGCAAGATGGAGGTGAAGGACCGCTTCTTGCGCCATGTGATGCCCATGGGGGCCGCCGTGGCGCTGGTCGGTCTGCTCTTGCTGGCCGAGCCCGACATGGGCGCCTTCATGGTGATCGCCGTCATCGCCATGGGCATTCTGTTTCTCGGTGGCGTCAATGCCCGCATGTTCTTCCTGATCGGGGCCGGGCTGGTGGTCGCGTTTGGCCTGATGATCGCCCTGAGCGACTGGCGCCGTGAGCGCATCTTTGCCTACCTGGACCCTTGGAGCGAAAAAAACGCCCTGGCCAAGGGCTACCAGCTCACCCATTCGCTCATCGCCATCGGCCGCGGCGAAATCTTTGGTGTGGGCCTGGGCGGCAGCGTCGAAAAACTGCACTGGCTGCCCGAAGCGCACACCGATTTCCTGCTCGCCGTGATTGGCGAGGAGTTCGGCCTGGTCGGTGTTTTGTGCGTGATCGGGCTGTTCCTCTGGCTGACTCGGCGCATCATGCACATTGGCCGCCAGTCGATCGCCCTGGAGCAGGTCTTTGCCGGGCTGGTGGCGCAGGGCATTGGCATTTGGATCGGCTTTCAGGCCTTCATCAACATGGGTGTCAACCTGGGCGCGCTGCCGACCAAGGGCCTGACCCTGCCGCTCATGAGTTACGGCGGCTCGGCCATCCTGATCAACCTGATGGCCTTGGCCATTGTTCTGCGCATCGACCACGAAAACCGTTTGCTGATGCATAGGGGGCGGGTATGAGTACCGCGCTCATCATGGCGGGCGGAACGGGTGGCCATATTTTTCCCGGGCTGGCGGTGGCACAGGCCTTGCGCGAGCGAGGCTGGCAGGTGCATTGGCTCGGCGGCAGCGGCAGTGCGGCCCAGCCCAGCATGGAAAGCCGGCTGGTGCCGGCGCAGGGCTTCGCTTTCGAGGCCATCGATTTTTCGGGCGTTCGCGGCAAGGGCCTGCTCACGCTCGCGCTGTTGCCATTGCGTCTGCTGCGCGCCTTTTGGCAGGCGCTGCAGGTGGTGCGCCGGGTGCGGCCCGATGTCGTGGTGGGCCTGGGTGGCTTCATCAGCTTCCCCGGCGGCATGATGGGCGTGCTGTGGGGCAAGCCGCTGGTGCTGCATGAGCAAAATTCGGTGGCCGGCCTGGCCAACCGGGTGCTGGCTGGCGTAGCCGACCGGACCTTTTGCGCCTTTCCGCAGGCGCTGGCCAAGGGCGTCTGGGTCGGCAACCCCTTGCGGGCCGCCTTCCTTGGCGTGGCTGAACCAGCGCAGCGTTTTGCCGGACGCAGCGGCCCGCTGCGCGTGCTGGTGCTGGGTGGCAGCCTGGGCGCGCGCGCCCTCAATGACATCGTGCCGCGCGCCTTGGCGCTGTTGCCGCCCGGCAAGCAGCCGATCGTGACGCACCAGAGCGGCGCGCGCCAGATCGACGAGCTCCGTGGCAATTACGCCGCCGCCGGCGTGCAGGCCGAGCTGACGCCGTTCATCGATGACACAGCGCAGGCCTTTGCCGAGTCTGACCTGGTGGTCTGCCGCGCCGGCGCCAGCACCGTGACCGAGATTGCAGCCATCGGCGTAGCGGCGGTGTTCGTGCCTTTTCCTTCGGCGGTGGATGACCACCAGACGCATAACGCCCGCTTTCTGGTCGATCAGGGGGCGGGTTGGTTGGTGCCCCAGCCCGAGCTGACGCCGCAGCGGCTGGCCGACATGCTGGGCACACTGACCCGCCCTGAACTGCTGCGCCGTGCCGAGTGCGCCCGCGCGCTGGCCAAAACCGAGGCCACGGCCGCGCTGGTGGCGGCCTGCGAAGCTTTGACGAAGCACTGACCCGATGAAACACGCGATCCGTCACATTCATTTTGTCGGCATAGGCGGTGCCGGCATGTCGGGCATCGCCGAAGTGCTGCTGAACCTGGGCTACCAGATTTCCGGCTCGGACCTGGCTGACAGCGCCACATTGCGGCGCCTGGCTGCGCTGGGTATCCAGACCCAGGTGGGCCATCTCGCCGCCCATGTGGCCGGCGCCGATGCCGTGGTGACCTCGACCGCGGTGCAGGCCGACAACCCTGAGGTGCTGGCTGCCCGTGCGCGCCGCATTCCGGTGGTGCCTCGCGCCGTGATGCTGGCCGAGTTGATGCGCCTCAAGCAGGGCATCGCCATTGCCGGCACCCACGGCAAGACCACCACCACCAGCCTGGTGGCCAGTGTGCTGGCCGAGGCCGGGCTGGACCCGACCTTCGTCATTGGCGGGCGGCTCAACAGCGCCGGCGCCAACGCCCGCCTGGGCCAGGGCGATCACATCGTGGTCGAGGCCGATGAGTCTGACGCTTCTTTCCTGAACCTCCTGCCGGTGATGGCGGTGGTCACCAACATTGACGCCGACCACATGGAGACCTACGGCCATGATTTTGGCCGGCTCAAGCAGGCCTTTGTCGACTTTTTGCACCGTATGCCTTTCTACGGGACCGCCATCCTGTGCACCGACGACCCGGCAGTTCGCGCCATCGTGCCGCAGGTCACCTGTCCGGTCACCAGTTACGGCTTCGAAGAAGGCGCCCAGGTGCGGGCGCTCGAAGTGCGTGCGGTGGGCGGACAGATGCAGTTCACGGTGCAGCGTCGCAATGGCGTGGTGCTGCCCGACCTTCCGGTGCTGCTGAACCTGCCGGGGCGGCACAACGTGCTCAATGCGCTGGCGGCCATTGCGGTGGCGGTGGAACTCAACGTGCCCGATGCCGCCGTGCAGCAAGCGCTGGCCAGCTTCAAGGGCGTGGGCCGCCGCTTTCAACGCTATGGCGAGGTGGCGGCAGCCGGCGGCGGCAGCTTTACCCTGGTGGACGACTACGGCCACCACCCAGTTGAGATGGCGGCCACGCTGGCGGCGGCGCGCGGCGCCTTTCCTGGCAGGCGCCTGCTGCTGGCTTTTCAGCCGCACCGCTACAGCCGAACCCGCGATTGCTTTGAAGACTTTGTCAAGGTCATCGGGCAGGCCGATGCGGTGATGTTGACCGAGGTCTATGCCGCAGGCGAAGCGCCCATTGTGGCCGCCGACGGCCGCAGCCTGGCGCGGGCGCTGCGGGTGGCGGGCCGGCTGGAGCCGCAGTTTGTCGACGCCATCGGCGCACTGCCGCAGGCCATTGCCGACGCCGCACGGGCCGGCGACGTGGTTTTGTGCATGGGCGCCGGCTCGATTGGTGCAGTCCCGGCGCAGGTTGTGAATTTGCTATCTAAAAAAGAGCACAAAACACAGGAGGGACAAGGGTTATGAGCCAATTTGATCCCGGAAAAGTGGCGGTGCTGATGGGTGGTGCCTCGGCCGAGCGCGAGGTGTCGCTGATGTCGGGCCGGGGCGTGTTGCAGGCCCTGCGTTCGCTCGGTGTCGATGCCCATGCCTTTGACCCGGCCGAACGCGAGCTGGCCGAGCTGCGGCGCGACGGCTTTGACCGATGCTTCATCGCCCTGCATGGCCGTTACGGCGAAGACGGCACGGTGCAGGGCGCGCTGGAGCTGCTGCGCCTGCCCTACACCGGCTCGGGGGTGATGGCGTCCAGCATCGCCATGGACAAGGTCATGACCAAAAGGCTTTGGCAGGCGCAGGGCCTGCCCACCCCGCGCCATGTGCTGCTGGCGCCCGATGCACAGCACGCTGAGCCGCTGTCGCCCGGCCAACTGGCGGCCGTCTGCGAGGACCTGGGCCTGCCGCTGATCGTCAAGCCGCCGCATGAGGGCTCGTCGATCGGCGTGGGCCGCGTGAAAACGCCAGCCGAGCTGGCACCCGCGGTCACGCTCTCGGCGCGTTACGACCCGGTGGTGCTGTGCGAGGCGTTCATCGAAGGCGACGAGGTGACCTGTCCGGTGTTGGGCACTGGCGCGCAGGCTCGTACGCTGCCGGTGGTGCGCATCAGCGCGCCGCAGGGCGCCTATGACTACCAAAACAAATACTTCACCGATGCCGTGCAGTACCACTGCCCAAGCGGCCTGCCAGCCGCCGAAGAGGCTGAAATTTCGCGCATCGTGCTGGCGGCCTACCAGGCGCTGGGTTGCCGGGGCTGGGGCCGGGCTGATCTGATGATCCGGGCCAGTGACCGGCAGCCTTTTTTGCTGGAAATGAACACCTCGCCCGGCATGACCAGCCATTCGCTGGTGCCGATGTCGGCGCGCGCTGCCGGGCTGGACTACCCAGCGCTGTGTCTGGCCGTATTGGCACAGGCCACGCTGGATTACCCGCAGGCCCCGACGGTGTCCACCGGAGCCGCTGCATGAGCGAGGCGCTGCCGACCGACGTGCGCCTGATGACGCTGGGTACCCGGGGCCTGTGCTGGCTGCTGGCGGTGATGGCGCTGGCTGCACTGGGTTTGTGGGCGTCGCGTCACCCGGCGTTTGCCATCCGTGGCATCACGGTCAGCGGCGACGTCACGCACAACAACGCCCCAACGCTGCGGGCCAACGTGGCGCCCCACCTGTCGGGCACCTTCTTCACACTCGACCTCAACCGCGCCCGCGCCGCCTTTGAGGCCGTGCCCTGGGTCCGGCAGGCCGTGGTGCGGCGCGACTTTCCTAATCGGCTGAGGGTGCAGCTGCAGGAGCACCGGGCTGTGGCCTATTGGGGCCCCGAAGGTGAGTCGCGGTTGGTCAACAGCTTTGGTGAGGTGTTTGACGCCAACCTGGGCGAGGTCGAGCAGGAGGCCCTGCCCCGCCTGCAAGGGCCGGAGGCGCAATCGGCGCAAATTCTGGCCGCCTATCAGGCCTTGCAGCCCCTGTTTGAATCCCTGGACCTGCCTTTGGAGCAGCTTGAGCTCAGTGGGCGCGGCAGTTGGCGCGCCCGGCTCGACACCGGGGCGGTGATCGAACTGGGCGCCGGCAGCCTGCCCGAGGTTCAGGCCCGAAGCCAGCGTTTCTTGCAGACGCTCACCCAGGTCAGTGCGCGGTACGGACGCAAACCCGAGGCGCTGGAAACGGCGGATTTGCGGCATCAGGACGGTTATGCCCTTCGCTTGCGTGGTGTCAGCACGCAAGCGAAGGACGGACCCAGGAAATAGTGGCAACCCACAGCAATAGGTGACGGCATATGGCGAAAGAATACAAAGATCTGGTCGTAGGCCTTGACATTGGCACCGCCAAGGTCATGGCGGTGGTGGCGGAGGTCTTGCCCAACGGCGAGCTCAAGCTCGCCGGCCTGGGCATTGCCGCCAGCAATGGCCTCAAGCGCGGCGTGGTGGTCAACATCGACGCCACGGTGCAAAGCATCCAGCAGGCGCTCAAGGAGGCCGAGCTGATGGCCGACTGCAAGATCACCCGCGTCTACACCGGCATCACCGGCAGCCACATCCGGGGCATGAACTCCAGCGGCATGGTGGCCATCAAAGACCGCGAGGTGACCGCGGCCGACGTGGCCCGTGTGGTCGAAACCGCCAAGGCGATCAACATCTCGACCGACCAGCGGCTGTTGCTGGTCGAGCCGCAGGAGTTCATCATCGACGGCCAGGATGTCAAGGAGCCCATCGGCATGAGCGGCATCCGGCTCGAAGCCAAGGTGCACATCGTGACCGGCGCCCAGAGCGCGGCTGAGAACATCATCAAGTGCGTGCGCCGCTGCGGCCTGGAGGTGGAGCAGCTGATGCTCAACCCGCTGGCCAGCAGCCTGTCGGTATTGACCGAAGACGAGCGCGAACTGGGCGTGGCGCTGGTGGACATCGGCGCCGGCACCACCGACATCGCCATCTTCACCAACGGCGCCATCCGCCACACCGCCGTGATCCCGATTGCCGGCGACCTGATCACCAGCGACATCGCCATGGCGCTGCGCACCCCAACCAAGGACGCCGAAGACATCAAGGTGGAAAACGGCTACGCCAAGCAACTGCTGGCCGACCCCGACACCCAGGTCGAAGTGCCGGGCCTCGGCGACCGTGGCCCGCGCATGCTCAGCCGGCAGGCCCTGGCCGGGGTGATCGAGCCCCGGGTGGAAGAAATCTTTTCGCTGGTGCACCAGGTGCTGCGCGACTCCGGTTTTGAGGAAATGCTCTCCAGCGGCATCGTGCTGACCGGCGGCAGCTGCGTGATGCCAGGCATGGTGGAACTGGGCGAGGACATCTTCCTCAAGCCCGTGCGCCGTGGCAGCCCGCACTACGCCAGCGCGCTGGCCGACATGGTGGCCCAGCCGCGTGCGGCCACCGTCATGGGCCTGCTCGAAGAGGCCCGGCTGGCGCGTCTGCGCGGCTTCAAGGTGGCGCAGAAAAACGGCTCCATGACCACAGCAGTGGGCCAGCTCAAAGACTGGTTCACCAGGATCTTCTGATGACACACCGTGCACCCCCCTCACTCTGGCCGCAACGGGCCAGCCCGCCCGCCAAGCGCCGCTGCACCGGGCCGCCGCGATTGCGCTGGCCCACACCGTGATGACCCACCCCATTCAGCAACTGCACATTCATTGAAACACCAGGAGAAAAAAATGCCCATCGAAATGATTGACGAAGAAGCGTTCAACCAAGGCACCCGCATCAAGGTCATTGGCGTTGGCGGCGGTGGCGGCAATGCCGTCAGCCACATGATCAACAGCGACGTGCGCGGCGTCGAGTTCATCTGCGCCAACACCGACGCCCAGGTGCTGGACGGCCACGGTGCCCATTGTGTGATCCCGCTGGGCCGCACCGGTCTGGGCGCAGGCGGCTTGCCCGAGCGTGGGCGGGAGGCGGCCGAGCTGGCGATTGAAGACATCCGGGCCGCCATCGACGGCGCGCACATGCTGTTCATCACCGCTGGTATGGGCGGCGGCACCGGCACGGGCGCGGCGCCAGTGATTGCCCGCGTGGCGCGCGAGATGGGCATTCTGACAGTGGGCGTGGTGACCAAGCCCTTCGAGTTCGAGGGCAACAAACGCATGAAACATGCCGAAGCTGGCATGGTCGAGCTCGAAGCCAATGTTGACTCGCTGATCGTGGTGCTGAACCAGAAGCTGCAGGACGTGCTGGGCGAGGACGCCACCGAAGAAGAGGCCTTTGCCAGCGCCAACGATGTGCTGCGCAACGCGGTGGGTGGCATTGCCGAAATCATCAACGTCAAGGGTCACGTCAATGTCGACTTTGAAGACGTGCGCACCGTCATGGGGGAGCCGGGCAAGGCCATGATGGGCACCGCGCAGGCCACCGGGCCAGACCGGGCCCGTATCGCTGCCGAGCAGGCCGTGGCCTGCCCGCTGCTGGAGGGTGTGGACCTGTCGGGCGCCAAAGGCGTGCTGGTGCTCATCAGTGCAGCCAAGGGCTCGCTCAAGCTGCGCGAGTCCAGCCTGGCCATGAACACCATCCGCAACTTTGCCTCCGAAGACGCCACCGTGATCTACGGCACCGCGCAGGACGACAGCCTGGGTGAGAGCATTCGGGTCACCGTGGTCGCGACCGGCCTGGCGCGTCCAGGTGCCGGCCGCGTCAAACCGGAGCTGAAAGTGATGCGCACCGGCACCGACCCCTCGCCGTTCTACGTGCCCACCCTCACGCCGCAGGCGGGCAGCAGCATGCCCTCGGCCTCGCTGGCCACGGCCTCTGGCAGCCTCAGTGGTGTTGGCATGGCCAGCGGTGGCTACGACGATGTGGCCCGCCCCACTGTCTGGCGCCAGCGCGATCGCACCCAGGCCGCCGCCAAGGTCGATGCCCTGTCGTCCGGTGGCATGGAAGACTTTGAAATCCCGGCCTTCCTGCGCAAGCAGGCGGATTAGCAGGGTCAGTAAAATCACTAGGTGCTGCAACAACGAACCCTCAAAACCCTGACCCGGGCCGTTGGCGTGGGGCTGCACAGCGGCCAGCGCGTGGAGCTGACGCTGCGCCCGGCCCAGCCCGACACCGGCATCGTGTTTCGCCGGGTCGACCTGCCCGAACCGGTGGACATCGTGGTGTCGGCCGAGGCGGTCACAGACACCCGGTTGGCCAGCACGCTCTCAAACGGCGGTGTCAAGGTCCACACCGTGGAGCACCTGATGTCGGCCTGCGCTGGCCTCGGCGTCGACAACCTGTACGTGGATATCTCGGCCGAAGAGGTGCCCATCCTGGACGGTTCGGCGGCTTCGTTCGTGTTTTTGTTGCAAAGTGCCGGCATCGTGTTGCAGGATGCCCCCCGCCGCTTCATCCGCCTGCTGGCGCCGGTGGAGGTGCGCGAGGGCGCGGGTGCGGCCGAAAAATGGGCTCGGCTGGAGCCCTTCCACGGCTACCGGCTGAGCTTTGAGATTGATTTTGCCCATCCGGCGGTGGATGCCACCGGCCAGCGCGTGGTGTTTGACATGAGCACCGGTGCCTACGCGCGCGACATTGCCCGGGCCCGTACCTTCGGCTTCACCAAGGATGTGGAGGCGATGCGCGCCAACGGCCTGGCTTTGGGCGGCGGGCTGGACAACGCCATCGTGATGGACGACTACAAGGTGCTCAACGCCGAGGGCTTGCGCTACGACGACGAGTTCGTCAAGCACAAAATCCTCGACGCCATGGGCGACCTGTACGTGGTCGGCAAACCGCTGCTGGCCAGCTATAGCGCGCGCCGCTCCGGCCACGCGCTGAACAACCGGCTGCTGCGCGAACTGCTGAGCCGGCCCGAGACCTGGGACGTGGTGAGCTTTGCCGACGAAGGCCGCGCCCCCGCCGGCTTTGCGCGGCTGGCGCCCGCCTGGTAGACCTGGCCGCTGCTGGGCCTGCGATGGGCGCGGCACAAGGCCTGAACAAGCTGATTTTCTTTGTAAATTAACCGTGTATTTTTTCTCTTTGAAAATATAATTACACGGATGAATTCAATTGAGCTAAGCCCGGAACGCGCCATTCTCCCAGCCCTTGTCCAACTGCTGGATGAGTTTCCGGCAGTGGTCTTGTTGGGGCCGAGGCAGGTTGGCAAGACGACACTGGCCAAGCAATGGGTGGCACAGGTGCCGCCCGGTGGCGGTGCCGGACCCTTGTACATTGACCTTGAGCTACCTTCAGCCCGGCGTCAACTTGACGACGCCGAAACTTTTTTCGCCAGTCACCCGGATCGCCTGCTGGTCTTGGACGAGGTGCAGCGGGTGCCCGACCTGTTTGCCGTCTTGCGCAGCGTGATCGACCAGCGGCGTCAGGCTGGCGCTATGGCTGGTCAGTTTCTGCTGCTCGGTTCTGCTTCGGGTGTGTTGCTGGGTCAGGCGTCCGAGAGCCTAGCCGGACGCGTCGCCATGTTGGAACTCACGCCCTTCCAGGTCCGCGAGATTGAAACGTCGCCAGACCGCCTGTGGGTGCGCGGTGGTTTTCCCTTATCTTATCTAGCCCGCTCCGACGCGGCCAGCATGCGCTGGCGGGAAGCTTTCATCACCAGCTACCTGGAGCGGGACATCCCCGCACTCGGGCTGCGCATCCCGGCGGCCACCTTGCGCCGTCTCTGGACCATGCTGGCGCACCATCAGGGCCAAATGCTCAACCAGGCGCAACTGGCAGGGGCCTTGGCGGTGTCCGGCCAGACAGTGGCACGCTATATCGATGTGTTGTGCGATCTGATGCTGGTGCGCCGTCTGCCACCTTGGACGGGCAACGTCGGCAAACGCTTGGTCCGAGCTCCCAAGGTGTCTGTGCGAGACAGCGGGCTCGTGCATGCCCTGTTGGGCTTGCCGACATTGGAGGCGGTGCTGGCGCACCCGGTGGCAGGCCAAAGTTGGGAGGCCCACGTTCTGGAGCAACTGATTGCCGCCGCGCCGCAGGCTGAAGCGAGTTTCTACCGAACGTCTCATGGTGCTGAGTGCGATCTGGTGATTACCACATCGGGTGGGCAGACCTGGGCCTGTGAGGTTAAACGTTCGTCAGCCCCCACCGTGTCCCGTGGTTTTCATGAAGCGGCCAAAGACGTGGGCGCTACCCGCCGATTGCTGATCGCGCCGGTGGCCCATGCTTACCCGGCCAAAGGCGGTATCGAAGTCATGCCGCCGTTGGAGGCGGTACGACAGTTGGCCGGGCTTTGAATGACGCCTATGACAGCCGGCTAACGACTTCGGCCCGCCTTGAACTTGCCGCTGCCACCGCCCAGCACCCCATCGGCCTGGGCCAGCCGGGCCATGGCCTTGGCGGCGTGGGCGTGGGTGATGGCCAGGCCCAGGGCGTCGGCGGCATCGGGTCCGGGCAGGCCGGGCAGGGCCAGCAGGCGGCGCACCATCTCCTGAATCTGGGTCTTGTCGGCGCGGCCGTAGCCCACCACCGCCTGCTTCATCTGCAGCGCGGTGTATTCGGCCACCGGCAACTGGCTTGACACCAACGCCGTGATACAGGCGCCGCGCGCCTGGCCCAGCAACAGGGTGGACTGCGGGTTGACGTTGACAAACACAATCTCCACCGAGGCGCAATCCGGCTGATAGCGGGTGCTCACCTCCACCAGTCCGTCAAACAAGACCTTGAGCCGCTCGGGCAGCCGGCCTTTTTCGAGATGGGTGGTGCTGATGGTGCCGCTGGCCACATAGGTCAGATCGGCGCCATGCACGTCAACCACCCCAAAACCAGTGGTCCGCAGGCCGGGGTCAACGCCCAAAATACGCATGGTGCTGGCAGGTCCGGCTCAAGGCAGCTGCGCCCGGGGCAGCCGATCCACGATCACGGCCGCGCGCTCGGCCAGGTAGCCCGAATTGGGCAGTTTCTCGAAATAGCGTGGCCGTGGCAGCATCACCGCCAGCCGTGCCGCCTCCAGGGCCGTCAGCCGGGATGCCGGCTTGCGGTAATAGTGCTGGGCTGCAGCCTCGGCGCCAAACACGCCTTCACCCCACTCCACGCTGTTGAGGTAGATCTCCAGAATGCGCTGTTTGTTCAGAAAAGCCTCCAGCAGCAGGGTCAGAACGAACTCTTGGCCCTTGCGCAGCAGGGTCCGCTCACCCGAGAGAAACAAGTTCTTGGCCAATTGCTGCGTGATGGTGGAGCCGCCCACCACCTTGAGCCGAGGCGCTGGCTTGCCATTGGCCTTTGCCGCACCGGCCGCGCTTTTGGTGGCCTGTGCTTCGGCCCGAGCGTTCTTTTGCCAGGCTTTTTCCAGGGCGTCCCAATCGACGCCGTCGTGGCTGGCAAAGCCGTCGTCTTCGCTGGCCAGCACCGCGCGTTTGAGGTGGTCGGAGATCTGCCCGTAGGCCACCCACTGCTGGCGCCAAGGCAGAGCGCCTTTCTCACTGACCAGGCGCCAGGCCTCCGAGCGCTGAAAGGCGGTGGACTGCGGGTCCAGCACCACCATGGCGGCAATGCGCAGCACAAAAAACAGCTGCAGCGCCAGCACGGCCATCAGCACCAGGGCCAGCCAGCGCAGCAGGGCGGTCATGGTTTGCCGCCCCCCGGGGCAGTCAGTTGGGTTTCCAGCACCTCGTCGCGTGTGAACTTGAAGCGTGACACCACCAGAATCTGGTCGGCCCGTCGCCGCATCTCCTCGCTGAAACGGCCAAAGGGCGCTGCGGCCCGGGCGATGGCTTCGGCGCGTCGGTCCAGCGCGCGGTTGCCGGAGCTGTCCACCACCTCGGTGCCGAGCAGGCGGCCGTCGTGGTTGACGGTGACGATCATGGTCAGCTCACCGTACAGCTTCTGGCCGGCCAACTGCGGAAAGTTCTCGGTGCCCTTGTCCTCGATGGCCCGGCGCAGGTGGTCGTAGTACACCGCATAGACCGCCTCCCGGGTGGCCGGGCTGATGTAGCGCCGTTTGGGGCGGGCGTTTTCCTCGTTGATACGGCGTTCGATCTCGGCCAGCAGCTTGATCAGCTGTCGCCGTTTCTCCTCGCGCTGCACCTGCTCGGCCGAACTGTCTGGCCGTGCTGGATCGGGCGGTGGCAACGCCAGCAGTTGCTTGCGAACCTGGGCCAGCAGCAGGTTTTGCTGATCCTGCAAGGTTTGCAGGGTGCGCTGCGCCGCCTCTTGCACATCGTCGCCGGTTTCGTTGCGCAGCGAGGGCGGCAGGGGGCTGGTGGCGCGGCTGCGATCGGCATCGCCACCGCCTGCCAGATTCGCCTGGGCGATGGCCTGCGCCTTTTGCGGCGCCTCCTTGCTGCGGGCATTGACCAGGATCACTTCGAGCGGCGCCTCTTCAAACACCCGCTTGAAAGTGGCCGGGTCCACCAGTCGCAGCGTCAGCAGCGCCGCATGCAGCACCAGGGACGCCGCCAGCGCCAGCTGCAGGGGGCTGAAGCGGCGCAGGTTCACGGCGCCACGGGTTCACTCGCAGCAGGGCCACTGGCTGACGGGCCGTCTGTGTCTGGCTCTGCCAGATCGACCGCAATGGCAATCGGGCCGGCCACCTCATCGCCATCGTCTTCCTCGCCGTCTGCTGCGGCCACAGTGCCATCCGGTGCTGCATCCAGTCGCGCCAGCAGCGTGCCGCTGATGTCCAGGGTGACTTCGTCGATGTCACCCAACCGCACCCGCAAACGGGCGCCGCGCGGCAGTCCGGCCGCCCCCAGCACGGGCAACACCAGCGGCAGCGTGTCGGCCCGGGCCAGGTTGTCTTTGAACAGGGTCACATCCAGCTCGGTCAGGCCCTGCTGCTGAAGGTACTTGAGCGTCCAGAAGCGCTCCATCGCACCCTGGTAGCCGTTGTACGCGGCGTAGGCTGCGTCAAAGCTGGAGATGATGGCAAACAGGTCGGTGTCACGGGCCTTGAACGGCGCCGCCAGCGCCGCCGTGTTGCCGTGGCGCACGCAGGCAATGATCTGCCACTGGTTCACCAGGTCGGTGTAGCGGCGCAGTGGCGAGGTGCTCCAGGCGTAGCTTTTCACCCCAATGCCGGCATGCGGCAGTGCCTTGGTGCCCATGCGCACCTTGACGCCGGGTAGCAGCGAGGCCTGGCTGCGGTAAATGCCGGGCACGCCCAGCTCGGCCAGCCAGCCGCCCCAGGTGCTGTTGGCCAGGATCATGGCCTCGGCCACCATCAGGTCCAGCGGCGCGCCGCGCATGCGGGTGCTGATCTGTACCTGCTCGTGGCCCTGCGGCTCCCGGCCGTCGTTACCCAGCAGCCGGAAGTTGTAGTCCGGCCGGTTGAAGGTTTCGGGCTTGCCGCGCACCTGCTC
>JBAXMQ010000026.1:0-31740 GCA_037134215.1 Betaproteobacteria bacterium
ATGCGGTGCACCCGCGCCAGCAAAGTGGCTGTCGCTTCAAGGTCACCGTTCCAATGACCGCCCTTGACATACTCATAGACCAACAGACTTCCCACCGGGCTATCGGCAATGAACGCGATCGGCGACGGCGCGCATTGCTGATCTTGCAAGAACCGCAATGCCGCATGTTCAGTGGCCGGCAGAATCGGGAACATTGGGTTTGCAGGCACCTCAGCGAACTGCTTGACCACCCAGTCAATGTTGGTGGCTTGCGTGCTGCGTAGACGGTACACCCGATTCCAGAATCCCCCCGTAAGCAAGGACAGAGACCAGGCATCGGGGGACTCCGCCGGCCCAATGCCATTGGCCTGCAACACGCCCAACAACATCTCTTCGTGTGACATCAGCCGGGGTACGCCAACGCGTGCAGTTCAGCCAGCAACTCGTCGGGCACTTCAACACCGTGGGTATTTGCATACGCCGTGTGTGCCGCGCGCCCCATTCCCGGGAGGCGTGCGCCTTCTTGCTCATGAATGGCTTGAGCAAGCCGAGTGACACGTTGCGCGAAGCCAGGCGCACAGCGTGAGGGGTCAATGGCGATAAAGCACTGACCGACACCCGGCGGGCCGCCAGAGTCATCGAGCAATGAGCTGGCCTCAAACGACCAGTTGGCGGCGCCCAAGCCGGCCACGAGCACATCGACCAGCAAGGCCAGCGCATACCCTTTGTGACCGGCCGCCGGTGCCATGGTTCCCGCCAGGGCCGCTTGCGGATCAGTGGTCGGACGGCCATCCACATCAATGGCCCAACCTGCAGGTATCGGTCCACCAGATTGCGCAGCGGCTATCACATTCACCCGAGCCGTCGCCGTGCTGGACATGTCGGCAACGATGGCATCAGCCCCCTCTTGCGGCACGCCAAAGCCCCAGGGATTGGTTCCAAAGACCGGTTTGTTTCCACCCACCGGCGCCATCATGGCGGACGCGTTTGAAAACGCCAGACTCACCAGTCCGTGTTCGAGAAAACGGTGAATAAACCAGCCAAGCACACCGGCCGAGTATGAGTTCCTGATCGTCATGGCGGCAATGCCTTGGCTGCGCACCATCAAAACAAATTCAGGCAGCACGGACATAAAGGCAGTGTGCGCGAATCCGTTGGATGCGTCGACCTGAAGGATTGACGGTGCAGTTACTTCTGCGTGGGCCAAGGCATGGCCATCAACCTTGCCACAGCGCAGGTGCGCGCAATACGTCGGCAGGTAGGCCAAGCCCACATTTCGAATGCCCTGAGCCTCAGCTTCGGCAATGGACTGCGCGACAAGGTCACTTTGCTGCGCACCCCCACCACTCGACATCAAGGCCAGTCGTGCAAGCTCATGCACTTGCTGCAATGTCAATCTTGAAGTCACAACAACGATCCTCCTCAGTGAAACTTGGCCGTCTTGCTCAGCGTCTGTTCAAGCATCACCTCATTGAGCTCGATGCCGAGCCCGGGTGCGTCCGGTAGCGTGAACCAGCCTTGGCTATCCAATGCCAGCGGTGACTTCAACAGGTAATCACGCCGTTCTGGCGTCCATTCAGGCGCATCCAGCGGCCACTCGACATAGGTCTCGCCGGCCGTGCCGGCGATCAACTGCAGGTTGGCCATCATGCCAAGGCCATTTCCCCAGGTATGGGAACTGAAAAGACGGCCCCTTTCTGCGACTTGATGGGCAAATGGCGCCAGTCCAGTAATGCCGCCGGTCAGGACCGCATCGGGCTGAAAAACGTCCAGGCAATCGCGCTCCAACAGTTCACGCCACTCGTAGGGTTCGCGGGTGAACTCCGCACCGGCCAGTCGAATGCCCACTTTGCTTCGCAAGGTGCGCATGCCTTCGTAGTCACCGCGATGCAGGGGTTCTTCCATCCAGAACACCCGCAACTTTTCAAGCTCTTTGGCCACACGCAGTGCATGTTCAAGGTCCCACGATGGCGCAGTGTCCCAGGGCATTCTCCAACCTTGGTTGCAGTCGACCATCAACTCCAATTGATCACCCACGGCTTCCCGGATTGCCTGCAAAACAGCCAGGTCCTTTGCCAAGTCGCTGCGTCCAAAACGTACCTTGAGTGCAGGTATGCCTGCTGCCAGACACTGCGTCGCCACCCCAACCATGTCATCGGTTGACCGATGCACACCACTGGACTGATAAGCACGCAAGCGTGGCGCCTTTGCACCCAGCATTTTCCATACCGCTTGTCCTTGCGTCTTGCCTGCCAAATCCCACAGGGCGATGTCCAAGGGCCAGGGTCGCCCGGCATGAAATTCGACATTCATCAAAATCGCATGGTGTCGGTCCAGTTCCATGACCTCCTGGCCGATGAACAGGTGTTCGTAATCGCCAAAGCCCAACATTGCGTCGCCAGAACCCACGCCCATACGACCATCTTCATCAAACACTCGAACCAGTGTGGCCGGAAAGCGCGTGCGGGGTCGCGTGTCCCACGATGCCGGAAAAGGCGGCTCAAGTGGGAGTTGGTGGTGAGTGATGACTATTCTGGAAATTCGCGCCATGTCGAGAGGTCTGAGCGGCAATTTTTGGACTTTACACGACTCATGGTGAATGACGCCCAACCAAACATCCGCGCTTGCGGTGGCCATTGCGGTCCTTGAAAAAATCGCCAGGCATCAGGCCGGGGCTTGTCAAAACGGTTGTCGACGGGCTATGCTTCCAAAGAACCAGAGGAGCAAGCAAACATGAAGACCATCAAAGGCCCGGCCATATTTCTGGCTCAATTTGCCGGTGACACCGCCCCCTTCAACACACTTCCGGCCATTGCGAAATGGGCCTCAGGGCTGGGCTACAAAGGCGTCCAGATACCGAGCTGGGATGCGCGTCTGTTTGACCTGAAGACCGCGGCACACAGCAAGACCTATTGCGAAGAAGTCAAAGGCATGCTGGCGCAGCATGGTTTGGAAATCACCGAACTCTCGACCCACTTGCAAGGGCAACTGGTGGCAGTGCATCCGGCCTATGACACCGGTTTTGACGGCTTTGCCGCACCCGAGGTGCGGGGCAACCCCGCGCTGCGCCAGCAGTGGGCGGTTGAACAACTGATGTGGGCGGCGCAGGCCTCGGCCAATCTGGGTCTGACTGCCCACGTCACTTTTTCGGGCGCGCTGGCTTGGCCGTACTTGTACTCTTGGCCACCGCGTCCAGCGGGCTTGATTGAAGGCGCGTTTGATGAACTGGCAAAGCGCTGGCGACCGATTCTCGATGCCTTTGATCACGCGGGTGTTGACGTGTGCTACGAGGTGCATCCCGGAGAAGATTTGCACGATGGTGTGAGCTATGAGATGTTTCTGGAACGGGTCAACAACCACAAGCGTGCCTGCCTGCTGTATGACCCCAGCCATTTTGTTTTGCAGCAGCTCAATTACCTAGACTACATCGATTGTTACCATGAGCGCATCAAGATCTTCCACGTCAAGGATGCCGAGTTCAACCCGACCGGCAAGCAAGGCGTGTATGGTGGCTACCAGCCTTGGCTAAAGCGAGCCGGGCGTTTTCGCTCTCTGGGCGACGGGCAGGTGGACTTTGCCGCCATATTCTCCAAAATGGCCCAATACGACTTCCCCGGCTGGGCGGTTCTGGAATGGGAGTGCTGCATCAAGCACCCGGAAGACGGTGCGCGTGAGGGAGCTACCTTTATCCGCGACCACATCATCCGTGTGGCCGACCGCAGCTTCGATGACTTCGCCGGCGGCGCAGTGGATCAGGCAGCCAACAAAAAAATGCTCGGTATCAGCTGAGGGGTTGAGGCATGACCATCGAAGCAAGCAAGCAGGCCGGCACGCTCCGGCGTATCCGCCTGGGCATGGTGGGCGGAGGGCAAGGCGCATTCATCGGCGGCGTGCACCGCATGGCGGCACGGCTGGATGATGGCTACACCCTGGTGGCGGGAGCGCTGTCGTCCGACCCGGCGCGCGCTACCGCCAGCGCGGCCGAACTGCACATCGCACCCGAGCGCAGCTACGCCGACTTTGCCGCCATGGCCCAGGCTGAGCGTGCACGACAGGACGGCGTTGACGTGGTTTCCATCGTGACGCCCAACCATCTGCACGCGCCAATTGCCACAGCCTTCCTGGAGGCCGGCATCCATGTGATTTGCGACAAACCCCTGACCGCCACACTGGCCGATGCCAAAGCGCTGGTCGATACCGTGCACCGCAGTGGCTGCCTGTTTGCCCTGACCCACAATTACAGCGGGTACCCCATGGTGCGCCAGGCGCGTACCATGGTGGCGGCGGGTGAACTGGGCGACATCCGGGTGATCCAGGTCGAGTACCCGCAGGATTGGCTGAGCACCAAGCTCGAAGACAGTGGCCAAAAGCAGGCCGCCTGGCGGGTGGACCCTGCTCGTGCCGGAGCCGGTGGTTCGCTGGGTGATATTGGCAGCCATGCAGAGCACCTGGCGCGCTACGTCACGGGACTGCAGCTGGCGCAGGTGTGTGCCGACGTGACGACCTTTGTGGACGGGCGGCAACTGGACGACAACGCCCATGTCATGCTGCGCTATGCCAACGGCGCACGCGGCATGCTGTGGTGCAGCCAGGTGGCACCGGGTAATGAAAACAGCCTCAAGCTGCGCGTCTATGGCAGCAAGGCCGGCCTCGAATTCCACCAGGAGAACCCCAACCAGCTCTGGTTCACCCCCCTGGGCGAATCACCCCGTTTATTGACACGTGCAGGCGCCAGCGTGGGACCAGCGGCCAGCCATGCCACCCGCATTCCTGCAGGGCACCCGGAGGGCTATCTGGAAGGTTTTGCCCAGCTGTACCGCGACGTGGCCGAGCAGCTACACGCCCGCTGGCAAGGCCGCAGCGCTGACCCACTGGCCTGCACCGTGCCCACCGTTGAAGACGGGCTGCGCGGCATGCAGTTCATTGCGGCGGTGGTGGAATCCAGCCGCGCCAACGGGCAGTGGGTGAAAGTGGAGGAGCGTTCGGTACCCCTTTGACAATCGCTTGGGCCGCATTGAAAACCCAAACTTCGATGCCTCAGCGGTCCGATAACTTTCTCTGAGATCGTCGATCAAAGTCAGGGCCGCAGATTTGTGCACGATGTACTTCGGTTTTGCCGCGGGAGCGGAACCGCAAGCTATTTGTCCCCGAGCGTCGCTATGAGGCTACTCCGCCTGCCTCTATGATCAAACATTTAACCCCAAGGAAATGTCGTGCAGCTGTCCAGTATCCCGTTCGGCACCACGGATTGGTCCCGCATTGAACGAACAGAGCACAAGGGCGACAATGGCGCTGCTTATTGGCGCACGCAGCATTTTGGCGGCATCCGTGTTCGTATGGTCGAATACACGGCAGGCTACCTCGCAGACCATTGGTGCAGCAAGGGGCACATACTGCTTTGCCTAGAGGGCGAACTGCACACGGAATTAGAAGATGGCCGCAAATTCGTGCTCACGGCGGGCATGAGCTACCAAGTCGCTGACAATGCAGAAGCTCACCGCTCCTCAACAACTGTTGCAACCAGACTGTTCATTGTTGACTGACAGTTGTGCCGGGTAACCCGACAGTCGCTGCAACCTTCCAGTGAGCTAGACTAGTCACACTCAGTTCAGACGGTATACACAAGATGAGAATATTCAACCTTATTGCCGTCGTAATGTTCGCCACGCTCTTTTTTTTGGCTCCCGCTTTCGCGCAGCGGGCAGATGATTCCGGTCCCGCATTGGAGTTCATACGAAAAACTGGGATGTCGAAAAATTTTGCACTTTTGGTCGGTCAATCTTCAGTTCAAACCCAAACTTTCAAAATCATTGCGGCAAACCATGGGGTTGATGGCGCGAAGAATTACTTGATTGCGGCAATGACGAAAGCTCTACCCAAATATGAGGGTGAGTGGAACCGCGTGATGGCCCGTATTTGGGCAAAGCATCTTTCTATTGAGGAGATGAACTCTTTGACGACGTTGGGACAGAGGTCGCCCTTTTTCCAAAAATTAATGGCGGCACAGGAAAAGGTAGGACCGGAAATGCAGGCGGAACTCCAGCCGCTCTTGAATTCCGCAGTAGCCGACTCGATAGCAATTGCATTCGAGGAATCTTCAGTCCCCAAGACGAAATGAATGCGGCCGGGCGCTCAAGCGGACCTGCCAAAAAAGCCATGCCGTCCGCTTAGCTCACACTAGACCTCGCAAACCGCTCGTTGACCCCTCCTTGTGTCGAATACATCCTTAGAGCACTGGAAATCTCTCATCGAATCGGCTCGAAGCAAACTCGAGAACGAGTTAACACGCCTGCAAGTTCCGCTCATTCGGGGAATCTTTAGGACCGAGCCACCAAGCTGCATTTGGGTTGACGAGCTTGATCTTTCAGCGATTTCTGGATTACTTGGCCCCGGTTCAGTGTGTGTCATTGAATTGAGGCGCCCGCCCGCTCCACTCCAGAGTGACTCAACCCTCCGTGATCTACATGTATACCTTCGCCTCGGAGAGTCTCAAACTTGGCTTCATCACTTAATTGAGACTCCGGAATACGATGACCCGGACGACGTTCCTGATGATGAAGTGGACTATGAATGGCATAAACCATTCTCAATTTCCGACAAGGAGTTGTCGGCACTAGCGATGAAAGTCGCGCTCGGCGATGGTTTCGGATCTCTGAGAAGCCGAGTGGAGCAAACAGACTACGCAAAGTCGCTATTTGAAGAAACGCCTGAGGAAGAGAAGCTCCAGCGGCACGATTTATACGAAATTGCGACCCGGGCCGAACTGTTCTTTCGCACCGGCGTCGCACCGACCACGGCCAAGAATCTGGAGGCAACCGGCAAGTCAATCGCAGAGATCGCGCGAAGTATGGGCATATCCAAAAACCGTGTCGAGTCTTCTCTCAACACTAACGTTCCCGCAAACATCGCGAAGCTATTGAAGAAGTGGGCCCCGATTTAAGTTCTGTTTAGCCGCCTAAGCCACCACCACGGCCTACTGCAGACCTCCTGGGCAGCGCTGGCCACCATGGCGGCTGCGCTTTCTGGCAATGTCAACCAACGAGGCTTTACATCCCCCACCGCAAAGCCGCTGTGTGCACGGGCGCATCCCACAGCGCTAGAAATTCGGGTGTGACCGCCGTCACGGTAATGGAGCAGCCGGCCATTTCCAGGGATGTGACGTACGAGCCTGTCAGAAAGCGAACCACTCTCACGCCGCTTTTCTCCAGCACGGCGCGGGCAGCGTTCACCATCAGGTACAGCTCCAGCAAAGGCGTGCCGCCAAAACCGTTAACGAGCAGAATGACTTCCTGGCCAGCGCTCAATGCCAGGTCTTTGAGCACAGCGCCGGTGAGTTCATGCGCAATCTCGTCGGCACTTGCCAGCGGCACGCGGCGGCGCCCGGGCTCACCGTGAATACCCACACCCACCTCCATTTCGTGCATGCCAATCTGAAAAGTTGGCTTTCCAGCAGCCGGCACTGTGCAGGATGTCAGGGCCACGCCCATGGAGGCGGTGGCCTTGTTGACAGCATTACCCAGGGCCAGCAGTTGCGCCAGGTTGTCGCCACGCTCAGCGGCAGCACCGAGTATTTTTTCGACAATGACGGTGCCAGCCACACCACGCCGGCCAGTGGTGTAGGTGGAGTCCTCCACCGCCACGTCATCGTTCACGATGACCACGGCATTTTCCTGGTCGAGCATGTCCGATGCCATCTGGAAATTCATCCGGTCACCGGAATAATTCTTGACGATAAACAACACTCCCGCACCAACGTCCACTGCCTGTGCGGCGTTGATCATCTGGTTTGGCGTGGGCGAAGTGAATATCTGACCCGGGCAGGCCGCATCCAACATACCGTAACCCACAAAGCCGGCGTGCAGCGGTTCATGCCCGGTACCACCGCCCGAAATCAGCGCCACCTTGCCGGGCTTGGTGCGCTTGCGGCGCACAAATTCACGGTCGACCCCCAGCGCCACAATGTCTGCATGTGCAGCAGCAAAACCGTCCAGCGATTCGGACAGCACAGTATCAACGTCGTTCATCAAGTTTTTCATGAGGCACCCAGGAGTTGATTGAGCGGTGATTGGTGGAACAAAGTCAGACCGGCTTCAGGCTGTCGCAAATCGAGCCGATGATCAGGGCCATGGAGCGTGAGCCCGGGTCCACGTGGCCCTTGGCACGGTCGCCCAGAAACGAGGAGCGTCCACGCGTGGCGTCCATATCTGCGGTCGCTTGGGCGCTGTCGTGGGCACATTGCGCCACACGGGCGAGCAAATCAGGGCCACCAGCCGCTAGCACTTTTTGCACCGGGTCCAACACATCCAGCAGCGTCTTCTGGCCCACTTCGGCCTTACCCAAACGGGTCAGCGCCTCAATGCCCAGACGCAGCGCTTTGGCCATGGCGGCTGCAGAGGCCTCATCGGGCAGTTCTTTGCCAAGCGTCATCAGCAAGGTGCCAAACACCGGGCCCGACGAACCACCGATGACCGCGATGCAGGTCTTGCCCATGGATTTCAGTGCATCGTTGAGCATCATGGCCTGCAGTTCCGGCAACTTGGCCTGAATCGCCTGCGCGCCACGCTTCATGTTGAGCCCATGGTCGCCATCGCCAATGGCCTGGTCCAGTGCGGTCAGCTCTTCCAGATGGTCCACCAAGGTCTGGGTGGCGTTTTGAATGATGTTATTGAGAGGCATGTCGATGTTCCTGTTGATCGCTGTCAAGCCCTGACCCGTTGGTCTGCTGCATCAAACCACAGGCTTTGCGCAAACTGAATGTCGACCTCCTGTCCGGCTTGCGCGCCGTGGTCTGGACCACAGGAGGCGATGAGTTCCGACTCGCGGTCCTTGAGGCGCAGGTGAACCAGGTGCTGGTCGCTCAATCGCTCCAGTCGCACTACCAGAGCGGGCACGCTGCCTGCCGCTCGGCCATGAGGCGGCTGAACCCTCAGGTGCTCGGCACGCACGCCAATCGTCTGCACGCCATCGGGCACAGGCAGCTGCGGCAATTCAGACCGCGCCAGCAGATTGATGCGGGGTGAGCCCAGGCGGCTGGCAACCGCCACCGTATCCGGGTCCTGGTAGACCTGCTGTGGTGTGCCGAGTTGAACCAGCCGGCCATGGTCCAGCACGCCGATGCGATTGGCCAGGGTGAGTGCTTCGACTTGGTCGTGGGTGACATACAGCATGGTGGCACCCGTGTCCTGCTGGATGCGCTTGAGCTCGAGTCGCAGGTCATTGCGCAGCTTGGCATCGAGTGAGGACAGCGGTTCATCCATCAAATACACAGACGGGTTACGTACCAGCGCACGGCCGATCGCCACCCGCTGCATTTGCCCACCGGAAAGTCGGGTCGCAGGGTTTTGCAGCTTGTCATCGATGCGCAGCGTGCGTGCCACCTCCAGCACCTTGGCCCTGACCTCGTCTTCGCTGATCTTGCGCAACGGGGAACGCAAGGGGAAAGCCAGGTTGTCATATACATTCAGGTGAGGGTACAGGGAATACTGCTGGAACACAAAGGTCACGTCCCGCAGGGCTGGTGCGAGGGCCGTGACATCGCGTCCGCCGATCCATACCGCACCAGTGTCGGGTTGTTCGAGGCCGGCCACCAGCCGTAAGGTGGTTGTTTTGCCGGCACCGCTGGGGCCGAGCAGCACCACGAATTCGCCACTGGCGATATCGATGTCCAGGCCGCTGACCGCCGTCTGCGCACCAAAGCGCTTGCTGACACCCGCAAGTTTGAGATCAGCCATGAGCGCCCTTTCGGGTTCCGGCCGCGTTGACCGCCAGGTCGTCACGCGCAGTGCGCAGGGCGCGCCCGCTGGTCTGATCAAACAGCGTCATTTCGGAGTGATCCAGATCCAGCCCGACCTGATCGCCGCGCACCGCCTTGATGTTGACGTCGACCTTGGCGCGCACAACACAATTCAGCGCCGTATTGAGGGTGATGATTTGGCAATTTCCCAGGTATTCCACACCCAGAACCTCGGCGCGCAAGGGCGCATCGCTTGAAAGGCGGATGTGCTCCGGTCGCACGCCGTAAAGCAGCGATCGCTGGCTGACTTCATCGCACACGGCGGGCATTTGCACCACGACAGAGCCCATGTTGATATGGGTGGCTCCACGGGCCAAAGCAGTGTGGGTAGGCATAAAGTTCATCGACGGGGAGCCCATAAAGTCGGCCACAAAAACACTGGCTGGGCGTTCATAAATTTCCTGCGGCGCGCCAAGTTGCTCGATCACGCCCTGATTCATGATGGCGATCTTGTCGGCCATGGACATGGCTTCGCGCTGGTCATGGGTGACATAGACGGTGGTGGCACGCAGCCGGTCGTGCAGAGCGCGCAGTTCCTGACACATCAGTTCGCGGAACTCGGCATCCAGCGCGCCCAGCGGCTCGTCCATCATGAAAGCCATGGGCTGGCGAACGATGGCCCGCCCCAACGCCACGCGCTGACGGTCACCACTGGTCAGCCCTGAGACCGACAAATTCAGCAGGTGGTTGATATGCAGGGTGTTGGCAGCCTGGGCGACGCGCTCCTCGATCTCGGAGCGGGCCATACCTTGGGACACGAGCGGGAAGGCAATATTTTGCCGCACTGACATGTGCGGATACAGCGCGAACATCTGGAACACAAAGGCAATGTCACGCGCAGAGGCGCGTTTGAAGGTGACATCCTCATGGTTCAGAAATATCTGGCCCGATGTCGGCAGTTCTAGCCCGGCAATCATGCGCAAGGTTGTGGTCTTGCCACAGCCGGAAGGGCCGAGCAGGCAGAAAAATTCTCCGTCGTTCACCACAAAGGAGGAGTCCTTGACCGCGGTGAAATCAGCAAAAGCCTTGTGCAGATTTTGAATGTGTATTTCAGCCATGGCAACTACTCAGGAAACTTGGACACCACCATGAACATGACGGTACCCGCCAGCATGGTGACAAACGACCAGGTGTACAGGACCAGCGCAAAAGGCTGGAGCAGCATCAAAATGCCCAGACCGATGACGGCACAGGCCATCAGCTCCAGCGTGTTGCGGCGTAGCCAGCGGGGCCAAGTGCTGCTGTTGCTGCCATTGCTTTGGCCGACAGAAGATGGGGCATGGGGCTGGGACATGGCGTGTTGTTCGCTTTATTTACGCACGGCGCCAAAGGTGATGCCGCGCAAGAGGTGTTTGCGCAAGAGCACAGTGAAGACCAAGATGGGTACCAGGAACAGCGTGGTACCGGCGGCCACAGCGGGCCAGTCCATTCCCCCTTCGCCGATGATGATGGGGATAAAGGGCGGCGCGGTCTGGGCCTCGCCCGATGTGAGCAACACGGCAAAGGCGTATTCGTTCCAGGCAAAGATCAGGCAGAAGATGGCGGTCGCCACAATGCCTGTGACGGCTTGCGGAAGCACCACTTTGCGAAAGGCCTGTAGGCGGGTGTAGCCATCGACCATAGCCGCTTCTTCGTATTCACGCGGGATTTCGTCAATAAAGCCCTTGAGCAACCAGACCGACAGCGACACATTCACGGCGCTGTACAGCAAGATCATGCCCAGCCGGGTGTCGGACAAGCCCAGTTCACGGTACATCAGGTAGATCGGAATTGCCACTGCAATCGGCGGCATCATGCGGGTGGACAGAATGAAGAACAACAGGTCGTCTTTGAGCGGCACCTTGAAACGGGAGAAGGCATAGGCCGCCATCACACCAAAACCGACTGACAGCACGGTCGAGCCAAAGGCGATGATCAAGGAATTGGCAAAGCGCGGGGTGAAGTTGGACGGACCAGCCACCACCATCTGTTGCTGGCGAGCAATGGTTTCACAGGCGCTGTTGGGTGGCGGCAGATCGGCAATGTATTCGGGCGTCTGACGCGAGCGCGTTGTGAACAGATTGCAATAGCCCTCAATGGAGGGGCTGAAGACAATTTTGGGCGGATAGCTGATCGAGTCGGCTGGCGTTTTGAAGCCGGTCATGATGATCCAGGCCAGTGGAATGATGGTAACCAGCGCATAGAACACCACCAGCACGCCTGCCAGCCAGCGTGTTATTGATGAGGGTTCAACGACCGAGTGAGCAGTGCTAATGCCTGTGCGCATGATGCGTTACCGGTTCTTGATGTGGTTGAGGGCTTTGACGTAAATGTTGGCCAGCCCGAACACGGCGACAAACAAAATAATGGCGAAGGCCGAGGAGTAGCCGGTACGCCATTTCTCAAACGCCTCGCGCTTCAGTGTGATGGAAGCGACTTCGGTGGTGGAGCCAGGACCACCCGAGGTCAAGAGATTCACCATGTCAAACATCTTGAAATTTTCGATGCCGCGAAACAGCACGGCGAGCATGATGAAGGGCAGCACCATGGGCAGCGTGATCGACCAGAACTGGCGCCACTTGGACGCACGGTCTACTTCGGCGGCTTCGTATATGTAGTCAGGAATGGAGCGTAGGCCAGCCAGGCAGATCAGCATCACATACGGTGTCCACATCCACGTGTCGACCAGGATGATGGCCCAGGGCGCCAAAGGCACCTCGCCCAGCATGGAAAAGGACGAAGGCGACACGCCGGACAACAGGGCGACGATGGCGTTGAACAAGCCGGTTTGCGGCTGATACAAGAATGCCCAAAAGTTGCCCACCACGGCAGGTGACAGCATCATGGGAATCAGGATCAGGGTCGTCCAGAAACCGTGGCCCTTGAACTTGCGATCAATCAGGTAGGCCAAGGTAAATCCGATCAGGGTTTGCAGCGCGATAGTCCAGAACACAAAATGTGCGGTGGTTTGCATCGCGGCCCAGATGTCCGGGTCGGTCAAGATCGTGACGTAGTTGTCAATGCCCAGATCAGTCACCGCAGCGTTAGGCCGATTGGCCCGATAGTTGGTGAAGGACAGTTTGATGGTCCAGATCAGCGGGAAGATGTTGATGGCCAGCAGCAACAGCATGGTGGGGCCGATAAATAGCCATGCGATGGACCGGTCGGACAGGCCCCGCAGCTGACTGGCCACCGGCATCGGAGTCGCGCGGGCAAGGCGGTCAACCAAAGGTGTTTGAACTGACATAGCGTTTCAGCCAATCAAGAGGGGGCTCAGGAACCCGCTCCGCGCCACCGGCACTGAGCGGGACCACTTTCGGCGTCTTCAGCGCAGCAAAATCTTATTTAAGCTTGCCATCGTCCTTGAAGATTTTCTTCCAGTCAGCCACAAGGCCATCCAGCGCTTCTTTGGCGGTGCCCTTGTCAGCCACCACAAAGTCATGCACGCGCTTTTGCTCTGCCAGCATCAATTGCGCATAAGAAGGCTCTGCCCAGAAATCGACCACCTGATTCATGGATTCCTGGAATGCAGCCGCAAAGGGTGCACTCTTCAGGTAGCCCGGGTCTTTCAGCACGGCGTTGTGGGCGGAAGAGCCTCCAATGGCCTGCCACTTCTTTTGCACCTCAGGGTTGGCAAACCACTTGATGTAGGCCAACGCTTCATTGCGATTGGGCGAATAGGACACGACCGAGATGCCCTGGCCGCCCAACTGCACGCCCTTGGCTTTGTCCGAGGGGTTAACAAAATAGCCGATCTTTGCGCCACCCACATTGGGGTCCTTGTCCAGACCCGGAAAGAATGCAAACCAGTTCATCATCATGGCGACCTGACCGGATTTGAACGCATCCAGCCCTTCGCCCATGTAGGAGTTGGTCAGGCCAGGCGGCGTGCTGCCCTTGTAAATGGACTTGTAAAACTCCAGCCCCTTGATGGCATCTGCAGAGTTGACGAAGCCGTCAAGTGCGTAGGGCTTCTTCGGATCCTGGTACTTGAAACCAAACGGGTACAGCACATTGCTCACGCCCATCGTGATGCCCTCAGAGCCGCGCTCTGTGAAGACATACGCGCCATAGACCTTTTTGCCATCAATCATGCGACCTTGAAAAAACTCGGACACTTGCTTGAACTCTGTCCAAGTCTTGGGTGGTGCCAAATCGCGGTTGAACTTTTTCTTGAACTCGGCCTGGATTTCGGGCTTGCCAAACCAGTCTTTGCGGTATGTCCAACCCAGGGCATCGGCCATGGCAGGCAAGGCCCAGTAGTTGGGTGTGTTCTTGGGCCACTCGGCATAGCCAACCACTGTGGCGGGCGCAAAGTCGCTCATCTTGATGCCTTCCTTGGCAAAGAAGTCATTGAGCTTGACGTAGTGACCGCTCTCGGCCGCGCCGCCAATCCATTGGCTGTCGCCAATGATCACATCGCACAGTTTGCCTTTGGAGTTGAGCTCATTGAGCATGCGATCGGCAAAGTTGGGCCATGGCACGAACTCGAACTTCATTTTGATCTTGCTCTGCGCTGTAAAGTCCTTGGACAGTTCGACCAAGGCATTTGCCGGGTCCCAGGCAGCCCAGCACAGGGTGATGGTCTTCTCCTGCGCCTGAGCGGCAGTACCACCCAGACCCAGCGTTGCAGCCAGTGCCACGGACGCCAGCGCCGGCAGCTTCTTGAATATCTTCTTCATGTACCGTTCTCCTCGAAAGTAGTAATAAAAGTCACACACACCAACACACCCGGCTACCGTTTCAATGCAGGTTTTCGGCAGTCAAGATTTCGACGCGCGGCTGAGCTACGCTTTGCACGCCACGCACGTTTTCACACAGCCCTCGGAGGACACGGGCAGCAGTGAGAACGCAATAGTGAACATCCTGGTGCAGCACATAAGCCAGACTTCCATTGATCAGCATGGACTGGTGTGCTACGGTCAGGTCATGCGCAATAAACGGCACGCTTTGGGTTAAACCGGCTTGTTCGAGTGCCCGAGCCAGACCCGCACTGGCTTGGCCTACGCAGTACAGGCCGCTCAGGCGAGACAGGTCAACACCGCTTTGCAGATAGTCTGCCAATGCCTTGCAGGCGCCTTCGTCGTCAGATGGAATATCGGCCAGACGAACCACGGACAGATCGGCAAAACGCTCCTCCACCACCTGGGAGAATCCGATTCGGCGTTCGATTTCACCTGACATTCGGGTGGTCTGGGATGCCAACAACAGCTGTGTGCATTGCGGCCGGCGCGCCACTCGCCCCAAAAGCAATCCGGCCGTTCGACCAGCGGCGCGGTTGTCGGCACCAATAAAGGCCTGGCGCATGGAGCCGGCCACGTCCGTAAAGAGCGTGGCGACATGGACGCCGGCGCGAATGTGGTCATTGATTGCCAGTTTGATGGGCGGCACGTCCGGTGCGATGAGCACGATCGCATCACAGTCGTTCACCCGTGACAGTTCCAGAGCGAAATGGGTAGGGTCTTCGGCCGAAAATCGGTAAGTCACTTCAGTGATGTGCTGATGACGGAAATCTCCGGCGGTCTGCGCGATGTGCCTCTCCAGGTCATCCAGAAACGGTGCGTTGCCCTCTGGCAAGACATATGCGAACTTGAGATTGCCTTTGCTGCGGGGCCTGCCGCGGGTAAGGGCCGGGGCACCAAGGGCACTGATGGCATCGAGCACCTTGCGCCCCGTCTCGGCATTCACGCCTGATCGCCCGTTGAGAACGCGGTCTACCGTGGCCGTGCCGACGCCTGCGCTTCGGGCAATTTCAGCAATCGTGACGGGCGTTGACATGGCGGATTGATGTTGAATTGGCGCCAAGTTTATGTACATCAATAACTAAATCAATCAGGGTTTTCACCATAGGCCATCAAACGGCATTTGGCCAACATCCCCAAGACGGACACCCTCGTGGAAATGCCCAAACGCTTATCAGGCAGCCATGTGGCTACCGGCCCTGGCTTAGGGCCGGGCCGGAAGGCACCGCCGTCAGGACCAGCGTGCCCTGGGCCTAAGGCCAGTTGAGGTTCATGGCTGTTGTGCCTTTTTCAAAGCAGGCGCAAGGCAGCCTTGACCTGTTCGATCCGATCCTGGCCCCAAAACATCTGTTCACCCACAAAGAAGGTGGGGGCGCCAAACACGCCTCGCGCCACGGCCTCCATGGTGACTTGCTTGAGTCGCTCTTTGGTGGCCGGTTCATTGGCTGCGGCCAAGAGCTCGGTGGCATCCATGCCGGCTGACGCCAAAACCTGGGCGACCACCACTGGGTCATTCATGTTGAGGCCGTCCACCCAGATGGCTCGGTAAATGGCGTCCATGTAGGCTGAGAACCCCGCATCGCCACGCATCTGCAAAGCGGTGGCGCCTCGCATGAGTGTGGTGGTGATGATGGGAAAGTGCGTGTTCATGGTGAGCGGCACGCCGTAGTCATCGGCATAGCGCTTCATGTCAATGAACAGGTAGCGCCCCTTGGCCGGCACCGCCATGGGGCTGGCATTGCCGGTTGCCTGAAATACGCCACCCAGCAGCATCGGGTACAGCACGGCTGTGGCGCCGCTTGCAGCTTCTATATTGGTCAGTTGGGTATGGGCCAGATAAGAGGCCAGGCTGCCGAAATCGAAGTAGAAGTCAAAAAGCTTGCTCACAGTGTCTCCTGTTGGTTCAGAATTTTTCCATGTAGGGGCGAAGATCGAGTTCATGGGTCCAGGCGTCGCGCGGCTGCTGGTGCAGCATCCAGTAGGCATCGGCAATATGATCAGGGTTCAAAAGGCCGCCCTGGTCTTTGAGCGCGTAGCGCTCGGGGAACTGGGTCCGTATGAACTCTGTGTCGATAGCGCCGTCAATAATGGTGTGGGCCACATGCACCCCCATCGGGCCCAATTCCCGGGCCATACTCTGGGCCAGGGCACGCAGCGCCATCTTGCCGCCAGAGAAACCGGCGAAATGCGAGCTGCCGCGCAGTGACGCGGTAGCGCCAGTAAAGATGATGGTGCCTTTGTGAGACACGCCGGGCTCACTGCTCTCAGAGACGCGTGTCACCATGCGCTTGGCCACTTCGCGCCCGGTCAGAAAACCCGCCAGGCAGGCCATTTCCCACATCTTGGTGTAGCGCCGCGCGGTTTCGGTGAGGATGCTGCTCGGCGAATTGGCGCCGATGTTGAACACCAGTACCGCGATAGGCCCGATGTCGGATTCAATCTGCGACACCAGTGACACCACCGCATCTTCCTGGCGGGCATCCGAGGCAAAGCCGTGCACGGTGCCGCCAGCGCGGCGAATGTCTTCCAGCAGGGGCTGGAGTTTGTCCATACTGCGGCGGGTGGCACACACGGTGTAGCCCTCGCGGGCGAAGCGCCGTGCCACTGCGCCACCAGTGGCATCCCCGGCGCCAATGACGAGACAAACTTTTGGACCATCCATCTTGCTCAGCTCCAATATGCGGCGTACTTGCCGACCAGGTTAACCATCAAACCAGCAGCGCCCGCCAGAGCAGCCGACCGCCAAACAAAACAAACAGAGTGCCAATGCTTGCGTCCAGCGCCCCGCGAAAACGGGCGTAACCCGAGCGGACCTTTTCGCGCTGGAAAAGCCACCCCAAGGCGGCCAGGTAGATGCCGTTGCAGCTGAGCATGATGGCAATGCTGGCAAAGCCGGTGGCCACATTGGCGGTCAGTACGCCTGTGGCCGCAAAGATGGAGGTGATGAACAGGATCGCCTGCGCGTTGGACAGGGCTGTGACCAGCCCCAAGACCGCGGTGCGACGGTAATGCGCAGGCGTGTCGCCAGCCTCGCCGG
This sequence comes from Betaproteobacteria bacterium, assembly GCA_037134215.1. Lineage (GTDB taxonomy): Bacteria > Pseudomonadota > Gammaproteobacteria > Burkholderiales > Burkholderiaceae_C > Rhodoferax. Next base: position 17,531 of record JBAXMQ010000026.1, read on the forward strand.
CGGCGGGCGCCGCCACAGCGCTGGCGCTACGGGCCCGGCGAATGAGTTTGGCGCCCATCCACATCAGGTACAGCCCGCCAAACAGATTGACACCTGTGCGCAGCCACGGAAACGCCGTCAACACCGCCGCCCAGCCCACCAGGGCCAGACTGGCCAGCAACGCAATGCCGGCCAGGTTACCCAGAATGGCAAAGACCACATGCGCCGGCCGCCGGGTTAGCGCCACATGCGTCACCATCAGCACGTTCGGGCCCGGCGATGGCACCACTGCAAGCCACAGCAATGTGAAAGATGTCAGAACCGAAAGATCAAGGTGCAGCGGCATTCAGGGCTTCGCCAAGACGTAGGCCACGATGGCGTTGGCATGCCCATGGCCCAGGCCATGTTCTGTCTTTAGCCAATTCACGATCTCCATGTGCTTCATGTTGGTGCGTTGACCGACAACATCCAACCAGTGCTCAATGGGCTGGCCGTACTTTTTTTCGATCGATGGGAAGTAGGATGCCGGCCCTTGGATTTTTTCAGTTGTCGCCATGATGTGCTCCATGAGAGGCCGTGTTCGCATGTATTCGCCGCGAGGTCAAACTATCGGGTTACGCCTGATGTTAAAACAACTCGCCTTTCTGGCAGCTTGTCGTACTGAGTAAAGTACGGCCTATGGCTCAGTACCTCAGTCTTGTCGCCCTTGTCGTGCGTGATTACGATGAGGCGATCGATTTCTACGTTAACAAGCTCGGTTTTGGCTTGATCGAAGACTCAGCGCTGCCCGAGCAGGACAAGCGTTGGGTCGTCGTTTCCCCCGATGGCACCGGGCAGGCCAAGCTGCTGCTGGCACGCGCCGAAGGCCCCGATCAATTGACCCGAGTCGGCGATCAAACCGGCGGCAGGGTATTCCTGTTTTTGCACACCGATGACTTTGATCGCGACTACCGTCGGTACAAGTCAGCGGGCGTGGTCTTTGTCCGCGGGCCGGTGGTGGAGCCGTACGGCACTGTGGCGGTCTTCAGTGATCTGTATGGGAATCTCTGGGACCTGATCGGACCCGCTGCGCCATAAGGTGGGAGCAAAGAACAGGGGTGACGCCCGCGCTGCAGGACCTCCATGGGCTGAGGCGGTACCAGAGGTGTGGTGGTGAATACAGTGGTTTGCGCCGGCTAAGTTAAAGCTGTGTCACTGACGGGCTTCAACGTGCTTGGCAAAACTATTGTGGATGGCTTGCCATCCCTGACGCTGTTGCTCCACAGAGTTTTCGGTTTCAGCGTCGAACGCAATACGAACCGTGACCCCGTTTGTACTGGAAAAGAACTCGACAGCGCAAGCCCGGTCTCCAAACGAATACGCAATCATGTGTTGTGCAGCATTCCACGGCGTGATGTCGTCTGGCGTGGTGTAAGCGTGCCAGACTATGGCGACAGGCGCCTTGATGAGGGTTTCAACCATGATTTTCATAGGGGTGACCACCAGAAACCGCTGAACGCCAGGGACATTTGGCTCACACCGCGTCCTTAGCCTGCGGCTGCAACCGTAATTGGACTCGGCCCTGCTGCACCCGCACCGGGAAGCATTGCAGGTCGCGCTGACCGATCTCGGTCAGGCATTTGCCGCTGGCGATGTCAAAGCGGGCCGCGTGCAGTGGACACTCGATCACACCGTCTTCCTGAAAGCCCTGCGACAGCAGTGCATAGGCGTGGGGGCAGACGTCCTCAATGGCATGTACGGCATCGCCCAGCAGAAACAGGCCAATCCTTTGGCCCTGCACCTCAACGCCAATCGGGAAATCAGGGTCCAGTTGGGCCAGGGCCGCGACCTCGTGCCAGTGGAAGTCAATATCAGCGCCAGTTGTCATGCTAGGCCTTTACGTCAATCGGGGAGTTTTGTTTCATCAGAGAAAAAATAATCTGACATCGGATTATTGTTCAATGTTGCCAGTCACGACTTCAAGCATTACCTGAGCGCTGTTACGGGGAATGGAGTGGTAGTTTTGATGTCATATCGATGTTTTGATACCGGAGTGTTCAGATGAGAACCACAATAGCCCTGGATGACGACGTATTAGCCTTTGCACGCTCGGAAGCGCAACGACAACGTATTTCAATTGGAGAAGCCATTTCAAGGCTGGCTCGCGATGGCATTCGCAGCCGGGGGGCGCCTTTGCGCCAGGCGATGCCCGTGGAAAGCAAGTACGCGCTGCTACCTGCACGCGATGAAATCATCACCACTGAGCATGTTCGAGACCTGCTGGACCAAGAGGGCATCTGACCCGAGTGCAACAAACTTCAAGCGATTTGCGCCGAACTTGACCATGCGTTCTGGGAAGACGCACTTTCCCTGCGGACGGATGGCCTTGTCAATTGGCCCCGCGTGCTGGGCCACAACCAGATCACCGATGTTTATTTGCTGGCACTGGCCGTCGCTCGGGAGGGTTGCTTGGCCACCCTGGATCACCGCGTGGCGCTGAGCACAGCCATCGGTGCCAAGCCTGACAACTTAATGTTGCTGTAAGTTAGATCATCCTGATCTCAGCGGTACTGCGCCGGCCGTTTCTCCAAAAAGGCCGCAATCCCCTCTTGCCCATCCGCCGTCAGCGCGCCGGCGGCCATGATCTCGCTGGCCAGGGCGTAGGCTTGCGGTTGCGCCAGTTCCATCTGGCGGTAGTAGCCCTGTTTGCCCATGGCCTTGGACTCGGTGCTGCCACGGGTGGCGCGGCTGATCAGGTCCAGCGTGGCCGCCTCGAGCTGTTCCGGCGGCACGGCGCGGTTGATCAGGCCCCAGTCGGCCGCGGTGGCGGCATCAATCGCGTCGCCAGTCATGGCCATTTCCAGCGCGCGCTTGCGACCGATGTTGCGCGCCACCGCGACCAGTGGGGTATGGCAAAACAGCCCGGCCTTGCCACCGGGAATGGCAAAGCCAGCGGTGTCGGCGGCAATGGCCAGGTCACACGTGGCGACCAACTGACAGCCGGCAGCCGTGGCCAGGGCGTGCACCCGGGCAATTACCGGCTGAGGCAGCGCCTGCAGCGTGTCCATCATGCGGGTGCAGACGGCAAACAACTCTCGTGCCTGCGCCAGGGTGGCGCCGGCCATGTCGCCAAAGTTGTGGCCGGCCGAGAACACCGGGCCGTTGGCCGCCAGGATCACGCCACGCGCGGTGCTGCGCCCCACGGCTTGCAGCGCCTCTGTAAGCTCCAGCATGAGCGGCAGGCTCAGGGCATTGCGCTTGTCGGGCCGGTTGAGCGTCACGGTAGTGATGGCACCCTCGGTACTGACCAGGATGTGTTGGTGGGGCATGGTCGGACTCCTTGTGCGTGATGTTGGTTTAGTGAAGCGTATCAGCCATGGCCTCGCCCAGCCGGATCGGCCGGCCCGGCGCCCAAGCCGGGTTGAAACCCAGCGACCCCTTGGGGAACAGCAGCACCACGGTAGAGCCCAGCAAAAAGCGCCCCATTTCGTCGCCCTGGCGCAGAGCCACGGGCGCCTGCTCGTAGTGCCAGGTGCGCACCTGGCCCGGACGCGGTGGGTTCACCACGCCATGCCAGACCGTAGCCATGCTGCCGACAATGGTGGCGCCCACCAGCACCAGCGCAAACGGGCCCTGCGCCGACTCAAACAGGCACACCACCCGCTCATTGCGGGCAAACAGCCCGGGCACGCCACGCGCTGTGGTCGGGTTGACTGAAAACAAATCACCCGGCACGTGCACCATGCGGGTCAGCCGGCCATCACAGGGCATGTGGATGCGGTGGTAATCACGGGGGCTCAGGTACAAGGTGGCAAACAAACCATCCACAAAAGGCGCGGCCAACGCGGCATCACCGCCGAGCAGCGCGGCACAGGTGTAGTCGTGGCCCTTGGCCTGAAAAATACGGTCTAGCTCTATGCGGCCAAACTGGCTGATGGCGCCATCCACTGGGCAAATCAGCTTCGCCGATGCCAGCGGCCGGGCATCAGAGCGGAGCGCACGGGTAAAAAATTCGTTGAAGCTGGCGTAGCTGGCCGGATCGGGGTTGGCGGCTTCGGTCATGTTGACCTGGTAACGCCCGATAAACCAGGTGATGAGGGCCGTGGTCAAGGCCCCGGCGCGGGCACTGGCGGTTTTGCCGGCCAGCCAAGTCAGCGCCTGCTTTGGCAGCAGGTATTGCGGCAGCACGGCAAGACGGTTTGACATGAGGGCCACCGGGTGGGAAAGGGCTCTGGATTGTACTGAGTGCCCCAGCCCCAGCGCGGTGAGAAAATGTTGGGTGATTTGAATTCCTCATCCTGCCTATCCAGTCCCAGCCTGCCTCCTCAAACCTACCGAGCACGCCACCACCATGAACTCTGCCTTGACCTCCGATCAGCAGGATTTGCTACAAAAAGCAGAGCGACAAGCGCAGATCGTGCAAGGGTTGCAGGCTCATTTGCCTGCGCACCAGCTGCTCTGGCAGCGAGAAGACACCACCGCCTATGAGTGCGACGGCCTGACCGCCTACCGCGAACGCCCTTTGGTGGTGGCGCTGCCCGAAACCGAAGCGCAGGTGCAGGCGGTGCTGCGCACCTGCCACACGCTCGACGTGCCGGTGGTGGCACGTGGCGCAGGCACCGGCCTGTCGGGCGGTGCCATGCCACACCGCATGGGCGTGACGCTGTCGCTGGCCAAGTTCAACCGCATCCTGGCGGTCGACCCGGCCAGCCGTACCGCACGCGTGCAGTGCGGGGTGCGCAACCTGGCCATCAGCGAGGCCGCCGCACCACACGGTCTTTACTACGCACCTGACCCTTCGAGCCAGATCGCCTGCACCATTGGCGGCAACGTGGCCGAGAACTCGGGTGGCGTGCACTGCCTCAAATACGGGCTAACGCTGCACAACGTGCTCAAGGTGCGCGGCTTCACCATCGAGGGCGAGGCCATCGAGTTCGGCTCGGGCGCGCTGGACGGGCCAGGGCTCGATACCCTGAGCATGGTGGTCGGCTCGGAGGGCATGCTGGCGGTGACCACCGAGGTCACGGTCAAACTGGTGCCCAAGCCGCAACTGGCGCGCTGCATCATGGCCAGCTTTGACGACATCCGCAAGGCTGGCGACGCAGTAGCGGCGGTGATCGCCGCAGGCATTATCCCGGCCGGTCTGGAGATGATGGACAAGCCGATGACCGCCGCCGTAGAAGACTTTGTGCATGCCGGCTATGACCTCAAGGCGGAGGCGATTCTGCTGTGCGAGAGCGACGGCACGCCCGAAGAAGTGGCCGAAGAAATCGACCGCATGAGCACGGTGCTGCGCAGTTGCGGCGCGACCGCGATTGCGGTCAGCCGCGACGAGGCCGAGCGCCTGAAGTTCTGGAGCGGCCGCAAAAACGCCTTTCCGGCGAGCGGCCGCATCAGCCCCGACTACATGTGCATGGACTCCACCATTCCGCGCAAACGGCTGGCCGACATCCTGCTGGCCATCCAGCAGATGGAGAAGAAGTACCAACTTCGCTGCGCCAACGTGTTCCATGCCGGCGACGGCAACCTGCACCCTTTGATCCTGTTTGACGCCAACGACCCGGACCAGTTGCGACGCTGTGAGCTGTTTGGCGCTGACATCCTGGAAACCAGTGTGGCCATGGGTGGCACCATCACCGGCGAGCACGGCGTTGGCGTGGAAAAACTGAACTCGATGTGCGTTCAGTTTTCGGCGGCCGAGAACGAGCAGATGTTCGGCGTCAAGCGCGCCTTTGATGCCAAAGGTCTGCTCAACCCGGGCAAGGTGATCCCGACGCTACAGCGCTGCGCCGAGTACGGCCGCATGGTGGTGCGCGCCGGCGCGATCCGGCACCCGGAGTTGCCGCGCTTTTAGACGGGAGCTGGCCGGTAGCCAGGCTCCTCGTCGCTGAGCACCTCTTGCGCCCAGGGCGCCAGCTTGCTGGTATCGGCGCGCAGGATCTCCTGCTTGACCGCCAGAATTTGAGCCGGGTGCATTGAAAAACTGCGCAAGCCCAGCCCGAGCAACAGCCGCGTGAGGCTGGTGTCGCCCGCCATTTCACCGCACACACTCACCGGCTTGCCTTGCGCCAGCCCCTCGGCAATGGTGCTGGCCACCAGCCGCAGCACGGCCGGGTGGAGCGGGTCGTACAGGTGTGCCACCGATTCATCGGCTCGGTCAATGGCCAGTGTGTACTGGATGAGGTCATTGGTGCCGATGGAGAGAAAGTCAAAGTACTTGAGAAACACCTTCAATGTCAGCGCGGCAGCGGGAATCTCGATCATGGCGCCGATCTGCACCGGGCCATAGGCCACACCGCGGTTGTCAAGTTCGGCCCGGGCGTGGTCGATCAGCGACAGCGTCTGGCGGATCTCGCTGGCATGCACCAGCATCGGGATCATCAGATTGGCCTTGCCGTGCGCAGCCGCACGCAGGATGGCGCGCAACTGGGTCAAGAACATGGCCGGATCGGCCAGGCTCCAGCGAATGGCCCGCAGTCCCAGCGCCGGATTCAGGTGCGCATCGTCTTTGAGTGAACTGTCAAGCGGCTTGTCGGCGCCAACATCCACCGTACGGATGGTGACCGGCAGGCCCTGCATGCCCTCGATCGCGCGGCGGTAGGCTAGGTACTGTTCATCTTCGTTGGGCAGCCGGCCCTGGCGGCCCATGAACAAGAATTCGCTGCGAAACAGGCCCACGCCGACCGCACCGGCCTTGATGGCACCGGGCGCATCTTCAGGCATCTCAATATTGGCCAGCAATTCAATCTTCTGGCCGTCCAGCGTCACTGCCGGGGTGTGCAACAGTCGCGACAGGCGGCCACGTTCGAGCTCTCCCTGGCGCTGCTTGAACCCATACTCGGCCAAAATGATCGGTGATGGATCGACCACGACCACGCCGGCATCGCCGTCAACGATGACCCAGTCGTCCTGGCGCACCAACTGGCTGGACAGACGTGCGCCAACCACCGCGGGAATGTCCAAGCTGCGGGCCACGATGGCTGTATGAGAGGTCTTGCCACCCACATCAGTGATAAAACCAGCAAACACACTTTGCTTGAATTGCAGCATGTCAGCGGGCGAGAGGTCATGCGCCACCAGGATCAGCGGCACGTCCACCGTGTCCCCCAGCAGGAGATCCTGCTGCGAGGTCTTGCGAATGGCGCGGGGCGGGACAGGCACGACTGGCGAGGCCACGCCTTTCATGGCGCGCAGCACTTTTTCGGTGATTTGCTCCAAGTCACCCTTGCGCTCGCGCAAGTACTCGTCCTCCATCTCATCAAACTGGCGGGCGATCACCTCCAACTGGGTGGTTAGCGCCCACTCGGCGTTGTAAAGCCGGTCAGTGATCCAGTGCTTGACGCCGCCGATGAGCTCGTCGTCGTCCAACAACATCAAATGCACGTCGAGCAAGGCGGTCAGTTCTTGAGGCGCCTCTTTGGGGCCCATTTGGGCGATGCTGGCCTGAAGTCGGTGGATCTCCTCCACCACCAAATTACGTCCATGGCGCAATCGGTCGATCTCGTCCGCCACCTGGGCCGGCGTGATGAAATAGTGCGCCACGTCGACGCGGCTGGAGGTCACCAGCACGGCACGCCCGATGGCGATGCCGCGGGCAACGGCCAGGCCGTGAATCGAAAAGGTCACTCGCCTTCTCCAAATTTGTCCGCCATCAGGGCCAGCAGGGCGCTCAGCGCCTCCTCCTCACGCTCGCCAAGCGTTTCAATCTCGATCGTGCTACCCAGCCCGGCGGCCAGCATCATGACCCCCATGATGCTTTTGGCGTTGACGCGGCGCTCGCCCCGCGACAGCCAGATGTCGCAAGGAAAACTGGCCGCCAGCTTGGTGAGCTTGGCTGACGCCCGGGCATGCAAGCCCAGCTTATTGCTGATGGTCGTTTGCGCTTTGCTCATGTCGTTTCCTCATCTGGTTTTGCGGCGCCGTCACCGCAACCTGCATCACCCCTTGGGTTCCGCCAGCCAAGGCCCGGGCGGCCAGGGCGTCCATGGGCTCGTGCCGGTAGGTGACGGCGCGCAACAGCATCGGCAGGTTCACTCCCGCGATCAATTTGGCGTTCAGGCCATTCACCAGCTTTTCAGCCAAATTGCAGGGAGTCGCACCAAACAGGTCGGTCAGGACCAGCGTCTGCTCGGCGCCAAGCAGGGCCATCGCCATCCGAGCACCGGCGAGTGTTTCCTCCGGCGGAACATTGGGCTGCACATCGCACGCAACCAAGTCCTTCTCAACCTCGGGAAACACGTGCAACACGCATTGGCGCAAGGCACTGGCCAGCGGCGCGTGGGCGATGATCAGGATGCCGTGGTTCATGGGATCAGCCTAGCTCATTATCACGTTTTGCCAACAGAAAATAGAGGTAGGACGCCATACAGGCCAACAGGAACAAGGCCATGGCCAGTTGAAAGGCGCGAACCTCGGTAAGCCCAAGCACCTTCAGGGCATCCACGCCCAGCCCGATGCTCCACTGCACCACAAACACCCCGGAAAAAATCGCCAGGTTGTAGGCCGAGAGTGCCCGGCCAGCCAGGGCCGGTGGAAAGGCCATGCCTACCGCCGGTTGCGTGAGAGAGACCACCGTGCAGCACATGCAATACAGAGCCCAAAAGGCGCCCGTCCATAATGCCAAGCGGCTTTCAGCGATCAGTACAAATGCAAGGACAAGAAAACTCAGGGGCAGGACCCAGGTCACGAGGCGGTCCGTGGTCCAGCCCCGCTGCGTCAACCAGGGGTTGACCAGGCCCCAAATCCAAAACGTAGCCAGCATCGCAACATTGATCCAGAACAGGCCGGCGGCGGCCTGCAGGGCGCTGTAACCGGCCACCTTGACCATCCATGGTCCCGCCCACAGGGTCTGGATGGCCACCAGTCCGCCGTAGCTGAAGAATGCCAACGGTACCAGACGGCGAAAGTACGCATTGCGCCAAATTTCGGCGTAGCTGGAGGCGGGCACGTTTCCCGCGGATGGTGCCGGCAGAGTCACCCAAGCAGGTACCCTGGCCGCAATCAGCAACATCGACAGAAAGACCAAGGCCGCCAGACCCCAAAACAAGGGCCGCCAACCGGTCAAAGGCATCAGCCATTGCACAGGCAGCGTAGAGGCCACCATGCCAAGGGATCCGGTCATCAGCATCCATGAGTTGGTTCGCAGTTGTGTGCCAGGCTCAAACCAGCGCCGATAACCGGTGAGCGGGGCCATGAGACAGGCGCTCACCCCGACACCGCACAGCACACGTGCCGCCAACAGACCGGCAAAACTGGTGGCCAGCGAGAAGGCGATGCAGCCCAGCACCGCCACCGCCAAAAAGCCCAGGATGACCTGCTTGGGGCCGTGCCGGTCCAGCCAGCGCCCCAGCGGCAGCTGGGTTACGGCAAAGCCCAGAAAATAGCCACCCGCCAGCAGCCCAAGATCGCCGGCGTTGAGGGCAAATTCCTGGGTCAGCGTGGGCGACAGGGTGGCCGTGATTGCCCGGATCAGCGCCGACAGAAAATAGGCCGCCGCAAAAGCGAGAAAAACCATGACGGCGGCGCGAGGCGCCAGGCCAGAAGTAACAGGTTTAAAGGCATCGGTGGACAAAACGGATGAATGGGCCATGCCTGCATTATCCGTGCTGCATGCAAAGGCATTAAACTGCTGCCTTGCGCTCTCCGTTTGCCATGAATCGACGTCATTTTCTTGCCGCGTCCACTGTTCTGGGCGTGACGTCTTTTGGCGTTTACAGCACCGTGCGACCCAAGGTCGCGCCAGTGTCTACCTTTGTGCTGCTTGACGGCACGCGCCGCAGCAGCACTGACTTCAAGGGCAGGGTGACGCTGGTCAACTTCTGGGCGACCAGCTGCGTCAGCTGCGTGGCAGAAATGCCCAAACTGTCGTCAACTTATTCGCGCTACCACGACCGGGGCTTTGACATGATCGCCGTTGCGATGCGTTACGACCCGCCAAGTTATGTGGTCAATTTTGCGAACTCGCGCCAGTTGCCCTTTCCGGTGGCGATTGACAACACTGGCGAAGTTGCCAGGGTGTGGGGTGATGTGGCTCTTACCCCCACCACATACCTGGTTGACCAACGTGGCCGCATCGTGAAGCACTATGTGGGCGAGCCAGACTTTGTAGCCTTGCACGCCCTGATAGAGCAACTGCTGGCGCAGGCCTGAAGGTCAGGCCAACAGCCTGCCCGGTTCAGTTGTTGCGAAATGCGTCGTGGCAGGCCTTGCAGGAACCTGCCGTGGCACCGACAGCGGCCTTGATGTTGTCCAGGCTGCCCGTCCTGGCCGCCGCGGCCAGTTTGACCATTTCACCCTGCATCTTCTCGCTGGCATCCCGAAATTTGCCGCTCTCCGACCAAATTTCGGGCTTGGCCTTGGTGTCGCCCTTGTCGCTGCCCTCCACAAACGCGGCCCAAGGCAGTTTGGACATGCTCTCGGCCACAGCGGCATTGTCCATGGCGACTTTCGCATCAAAGGGCATGCGTCCGCTTGCCATGGCCGCAACACGCCCAAAGTGGGTGGACATGACGGTCAGTGCCGCCTTGCGGTACTTGACAGCGTCATCTGGCTTGGCAAATTGCGCCGATGCGGGCAAGGTTAGTGTGGTGGCGGCAGCGGCAAGAAGTAGGGATGCAAGATGCTTCATGATTGAGTCCTGGGCTAGGTGGTCTGGTGTTGGGCGCCGTTGATCAGCGCTTGGGTGGGAGCATGCCATAAGAATAAAGTTCGTCCTTCTGATGGAAGCTAGGGAAACTACCAATGCGTCGCATCTCCCTCAATTGGCCTGACAATGGACCCACGATGGTGTGGCGACACTCTGCCGCTCCCAGGCTCAGGAAGGAGAATGATTGACATGACAGGATCTCGTATTCGGGTGTGGGACTTGCCCACCCGTGTGTTTCATTGGGCTTTGGCCGGCTGTGTGCTGGGGCTGGTGGTCACCGGCCAGATCGGTGGTGCTGCCATGGACTGGCATTTCCGCTTGGGCTACACCGTGCTCGGGCTGCTGCTGTTCCGCTTGGTATGGGGCTTTGGTGGCGGCTACTGGTCGCGCTTTAGGTCTTTCAGCTACACGCCGACAACGGTGCTTGCCTACCTTCGCGGGCGCGGTGAGCCCCGGCACAGCGTGGGCCACAACCCGCTGGGCGCCCTTTCGGTGTTTGCACTCCTGGTGTTTCTGGTGATGCAGGTCGGCAGCGGATTGTTCAGCGACGATGAAATCGCTGAGATGGGCCCCTTGAGCAAATTTGCTTCAGGCGCCTTGGTGAGCAAGCTGACTTTCTACCACAAGGAGGTGGGCAAACTGGCGCTGCTCCTGCTGGTGGCGCTGCACATCGGGGCCATTCTGTTCTACCTGTTCAAGCGTCGCGAGAACTTGATCCGCCCCATGCTGACCGGCGACAAGTGGGACGTACCTGAACTGCCGTCGTCCCGCGATGACGGTCGTACACGAACCATGGCACTGGTCCTGGCCGTGGTCTGCGCTGCCTTGGTCTGGGCTTTGCTTCGGTTTGCAGGCTGAATGATGACGCAGTCCGAAGCATCCCTGCCGCTCAGGGTAGCACTTGCCGATACGGCCGCCGAACTGGAGGCAGTTCGCCTGCTGTTTCGGGAGTACGCCAACAGCCTGCAGCATGACCTGTGTTTTCAGGGTTTCGAAGACGAATTGGCTAACCTTCCGGGAGACTACGCCGCGCCTCGCGGGGTGCTGTTGCTGGCCCGAGTCGGCCAGGACTTGGCGGGTTGCTGCGGCTTGCGGCCCCTCGATGGGTCAGACTACGCCAATGCCTGTGAAATGAAACGGCTTTATGTGCGCACAGGCTTTCGAGGCTCCGGAATTGGTCGGGCCTTGGCAGAAGCCTGCCTAGACCAAGCCCGTCAGGCTGGTTACGGCTGCCTACTGCTCGATACGCTGGACGACATGGAAAGCGCCCGAGCCCTGTATGAGGACTTGGGCTTTACCGAAGTTCCGCCTTACTACCACAACCCGATTCCGGGCGCTCACTACCTTCGGGTCGCGCTTTGAGCAAAACGATCAGGCCTTGGCTTGGGCCAGCATGGTGGCTGCGTCACTGACTTCAAACTTGCCCCCAGCCTCAACGTTGAGGGTTGCAACCTTCCCGTCCTTGATCAACATCGAGTAGCGGTTGCTGCGCAGGCCCATGCCGCGACCTGTCAAGTCCAGCGTCAGTCCAGTGGCCTTGGTGAACGCAGCGTCGCCGTCGGCGAGCATGCGCACTTTGCCGCCCGACTTTTGATCACGCGCCCAGGCGCCCATAACAAAGGCGTCATTGACGCTAACGCACCAGATCTCATCCACGCCGCTAGCTTGCAACTCAGCAAATTTCTCGACATAACCAGGCACGTGCTTGGCCGAGCAAGTGGGGGTAAAGGCACCGGGCAGCGCGAACAGGGCAATGGTCTTTCCTGCAGTGGCCTTGGCCACCTCGACCGGATTGGGCCCGAGGCTGCAACCGTTGCCCTCAACTTCTGAATACTCCATCAGGGTGGTGGCCGGAAGTGTGTCGCCAACTTTGATCATATTTATCTCCAGTGCTTTTGAAAATTGATGTTGTCAATGAAAACGGCCCACATTGTGAGCCGCTTTTTTTATCACCGCTGCGATCGGCTCCGAAATGCCTACACCACAATGGCTTTTTCGACCAAACGGGTCACAACCCAGTTCTTGGTTTTGGAAATTGGACGGCTTTCGGTGATTTCGATCACATCGCCCATCTTGTACTCGCCCTTTTCGTCATGGGCGTGGTACTTGCTCGACTTGCCAACGATCTTGCCATATAGCTCGTGCTTGACGCGGCGCTCGATCAGCACGGTCACGGTTTTGGCGCGTTTGTCACTGACAACCTTGCCAATCAAGGTGCGCTTGAGGGATGTTTTAGCTTCCGTCATGGGTCACTCCTTCATTGGGCGGGTTGGGCCGCACGTTGCTTCTCGCCGAGAATGGTCTTGGCGCGGGCAATGTCGCGGCGCGTGGCGCGCAGCGTAGCGGTGTTGTTGAGTTGCTGCGTCGCTTTCTGCATACGCAGCCCGAAATGTGCTTTTTGCAGGGATTTGACTTCAGCCTGCAGACCAGCAACATCTTTTTGGCGGAGTTCAGAAGTATTCATGGTGGTTCTCCCGATCACTGGCCGATCATGCGGGCCACAAACGTGGTCCGCAGCGGCAGCTTGGCAGCTGCCAGACGAAACGCCTCGCGCGCCAGTTCCTCAGGCACACCGACGATTTCAAAAACAATCTTGCCAGGCTGAATCTCAGCCACATAGTACTCAGGGTTGCCCTTACCGTTACCCATTCGCACCTCGGCAGGCTTCTGGGAAATCGGCTTGTCCGGGAACACGCGGATCCAGATACGGCCGCCGCGTTTGACATGGCGGGAAATGGCACGCCGAGCAGCCTCGATTTGCCGTGCCGTCAAGCGACCGCGGTCCGTGCACTTCAGGCCAAAATCACCGAATGCGACCGAGCTGCCTCGTGTCGCGATGCCGGTATTACGGCCTTTTTGCTCTTTGCGGTATTTGCGACGAGCGGGTTGCAACATACTTATTCTCCTTTGCCGTCAGCTGCCGCAGCTGGGCTGCCGGCAGTACCTGGCGCGCTGATCTTACGGACGCGCTTGACGGCGGGTTTGTTGGCATCGGCACCTACGGCCTCTGCAGGTTTGTCACTGCCATCGGCAGGGGCAACATTAGCGCCCATGGGACGACGCGCGCCGCGTGGTGCGGGACGATCGGTTCCAGGACGGGCATCGCGCCGCGGACCGCGAGGGCGGCGCTCGTCGTCGGAACGCGGCTCAGTTGCAGCGGGCAAGTCGTTTCGACCTAGCGTGTCACCTTTGTAGACCCAGACCTTAACGCCAATGACGCCGTAGGTGGTCTTGGCCTCGGAGGTGCCGTAGTCGATGTCAGCACGCAGCGTATGAAGTGGCACGCGGCCTTCACGGTACCACTCGCATCGCGCAATTTCGATGCCGTTGAGTCGGCCCGAAGACATGATCTTGATGCCCAGAGCACCCAAACGCATGGCGTTTTGCATGGCGCGCTTCATCGCGCGCCGGAACATGATGCGTTTTTCAAGCTGCTGCGTGATGCTGTCGGCGATCAATTTGGCGTCGATCTCGGGCTTGCGCACTTCTTCGATGTTGACGGCCACTGGCACGCCAAGTTGACGGCCCAATTCGCGCTTGAGGTTCTCGATATCCTCGCCTTTTTTGCCGATGACCACACCCGGGCGCGCCGAGAAAATGGTAATGC
>JBAXMQ010000027.1:0-31583 GCA_037134215.1 Betaproteobacteria bacterium
CCAAGCGCGTTTCGCTGTTTGCTGCTCCCAAACGGACGTGTCTGGCCCCCCTCCACTAAGTCTCCAATTCTCCTGCCCCCACCACACCATTCCCCGCCCACCCCAGCCGCCAGCCCCCCCCTGGCCACCCCGGCCGCCCCTGCCACCCACCCCGCCAAGCCCGCCAGTTTTCCCCCTGGCGCCGTTGCCCGCACCCCCTCCATGGCCGCCCGCCCCGCCCGTGCCACCGATGCCGCCGACGGCGTGAACATATGCTTGGGCCGCCATGTTGATGCCACCTGATGGGCCCGATGCCAGGGTGATGGTCCCTCCCGCACCCCCGCCGCCGCCCGCGCCACCGGTACTGCCCCATCCGCCCGACCCGCCGCCTTCCATACCAATATCACCCGCGCCGCCTTCACCACCCTGTCCACCGCTGCCGCCGCTGGAGACCACGCTTGCAGACGAAGCCAAGCTGATCGATCCGTTGGCGCCAGCTGTGAGTTGGATGTGGCCGCCATCACCCCCTCGCCCGCCGACGCCAGCACCATACCCACCATACCCACCATACCCACCATACCCAACGAACCGACCGTACCCACCCTCATACGACTGAATGCCTCCGCCATACCCGCCTTGGGAAAGGATGGAGGCGCTGGCGTTCAAGGTGATGTGACCGGTGGCCGTGAGGTGGATCAAACCACCGTATCCGCCATCGGCGCCGGAGTAAATTGAACCTGTTGGCGCGTTGCCGCCATCACCACCCATGCTCTGTACGCTGCCCCCAATGGCGATCGACGCGGCATTGAATGTGATGGCGCCACCCGGTCCGCCCTGGCTTGGGCCCGTAGCGTCGTAGGACACGGGCGAATACCCCGTACCCCCAAGGCTGGACACCGATCCCAAAACCTTGATAGCGTCACCCGCAGTCAGGCTGATCGCTCCTCCGGCATAGCCCGCCTGAGAACCAGAGTACATGTCGACATAGCCATTGCCTCCCGTGGAAGTCACTGAACCCGACTCGCTGATCGTTAGGGCACCCGCCACAGCCTCCAGAGTGATCGATCCACCTGGCCCAGAAGCGAGAGTGCCGTCGGCATGCACGGCACCCGCTACGGTCAGGTCGATTCCAGCGCGAACCGTCACATTGCCTGCAGCCTGCACCGCACCGCCGCTCTGCATCACACTGCCAGCCTGGGCCGTCAGGCTCAGCGCGCCGGTGGTGGTCGTGATGCTGCCGCCGGAAAGATTTAGATCACCGGACACCTGCGTCGCGCTCAGGCTGGCCGCCGTCACAGCCCCGCCGCTCTGCGCATAGCTGTTGCTCACCGTCAGGCTGCCATTCACCGACAACGCACCGTCTGTCATGGTCAGATTGGCGACGGACGCATTGCCAGCCACAGAGAGGGCGCCACCGTAGCCCACGGACAAGGTGTTGTTGCCGGAGACCGTCAGCGAATTGGCCGCTCCGGTGCCAGTGACCAACACAGTATTGCTACCACTAAGGCCAACTACCGCGTCGGCCAGGGTGGTGGGCAGACCGCGGTCCCAGTTGGCGTCAACGCCCCAGTTGCTGGCGCCCGAGCTAAGGTAGTTGGTGGTGCCCGATGCGAGCGCCAAGGTGGTGCTGGTGTTACCCATTGTGGCGCCGAAAGCCGCCGTGCCCGAGCTGGCGATGGTGCTGACCGCACTGAACGCGCCACTCTTGGACCCATAGGTCAGTGGCGTCAGGTTGTGCGAGAACCGGGTTTTGAAGCCGCCGCGCTCGGTCAGTTCCAAGTTGCCATCCAGGCTGGCGTTACCCGAGACGACCAACCGGTCGTAGTCCGTGCCGGCAATACCGGCGCCCAGCACATCAATGGCCAGTGTGCCGGTACTGCCCTGGCTAAGGTTGCCGGTGATGTCAAGCCTGCCGACCGTGCCGTCGCCGCCGGGGCGGATGGTGCCGTTGTTGGTCAGCGTATTGCCGGCGCCGACGTCAAAGGTGCCAGACCCCTTGAGCGTGCCGCTGTTGGTGAAACCGCCTGCCTTTTGGAAGGTGGCATTGCTGGCCAAATCAATGGTGCCGGTTTGCGTCAGTG
Source organism: Betaproteobacteria bacterium (assembly GCA_037134215.1). GTDB lineage: Bacteria > Pseudomonadota > Gammaproteobacteria > Burkholderiales > Burkholderiaceae_C > Rhodoferax. Next base: position 2,061 of record JBAXMQ010000027.1, read on the forward strand.
TGCCACCAATGACCATAGTGCCGGGCGACACATTGAAGGTGCCGCTGTTGTTGACAGCAACGCCCGACCCGATGGATTGGGAGCCGGCCGACGTGTGATTGAGAATACCCAGGTTGTTCAAAGTGCCCGACCCTGTGATTGGCGTCGCAGCATCACTGGACAGATTCATCGTAGCGCCCACGGCATTGGTGAGGGTGCCATAGAGTCCGATGTAGTCGTTATCAGCAAGCGTGAGGGTGCCCTGGTTGAGCCAAGTTCTTCCTGAAGCCACGGTCAGCGGGTCTGAGTACGTCGGAATACTGATCAAACTGGTACCCCGTGTGATCAGTGTGCCTGTACCTGTCAACTTAGGGTATCCGTACCCACCGACCACATTGAAAGCGCCCTGCAGGGTGACCGTGCCGGTCCCGCCCAGTTCATTTTTCAAGGTCACGGTCGTGCCGCTGTCCCACGTCTGGTTGCTGTTGACATTCAGGACGCCTTCGACCTCGACACTGCTGCCGGCCCCGGATAACCCCAATGTCCCACCAAGCGTCACTGTCGCGCCACCCCAGACTTTCCAGGCACCACCACCAGTGATGGATGAGCCAGTGGAAAGCGTGCGGTTTTTCACGAATTCGAGTGTGGTGCCAGCGCTTACCGCGTAGGTTCCAGTGTCGGTACCCGTGGTGTTCACCTTCAGGGAGCCGGCCTGCACATTGACAGTGCCGGAGTTGGTGAAGGATCCGGCGCTAATCATGTGCGGCCCGGCGGCCGTCTGGTTCAGCGTGCCAGCATTGGCAACTGATCCGCCACCGGATGAGTCAATCGGATACTGGCTCGTGGTGGACAGATTCAGCACAGCGCCGCTGGCATTCGTCAAGGTGCCAGAGTTCGGCCACAAAAGGTCATTGCCTGCGATGTTAAAAGTGCCCTGATTGGTCAGGGTCCAGCCGCCATCCAGCTTAAGGTAACCGCCTGAGACACTCGCCAGATTGACAGTACTCGAACTGTTCGCCTGAGTCGTCAGACTGCCAGTGCCTGACAAGATCGCGTTGTCGCCCGTCGCATTAAACGCACCCGTCACCGCCCAGTTACCCGTGCCGGCCAGCGTACCCCCGGTGAGCGCCAGGCCAGTCACCGTGGCATTGGCGTTGTTCAACGTGAAAGTGCCGCTCGCGTGGGACAGATTGCCACCCGTGCCGGATGCGGTAAGCGTGCCGCCGCTCAGGTCCACTGTGCCGCTACCCAGCACCGTGGTGCCGGTGCCGGCGTTCAGCGTCACGTTCAGGGGGTTGGCATTGCTGCTGCTCAGGTTGCCGTTCAGGGCGATACCGTTACCGGACAGGTTGGCGGTGGCCGCCGCCGTCATTTGGGTGCTGCTGTTCTGCGTGAGCGAACCGGCCGAAACAGTCAGGCCCAACGTGCCGCTGGCCGTCACGTTGTGCGCCAGCGTCAGTCCGGTGGCGCCTAAAAGCGCCACATTGACACCGCTGACCGCTCCGCCCGTCTGCAAGGCCCCGGAGGTCACCATCGCGATATCACCAGTGGCGCTGCCCGATACCTGGCCTATGGTGTTGCCGCTTTGACTCAGGCTGAAATTACCCACATAGCTGTCGGTATCGAGGTGCCCCGAAGGCAAAGATTCCTGCGGCACACCGTTAAAACCAGCCGAAAAAGACACTGTCGCCGCCGTGATGCTGCCACCGGTCTGATTGACGTCGCCACGGGGGGTTGTCAGAGTCACTGTACCGGCGCCAGAATTGACCATGCCTGCCAGCACGATGGCATCGCCGTAACCAGGTTGACCATCGCCTGGCCTTGAACGTTGGTTGGACTGCAAGGTGATCGCAGCGCCGCCACTCGAAATCGACGCGGCGGCGGCCAGCGTAATCGCACCTCGCCCTGATGCAGCACTACCCAACTGCCAAGCCAGAGAATCATCCGCCGACAACAGAATGGCTCCGTTTTTGGTAGTGATGGACTGGTTGACGTTGATGTGCTTGCCGGCCCGCGCCGTCAAACCCACACCCACTGTGGAGATGCTCACTGCCGTGTTGAAGTTGATATTCTCATAGGCCTGCAACTCCACGTTGGTGGTGGCACCGTTTATCGCAGAGACGCTGATAGTCCGGCTGTTTTCGGTTCCGCCATCCAAAAATTGGTCGACAGTCGACAGATTCGTACTGCCAGAGGCACTGACAGTGATGTCGAACGGGTCCAGCAGCAAAGTACCCGTGTTGCCCTTGGGCGCCCGGGTGTCCACGCTGGCATCAAAAGCCAGGGTCTGCTTGCCCGACACCTCCACAAAGCCCCCGTCGCCACCCTGCGGGCCGCCGCGGGCACTGATGCTGCCATAGGCGGCCGTGCGGTCATCGGCCCACACGATCACCCGACCACCATCGCCCTGCTGCTGGGCGTCGGCCTCGATGCGCACCTGCGGACCCAGGTAAGTGGCGGTGGCGTTGGGCACGTCGGGGTTTTTGCCCTGGTAGTCGCCGCCCACGCGCACCAGGCCGCCGCCAGCCGGGCCGGAGGCGTCGAGCACCGCCTGGTCCGTCAGGCCGACGCGCTTACCCCACACGTCGATCTGGCCGCCCACCTCGTGATTTGTAGCGTTTTTAGCGCGGGCCACGATGCTGCCAGTGCCCTGCACCCAGGCTTCGCTCCCGGCTTTCAGGCGGACCCGCCCGCCGTCCACCGTGACCGCATCGGCCCGGATCTGGCCGCTGTGCTTGAGGGTACCGGCAAAGATACCGACCGCATTACCACTGAGGCTGCCCAAGTTGAGCGCCTGGTCAGTCGGCGCTTGCAGCTGAAAGCTGATGCCCTCCAACCCGCGCCCGGTGATCTCCAGCTGCTGGCCCGCCGCCAGCAGGGTGCTGCCGTTGGGGGATTGGATGAGGGCGTCTTTACCCACCTCGATGTTGGGGGCGATCAGCACGGCGTCGCCGCTGCGCGCCAGGATGCGGCCCTGCACCGAGACGCCGGCTGTGGACACCGTGGCGTCGCCAAAGCGCAGCCGTCCGGCCAACGCGTCCGCATCGCTCATGCGCAGGGCCGAGGCGGTGAAGCCGGCGGTATCGACATAAGCGCCGGCACCCACCGTGATGCCGGCTTGGTTCACCAGCACCAGATGGCCGTTGCTGGAGAGGGTGCCAAACAGCTGCGACGGGGTGTTGGTGAGCACCCGGTTGATGGCGGTGCTGGCCGCGCTGGGCTGCTGAAAATGGGTGGTGTTTCCCGCCGGGATGGAGAAGGTTTGCCAATTGATGGCCGAGTGCTGCAAGCCCACGCCGTTTTGGGTGGTGACGGTGAGGGTGTTACCTTGGGTGGCCAGGTTGGCGCTGCCCACAATGGCCGCAGCCCCGGTGGGATTGGCCCAGGCGGTGGGGCTGACCACGCCCCAGACCGCCAGAGCGATGCGAAAGGCCAAGGCACCCAAACCAGGAGGGCCTGCAACCGGGCCGGCCACTGCCGCCCCACAGCCAGCCGATGCCGCACCCGCCTGCCCGCCAGCCGCGGCCACTTCTGGCACGGCCACAGCGGCGCCAAGCGCCCGGTTCCAGACGGTACGGTAAATGTGATTCAAAGAGCCTCGACCTGACATACGTGGTTCCACCAACTGTTACCCAAAGAAGTAACTTTGTTCTACTTTTTACTTGTTTTTACTTCATTTGACCACAGGACTACCTGCAAACCCGTCATCGAATACTGCCGGCACAGACTGTTTTTGGCAAGGCCTTGACGCAGATTAGGTTCGTATTTTTCATAGCCCGCCCAGCAATCTGGCAGCGGCTGCCCCAGCTTGTTTATCGGCCAAATGGGCCGCGAACTGAAGGCGTGCGGGGTGGAGTCAGCCCAATAAGGACAGCAGCGTATCGCGGATGACGGCCGAGGTTTGCGCCATGCCGGCGCCTTGGCAGCGCTGCGCCAAGGCAAGAGCCCGCAAGCGCAGCGTCGGGTCGGTCAGCATCTGGCGGATTTCATTCTCAAAAGCAGGTTGGTCTTGGTAGGCCAGTACAGCGCCACCATGAGCCCCCAGGCGCAGGGCCAGCAACAGTTGCTCCTGCTGCTGCGGGATCAAAAGCTGCGGCAACCCGGCCTGCATGAAAACCGCGACCGTGTTGTGGTTGGCGTGGTTGACGACCCAATCGGCCTGGGCCGCCACGCTGGCCAGATCGACCAGACCGTCGAGAAACCGCAAGTTGTCGCCGCTGTATTTTTGCCGAAGGTCTTGTGGCAAGCCACGCACAAACAACAAAGCACAGACGCCGGCCGAGCGCAGACAGCGCAGCAAGGCGTCCAGCGACGGCATGGCCTGCAGGTAGCCAAACACCCGGGGGCCGGGGCCGTCCGGCCAAACGGCCGCCGGATGCCGGGCCAGCGGCTCGGCGCCCAGGTAGCGCTGGCCTGGCCGCTCGCCAAAATGATCCAGTGCCGGCCAGGTCAGCATGAAATCGGCGTCCGCCAGGCGGTACATGTGCGCCAGGTCGGGCAGCGGGGACAGGCCCAGCCGCGCGAGCGCCTGGTTGACCAGGGCCAGCACCAGCGCATCGTCGGCCAGCAGGCCAGCCCGCACAGGGCCGGTGTCGGGGGTGGTGCTGAACGGCGCAAACGGCGCCCCAGGCTCGGGCAGGGGCGGGATGGCGAAACCACTGCCCACCAGCACCTTTTTGAAGCGCCTGCCGTGGCTGGCAATCAGTGCGGTGGGGCTGTGCTCGTACAGCACCAGATCGGGCTGCACCAGGTCGAAGATAGCCTGCCAAGCCCGCAGGTACATCTCCAGCTCGGCCACGCTGGAGAAGCATTGCTGCGCCAGGATGTGGGTAAAACTCAAAAAAGCGCTTTGGTCGGCCGGCTGCACATGTTGCTTGAAAGGCGCGGGCAGCAACTCGATGTGCAAACCGGCCAGCACCTCGGGCACCCGGTGCAGCTCGCGCGCAGCCAGCACCACCCGGTGGCCCAGCTGCAAAGCGGCTTCAATCGGCCGGCGCAGGTGGCTCAGGTGGCCCAGGTTGCCGCCCTGCTCCCACACGCACAGCACCGTGGCCATGGTCTACACCAGCACGCGTTCGATGCCGCCCTGGTTGGCTTCGCGTACGTAGTTGGGCAGCCACTGCTCACCGAGAATCTGGCGGGCCATCTCGACCACGATGTAGTCGGCCTCCAGCAGGCCGTTTTGCAGGTCGTCCCCAAAGCGGCTCAGGCCCTGCAGGCAGGCCGGACAGCTGGTGAGGATCTTGACGTTGTCGCGTTCGCCCAGTAGGCCCTGGCTGCGCAGCTGGGCTTCGCCCTTGCGGATTTCTTCTTCCTTGCGAAAGCGCACCTGGGTCGAGATGTCAGGCCGGTTCAGCGCCAGCGTGCCGGCTTCGCCGCAGCAGCGCTGGGACTGCAACACCTGGTCACCCAGCAAGGCCTTGACGGTTTTGATCGGCTCCTGCTGCTTCATGGGGCTGTGGCAGGGGTCGTGGAACAAAAAGGCGCCGGCGTTGGCCAGGGTGATGTTTTTCTCCAGCAGGTACTCGTGGATGTCGATGATGCGGCTGCCTGGGAAGATTTTGTCGAACTCGTAGCCCTGCAGCTGGTCAAAACAGGTGCCACAGCTGACCACCACGGTCTTGATGTCCAGGTAATTCAGGGTGTTGGCCACGCGGTGGAACAGCACCCGGTTGTCGGTGATGAGTTTTTCGGCCTTGTCAAACTGGCCGGCACCGCGCTGCGGGTAGCCGCAGCACAGGTAGCCCGGCGGCAGCACGGTTTGCACGCCGGCGTGCCACAGCATGGCCTGGGTGGCCAAGCCCACCTGGCTGAACAGCCGCTCCGAGCCGCAACCGGGGAAATAAAACACGGCCTCGGTCTCGGCGCTGGTGGTCAGCGGGTTGCGAATGATGGGCACGTAGTCTTTGTCTTCAATGTCCAGCAGCGCGCGCGCGGTCTTTTTGGGCAGGCCGCCGGGCAGCTTTTTATTGACAAAGTGGATCACCTGGGTCTTCAGCGGCGCCGTGCCCAAGGAGGCTGGCGGCGTGGCGGTTTGCCGGCGCGCCACCACCTTGAGCAGGTCATGCGCCAGGCGCTGGGCTTTCATGCCCACGTTCACCATGGCCGAGCGCGCCAGTCGGATGGTCTCGGGGTTGGTGGCGTTCAGCATGAACATGGCCGCTGCGCCCGCTGGGCGGAAGCTCTTTTTGCCCATTTTGCGCAGCAGGTTGCGCATGGCCATGGTGACATCGCCAAAGTCGATGTTGACCGGGCAGGGCGACAGGCATTTGTGGCACACGGTGCAGTGGTCGGCCACGTCTTCAAACTCTTGCCAGTGTTTGATGCTGACGCCGCGGCGGGTTTGCTCCTCGTACAAAAAAGCCTCCACCAGCAGCGAGGTAGCCAAAATCTTGTCGCGCGGGCTGTACAACAGGTTGGCGCGCGGCACGTGGGTGGCGCAGACTGGTTTGCATTTGCCGCAGCGCAGGCAGTCTTTCACGCTGTCGGCAATGGCGCCGATGTCGCTTTGCTGCATGATCAAGGATTCATGCCCCATCAGTCCGAAGCTGGGCGTGTAAGCATGGGTCAAATCGGCCTCAAGACCTTGTCCTGATTCAATAGTTTGCTCTGTATTTCGTAGCAACTTGCCACGGTTGAAGCGGCCCTGCGGGTCAACCCGCGCCTTGTACTCGGCAAAGGGGCGCAGCTCCTCGTCGCTCAAAAACTCCATCTTGGTGATGCCAATGCCGTGCTCGCCCGAGATCACCCCGCCCAGGCTGCGGGCCAGCGCCATGATGCGCTTGACGGCGCCATGCGCGGTTTGCAGCATGTCGTAGTCGTCGCTGTTGACCGGCAGGTTGGTGTGCACATTGCCGTCGCCAGCGTGCATGTGCAGCGCGGCCCAGACCCGACCCTTGAGCACGCGCTGGTGCACGGCGATGCACTCTTTCAGAATCGGCTCAAACGCGCGCCCGGCAAATATCTGCTGCAGCGGCGCCAGCAGCTGGGTTTTCCAGCTGGCGCGCAGCGCGTGGTCTTGCAGCTGGGGAAACAGCGCGTCCACCTGGTCCAGCCAGCCCTGCCACAGCGCACGCACCTCTGCCAGCAGCGCCAGCGCCTGCGCCACCCGGTCGCCCAGCAGCTCGGCTGAGGGGATTTCGCCGGCGTCGTCCTGCCGGCCCAGGGGCAGGTCGCCACAGGTAAAAAACTCGGTCAGGGCGTCGCACAGCGCCAGCTTGTTCCGTAGGCTGAGCTCGATGTTGATGCGCTCGATGCCGTCGGTGTACTCGGCCATGCGCGGCAGCGGGATCACCACGTCTTCATTGATCTTAAAGGCGTTGGTGTGGCGCGAGATGGCGGCGGTGCGCTTGCGGTCCAGCCAAAACTTCTTGCGCGCCTCGGGGCTGACGGCAATAAAGCCCTCGCCGCTGCGCGAATTGGCAATGCGCACCACCTCGGAGGTGGCGCGGGCTACGGCGTCGGCATCGTCACCGGCAATGTCGCCCACCAGCACCATCTTGGGCAGGCCACCGCGTTTGGACTTGGTGGCATAACCCACCGCCTTGAGGTAGCGGTCGTCCAGATGCTCCAGCCCGGCCAGCAGCACGCCCGAGCGCTTTTGCTCGGCAAACATGTAGTCCTTGATTTCGACAATGCTGGGCACGGCGTCGCGGGCATTGCCAAAAAACTCCAGGCAGACGGTACGGGTGTGGCCCGGCATGCGGTGCACGATCCAGCGTGCGCTGGTAATCAAGCCGTCACAGCCTTCCTTTTGGATACCGGGCAGGCCACTCAGGAACTTGTCGGTCACGTCCTTACCCAGGCCCTCCTTACGGAATGACGGGCCGGGAATGTCCAGCCGCTCGGTACGCAAGGGCGTTTTGCCGTCGGCCTTGAAGTAGTTCAGCTCAAAACTGGCCAGGGCGGCGTCATGGATCTTGCCCAGGTTGTGGTTCAGGCGCGTCACCTCCAGCCACTCGGCCTGGGGCGTGACCATGCGCCAGCTGGCCAGGTTGTCGAGCGCGGTGCCCCAGAGCACCGCCTTTTTGCCGCCGGCGTTCATGGCAATATTGCCGCCAATGCAGGAGGCCTCGGCCGAGGTCGGGTCCACCGCAAACACATGGCCGGCCCGCTCGGCAGCATCGGCCACGCGCTGGGTCACCACACCGGCTTCGGTCCAGACCGTGGCCACCGGTTGCGCCAGCCCGGGCATCGGTAGAAATTCGACCTCGCTCATGGCCTCGAGCTTTTCGGTGTTGATGACCACGCTTTTCCAGGTGAGCGGGATGACGCCACCGGTGTAGCCGGTACCACCGCCGCGCGGAATGATGGTCAGGCCCAGCTCGATGCAGCCTTTGACCAGACCTGCCATTTCCTGCTCGCTGTCGGGCGTCAGCACCACAAAGGGGTACTCCACGCGCCAGTCGGTGGCGTCGGTCACGTGCGAGACGCGGCTGAGGGCGTCAAACTTGATGTTGTCACGCGCGGTCAGCCGAGCCAGCGCCCGCTGGGCCTTGCGCCGCAGTGCCGCCACCTCGACAAAGGCGGCGTCAAAAGACGCCACAGCCTGGTCAGCCGCTTGCAGCAGTTCACCCACCAAGGCGTCACGCTGGGGCTCCACCTCAGGGGTGCGGCGCTTTTGCACCTCGCCTAAGCGGTGGTGCAAGGCGTCCACCAGCAAGCGGCGGCGTTTGGGGTTGTCCAGCAGGTCATCCTGCAGATAGGGGTTACGCTGCACCACCCAGATGTCGCCCAGCACTTCGTAAAGCATGCGGGCCGAGCGGCCGGTGCGGCGCTCGTCGCGCAAGAGATTCAGCGAATCCCAGGCCCGGGCGCCCAGCAGCCGGATGACGATTTCGCGGTCGGAGAAAGAGGTGTAGTTGTAAGGGATTTCCCGAATGCGCTCCTGCGAGTGCGGCGCTGCGGGGGCACCGGCCGTCAGGTGCTGGATCGGCAGGGGGGCGTTCATCGACAAATGGTACCGCAGTGCAGCATTCGTACACCTCCCACTTCAGGGCGCCGACAAGTCGGGTTCACCGGGGGGGTGAACCATCGCCAACATCACCATGACTTATTATTGTCGCAAAGATGTCACACGCCAGGACTAGAGTGCACCGATTTACGCCTAAGGATCAACATGAAACTGAAAATTGCATCGCTTGTCATGGCCAGCGCCTTGAGCCTGCCCGCTCTGGCACAGACCGAAATTCAATGGTGGCACTCCATGTCGGGCGCACTGGGCGAATGGGTGGGTGACATCGCCAACGACTTCAACGGCAAACAAAAAGATTACAAGGTCGTTCCGGTCTTCAAGGGTAACTACGATGAGTCCATGGCCGCAGCGGTGGCTGCGTTCCGGGCTGGCAACGCACCCCACGTGCTGCAGGTGTTTGAGGTGGGTACGGCCACCATGATGGCATCCAAAGGCGTGGTGGTTCCGGTTGAAAAAGTCATGCGTGACGCTGGTTACAAGTTCGACCCGTCGGCCTATGTGCCTGCCGTGGCGGGCTATTACACGGCTCCCAACGGCCAGATGATGTCATTCCCGTTCAACAGCTCCACCACTGTTTTTTGGGTCAATCTGGACGCGTTCAAAGCTGCTGGCATCGCGACCGACAAGCTGCCGCAAACCTGGCCCGAAGTCGCTCTGGCGGCCGCAAAACTGAAGGCCAACGGCCACAAGTGCCCCTTCACCACAGCCTGGCAGGGCTGGACCCAGTTGGAGAGCTTCTCCACCTGGCACAACACAGAACTGGCCACCAAAGGCAACGGCATGAAGGGCATGGACGCCCGGTTGGTCGTGAACTCGCCACTGCATGTCCGTCACATTGAAAATCTGGGCAATATGGCGCAACAAGGCCTGTTTGTTTACAAAGGCCGCGCCAGTTCGGCCGGTACACCTTTTGAGTCTGGCGAGTGCGCCATGAGCGTCAACTCCTCAGCGGCCTATGCCGGCGTGAAGAAAAATGCCAAATTCCAATTCGCCGTCGGAACCCTGCCCTACTACCCTGACGTGACTGGCGCGCCGCAAAACACGGTGATTGGTGGCGCCAGCCTTTGGGTGATGTCGGGTAAAAAAGCCAATGAGTACAAGGGTGTTGCGGCATTTTTTGACTACCTCTCCGACCCGAAAATCCAGGCTGCCAACCACAAGCGGACCGGCTATCTGCCAGTGACGATGGCTTCCTTCAAGCTGACCGAGGAATCAGGCTTCTACAAACAAAACCCAGGCACCGATGTGTCTGTGAATCAAATGATTCGCAAGACCACCGACAAGTCGCGTGGCATCCGGCTCGGCAACTACGTGCAAATCCGCAACATTGAAGATGAAGAGTTGGAGCAAGTCTGGGCCGGTAAAAAATCGGCCAAAGACGCCTTGGACAGCATCGTCAAGCGTGGTAACGAACAGCTGGAAAAATTCGAAAAAGCCAACAAGAAAGGCTGACCGACCAGACGGGGGGCGCCCCCCGTTGGGTCATGGCGCCACACAGACCGGCGTAACCGTTGCAAAAGCAGACCGTATTCAATGCCAAGTGGCTCCCCTGGGCCTTGATCGCGCCGCAAGCGTGCGTCATACTGGTGTTCTTCTTTTGGCCCGCGGCGCAGGCCCTGGTTCAGTCCTTCCAACAATCAGATGCATTCGGCACCTCTGTCGAGTGGGTCGGACTGGACAATTTCAAAGCGCTCTGGGCGGATGAAAGCTACCTGGCTTCATTCAGAACCACAGCCATTTTTTCTGCACTGGTGGCGGGTATTGGCATCGGCGTGTCCTTGATGCTGGCGTTTTTTGCCGATCGCGTCCGTCACGGTGCATGGGCTTACCGCACCCTGCTGGTCATGCCTTACGCCGTGGCGCCAGCAGTGGCCGGGGTGTTGTGGCTATTCTTGTTCTCGCCCTCCGTGGGCCTGGTCGCCTATGTTTTGGCCCGGGTCGGCCTGGAATGGAATGCACTGCTCAACAGCCACCACGCGATGGCGCTGATTGTGATCACAGCCGTATGGAAACAGGTGTCATACAACTTTCTGTTTTTTTTGGCGGGGTTTCAAAGTATTCCCAAATCGCTGATCGAGGCAGCCGCCATCGATGGCGCTGGGGTTTGGCGCCGGTTCTGGACCATTCAATTGCCCTTGCTGACACCGACAACTTTTTTCCTGCTGGTGGTCAATACGGTCTATGCCTTCTTTGACACTTTCGGTATCGTTGATGCCACCACCAAGGGCGGGCCAGGCAAAGACACGGCCATCCTGGTTTACAAGCTCTACTTCGATGGGTTCAAAGCACTTGACTTGGGCGGCTCAGCAGCGCAGTCTGTGGTTCTCATGACCATCGTCGTTGTCTTGACGGTTGTGCAGTTCCGCTACATCGAACGCAAAGTGCATTACTGACATGATTCAGCGCCAACGATGGTTCAAAGTCGTCTCCCACCTGGTGCTGCTGACCGGGGTGGCTTTGGTGATCTTCCCGATTTATATTGCGCTGGTGGCGTCAACGCACTCAGGGCAGGAGATGGCGCAGTCGCCGGTGCCCATCTGGTTCGGCCGTCACGCATGGGACAACTACGGCAATATCCTCAGCGGCAACGTGCCCGGGATGGCAAATCAAATTCCAGTCTCCCGAATGCTGTGGGTGAGTCTGGTCATGGCCTTGGTCATACCAACCGGAAAAATCGTGATCTCCCTGATGAGCGCGTTCGCCATCGTGTATTTCCGTTTCCCATGGCGTATGGCCGTGTTCTGGGCCATTTTTGTGACCTTGATGCTGCCAGTGGAAGTGCGCATCGCGCCGACGTACCAGGTCGTTGCCGACCTTGGCATGCTCAACACCTACGCCGGTCTGACGATCCCACTCGTCGCCTCGGCCACTGCAACATTTCTGTTCCGACAGTTTTTCATGACCATCCCCGACGAACTGGTCGAGGCGGCCAAGATCGATGGTGCCTTGCCCATGCGTTTTTTTTGGGACATTCTTTTGCCACTGTCGCGCACCAGCATCGCGGCCCTGTTCGTGATTCAATTCATCTACGGCTGGAACCAATACCTCTGGCCGCTGCTGATCAGCACCAACGAAGACATGTACCCCATCGTCATGGGCATTCGCCGCTTGATTGGCGGCGGCGATGCCCAGGTCGAGTGGAACGTGGTCATGACCACCGCCGTGCTGGCCATGCTGCCGCCGGCGATGGTGGTCATGCTGATGCAAAAATGGTTCGTCAAGGGCCTGGTGGACACCGAAAAATAGGCCGGCAACCGGTCAACTCAACATGGCATCGATCCATCTCCGACAACTCATCAAGCGCTACGGCGTGGGGAAGACCGCCAACCAGGTGATCCACGGCGTCAACGCCGACATTGCTGATGGCGAATTTGTGGTCATCGTCGGGCCGTCGGGATGCGGCAAGTCCACGCTGTTGCGCATGGTGGCCGGACTCGAAGAAGTCACCGGCGGCGAGATCAGAATTGGCGCTCGGGTGGTCAATGACTTGGAGCCCGCCGAGCGCGACATTGCCATGGTGTTCCAGAACTACGCGCTGTACCCCCACATGAGCGTGTTCGACAACATGGCCTACGGCCTGAAGATTGCGAAGGTGCCGGCTGCCGAGATCCGGCAGCGGGTGGACAAGGCGGCAGCGATTCTGGAGATCGGCCCGTTTTTGCAGCGCAAGCCGCGCGAACTCTCGGGCGGTCAGCGCCAGCGCGTGGCCATGGGCCGAGCCATCGTGCGCCAGCCGCAAGTGTTTTTATTTGACGAACCCCTGTCCAACCTGGATGCCAAGCTGCGCGCCCAGACCCGGCTGGAAATCCAGAAGCTACACCGCGAGCTGGGCATCACCTCGCTCTTTGTGACGCATGACCAGGTCGAGGCCATGACGCTGGCGCAGCGCATGATGGTCATGAACAACGGGGTGATGGAGCAGTTCGGCACGCCCGAGGAGGTGTACAACCGCCCCGCCACCACCTTTGTGGCCAGCTTCATTGGCTCACCGCCCATGAACCTGCTGCAACAGGCGCCCGACGCCCGGCCCGGCACCATCACCGGCGTTCGACCAGAACACCTGGACATCGGCCCCGGCGGCTGGGCCCTCACGGTCGAGGCCGTGGAACTGCTGGGCGCAGAGCGCCTGGTGTATGGCCGCTGGCAGCACGGCGGCGACGAGGTGGTGGTGCTGCGCACTGAAGAGTCGCAGGCCGTACCCGGCTTGGGGCAAACCATCAACGTGCAGCCGCGCCCCGGCAAGATTCACTGGTTTGACGCCGCCAGCGGCCAACGCAAGGACACACCATGACCCCCATCAGCAACGATCACTGGCCCTACCCGCGCTGGGTGGCACACCGCGGTGCCGGCCGGCTCGCGCCGGAAAACACCCTGGCCAGCTTCAGGCTGGGCGCCGCGCACGGCTACCGCATGTTTGAATGCGACGTCAAACTCAGCGCCGACGAGGTGCCCTTCCTGATGCACGATGCCACGCTGGTCCGCACCACCAACGCGCGGCAGCAGTTCGGCCAAGGGCTCAGCGCGGTGGGGGGCGACCACGCCTGGGGCGCATTGGCCCAACTCGATGCTGGCAGCTGGCATTCGCGGGCCCACGCCGGCGAGCCGCTGCCGACACTGGCCAACATCGCCCACTATTGCCGGGCCAATGGGTTTTTTCTGAACATCGAAATCAAGCCCACGCCAGGGCTGGCGCACCGCACCGGTGAGGTGGTGGCCGAGCACGCGGCGAGGCTGTGGGCCGGTGCCACAGTGCCGCCGCTACTGACCTCGTTCGAGCCCGAAGCCCTGGCCGGCGCGCGCGACATCCAGCCCGAACTGCCGCGTGGGTTGCTGCTCGACACGCTATGGACCGGCTGGCTGGAAACCGCCCTCACGCTGGGCTGCGTGGCCGTGGTCTGCAACCACGCGCTGTGGGATACGTCGAGCGTGCAGCAGGCCAAAAGTGCGGGCTTTCGAACCCTGAGCTACACCGTCAACGACGAATGGGCAGCGCAGCGCCTGCTGGACCTTGGCACCGACGCCATCATCACCGACCGTGTGGACCTGTTTGCGCCGGCTTGAATCCCCGCGCCTTTGCTATCATTTCTGCCATTTTCGAAAGGACGCCTCCCATGACCTCCAAGCTCCAACAACTCGGCCTGGCCTTGGCAGCGGGCGCTCTGCTGCTGTGCACCGGTGCACAGGCTGCCGACCCCAAGGTGCTCAACATCTACAACTGGTCGGACTACATCGCCGAAGACACGATCAAGAATTTCGAGAAAGAAACCGGCATCAAGGTGCGCTACGACACTTATGACAACAACGAAATCCTGCACGCCAAGCTGGTGGCCGGCAAGACAGGTTATGACATCGTGGTGCCGGGCTCGCACTTTGCCAAGACCCAGATCGAAGGTGGGCTGCTGCAAAAGCTCGATCGCAGCAAGCTCAGCAACTGGGGCAACCTCGACAAGGGCCTGCTGGAGCAACTGGCCAAACTCGACCCAGGCAACGCCTACCTGGTGGACTGGCTGTGGGGCTATGTCACGGTCGGCATCAACGTCAACAAGGTGAAAGCGGCGCTGGGTGACCTGCCCATGCCAGAAAACGCCTGGAGCCTGCTGTTTGACCCCAAGTACACCAGCAAGCTCAAAAGCTGCGGCGTGAGCGTGCTCGACTCCGCTTCTGAGGTGCTGCCAGCCGCCCTGCTCTACCTGGGCAAGCCGCCCTACAGCCGCGACGCCGCCGACTACGCCGAAGCTGCCAAGCTGCTCAAGTCCATCCGGCCCTTTGTCACCAAGTTTTCTTCATCGGGCTACATCGAGGACATGGTGGGCGGCGCCACCTGCCTGGTGATGGGCTTCTCTGGCGACATCAACATCGCCCGCAGCCGTGCCGCTGAAGCAGCCAGTGCGACCGACACCAAGACCAAAAACAAGGCCAAGCCCAAAGAGCCGGTCGTGATCGAGGCGCTGGTGCCCAAGACCGGCGCCACCCTGTTCTTCGACACCCTGGCGATCCCCAAAGACGCCAAGAATGTGGAGAACGCGCACCTGTTCATCAACTACATCCTGCGCCCGGAGGTGCACGCCTCTCTGACCAACAAAGTGTTTTACGCGAACCCCAACGCGGCGTCACTGAAGTTCGTGAAAAAAGACGTGGCTGAGAACAAGTCGATCTTCCTGGACGCCGCCGCGACCAAGACCATGGTGGCCCCGGATGCCCTGCCGCAGGACGCGCGCCGGGTGCAAACCCGCACCTTCACCAGCTTCAAGGCTGGCAAATAAGGGCCAGGCGACGAACTTACGTCTGCCAGCCCCGCGCCATCAGCCACTGGCTGCTGGCGCAGGCCAGGGCCATGGCGGCATAAGTGGCCATCTTGCCGTCACGCCCCAGCAACACCAGGCCCAGCACCAGCACAGCGCAACTCGCTACTGAATTTATAGCGAACTGTGCAGACAGCGAAAGGGCTGGGGCCTTTTTTTTCATCAAAAAATGTCGCCCCAGCGTGACCAGCAAAGCCAGCCCGATGGCAGGCGCGGCAAAGTTCAGCAGGTGGTTGAGGGTGGCGATCAAACCCATGGTCGGCAATGCCCTGGCAGGGAGGTGGAACAGGCACCGCATGATTTTATAATCCGCGCATGCCAGTCTGGGCCCTCGGGCTAAACCACACCACCGCGCCGCTTGATTTGCGCGGGAGGTTCGCCTTTGCAATCGAGCAAATTGAGCCAACCCTGCTGGCCCTGCGGCGCTCGCTGTCGCGTCCGCCCGAGGCTGCGCTCATTTCCACCTGCAACCGCACCGAAATCTACTGCGCCGGCGAACAAGCCGAGCTGGAGCGCACGCTGGACTGGCTGGCTCAGTCGGGCGGCGTGTCCTCCGCCACCCTGCGTTCACACGCTTACACCATGCAGGACGGGCTGGCGGCACGCCACGCCTTTCGGGTCGCCAGCGGGCTTGACTCGATGGTGCTGGGAGAGCCGCAGATTCTGGGCCAGTTCAAGGACGCGGTACGGGCGGCCGAGGCCGCCGGCACCCTGGGCAGCACCCTGAGCCAGATGTTCCAGCGCTCCTTTGCCGTGGCCAAGGAGGTGCGCAGTTCGACCGAGATCGGCGCCCACTCCATCAGCATGGCGGCAGCGGCCGTACGCCTGTCAGGACAGCTGTTTGAGGACCTGGGCAAAGTCAACATCCTGTTTGTCGGCGCCGGCGAGATGATCGAGCTGTGCGCCACCCACTTTGCCGCGAAAACACCCAAACGCATGGTCATCGCCAACCGCACCATCGAGCGCGGCGAAAAACTGGCCAGCCGCTTTGGCGGTGAGGTGATGCACCTGGCCGAGGTGCCGACGCGCTTGCATGAGTTTGACGCCATCGTCAGTTGCACCGCCAGCACGCTGCCCATCATCGGGCTTGGTGCGGTGGAGCGGGCACTGAAACAGCGCCGGCGTCGGCCCATCTTCATGGTCGACCTGGCGGTGCCGCGCGACATCGAGCCCGAAGTCAAGGCGCTCAGCGATGTCTACCTGTACACGGTGGACGATCTGGCCAGTGTGGTGCAAACCGCGCAGGCCAGCCGGCAAGCGGCGGTGGCCCAGGCCGAGGCCATTGTGGACGCTGGTGTTCAAAGCTTCATGCACTGGGTGGACCAGCGCAACGCGGTGCCGCTGATCCAGCAACTCAATGCCCAGGCCGACGAGTGGCGGGCCGCAGAAATGGCGCGGGCGCGCAAGCTGCTGGCCAAAGGCGAAAACGTGGAGGCCGTGCTGGAGGCGATGTCGCGCGGCCTGACGCAAAAAATGCTGCACGGGGCCCTGGCCGAACTGCACGCCGGTGATGTGCTGGCACGCGAGCGTGCAAGCTCGGCCATTCAGCATTTCTTTCTGCGGCGCGAGCGTTAGCGGCGCAGCTTGCTGCCGTGGCCATCTGGCCACGCTGCCCGAACTGAAGGCCTGAGTGCCCCAATTCGCTCACCCAACGCTCGCTGACCATCCACCCTGCCCACCCACTGTGAAACCGTTTTTCCGACAACAACTCGCCCGCTATGTCGACCGTCTGGGCGAACTGGAGTTTTTGCTGTCGCGCGAAGACATCATGAAGGACATGGCGCAGTTCTTGGTGTTGTCGCGTGAACACACCGAGGTGGCCGCGGTGGCCGGCCGCTGGGTACGCTACCAGCAGCGCGAAGCCGACCAGGCCAGCGCGCAAGAGATGCTGAGCGGCTCGGCCGACGACCCCGAGATGGTCGGCATGGCGCAGGAAGAGCTTGATGCCGCTCGGGCGGAGCTGCAGGTGCTGGACGCGGAGCTACAGCGCATGCTGCTGCCCAAGGACCCGGACGACGCGCGCCATGCCTTTGTCGAAATCCGTGCCGGCACCGGTGGTGACGAATCGGCGCTCTTTGCCGGCGACCTGGCGCGCATGTACACCCGCTACTGCGACAAACAGGGCTGGAGGGTGGAGGTGATCAGCGAGTCACCCAGCGAGCTCGGCGGTTACAAGGAACTGGTGCTGCGCGTCGAAGGTGTCCAGGTTTATGGCGCGCTCAAATTCGAGTCTGGCGGCCACCGGGTTCAGCGTGTGCCGGCCACCGAAACCCAGGGCCGCATCCACACCAGCGCCTGCACGGTGGCGGTGCTGCCCGAGCCGGACGAGGCCACCGCGGTGCAGATCAACCCGGCTGACCTGCGCATCGACACCTACCGCGCCAGCGGCGCCGGCGGCCAGCACATCAACAAAACAGACTCAGCGGTACGCATCACCCACATCCCTACAGGCATCGTGGCCGAATGCCAGGACGACCGCAGCCAGCACCGCAACAAGGCCAAGGCACTGCAGGTGCTGTCGGCCCGCATCCAGGAAAAAGAGCGTTCGGAGCGGGCGGCGCGCGACGCCGCCCAACGCAAGAGCCTGATCGGCAGCGGTGACCGCAGCGACCGCATCCGCACCTACAATTTTCCCCAGGGCCGGCTCACCGACCACCGCATCAACCTCACGCTGTACAAGCTGCTGGCCATCATGGAGGGTGATCTTGACGACGTGGTGCAGGCTTTGCAGGCCTATGAATCGGCCCAGCAACTGGCGGCGCTGGAACTGGGTCAGGGCGCCTGAGTGCGCTCTGACTCTGAACCTGCTCCTACCCTGCCGCGCATGACGGAGACAACCCCGCCCCAGACCCTGGCTGCGGCCCTGCAGCAAGCCCGCCAACAGGGCGTGGACCGGCTGGACGCGACGCTGCTGCTGTTGCACGCGCTGGGACGGTCCGGACAAGACCGCGCCTGGCTACTGGCCCATGACGCCGACGCCTTGTCCGAGGACGCCCGGGTCGGGTTTACGGCTCTGGTAGCACGCCGGGCCGCGGGCGAACCGCTGGCTTACCTGACCGGCCACCGCGAGTTCTTTGGCCTGGACCTGCAGGTCGACGCCCGGGTGCTGGTGCCCCGGCCCGACACCGAAACCCTGGTGAACTGGGCCCTTGAGGTCTTGCCAGCCAAGCCGCACACCTCAGACGCCTCAAGTCAGCCCTGGCGCGTGCTGGACCTGGGCACCGGCAGCGGCGCCATAGCGCTGGCATTGAAGGCCCAGCGCCCCCAGCTACAGGTGCAGGGTTCGGAACGGAGCGACGCAGCACTGGCGGTGGCGCGCGGCAATGCCCAGCGGCTCGGACTCGACGTGGCCTTCAGCCAAGGCCACTGGCTCGTGGGCGTTCAGCAACGCTACCAACTGATCGTGGCCAACCCGCCCTATATCGCGAGCACCGACCCCCACCTGCTGGCACTGCGCTATGAACCACTGGAAGCGCTCACAGCAGGGGTAGACGGCCTGCAAGACCTGCGCGCCATCATTGCCAGCGCAGCCGGGTGCCTGCAAGCCGGCGGCTGGCTGTTGCTGGAGCATGGCTACGACCAGGCCAGCCAGGTATGCCACCTGCTCAAGGCAGCCGGCTTCAAACGGGTGCAATCCCGCTTGGACCTGGCTGGCATCGCGCGTTGCAGTGGTGGGCAGGTCTCAGACCTTGGTGAAACCGCGAGTCAGTGAAACAGTCGTCCTTGCGGATACATCCAAGCCAAGACCTCCGGCAACAAGGTGCTCGCTCGAACGCCGGACATGATTTTCAAATCGGGTTCGGCCGCCAGTTCCAACACAGGCGTGTCGTCTTTGGACAGATCAGGGTTGTAAATCAGCACCTTGGGCTGCAGGCTTTTCGGCCCCGGGGCCACCACCAGCGCGAGCGTACCGTCGTTGAGTTGAACCACCGTGCCGGGTGGATAAACACCCAGCAGCTTGACGAGCAGGGCCAGCAGGGTCGGGTCATACTTGCCAGACTCCTGCCCAAACAGCGTGGCAAGTGCCTCGGAGGGCATCAGATGCGGTCGGCCAAGCGCTTCGGGGGAACACAGCCGGTCGTAGCGGTCAACCAGGCCAAGGATTCTGGCGCCCGGACCCAAATGGGTTTTTTTCTGGGGCCAGCCTTTGCCATCCAGGGTTTCATGGTGGTCGGCAATGATGGTCAGGGCGGCCGTGCTGAAGGCGCCTGACAGTTTCGCCATATCGACGCCGTAGGGCACATGTTGGCGGTAAAACTCTTCCTCGTGCTTCTTGCGGTGGGCATTTTGGAGAATATGCGACGGCACCTGGGCCTTGCCCGCATCGTGCGCCAGTGCGGCCATCACCAGATCAGCCAACTCCCAGCGGTTCAAACCCGCCTTCTTTCCAAGTGTCAAACACAGGGTGATGACATTGAGGGCGTGAAACTGCTGCCCCTGCGACACGCCGTCTGCTTCCAGCTGCCAGAGCATGTCCTGGCTACTGGCCACCATCGCTGCCGTGTCACTGGCCAGTTGGGTCAAATGCTCACCCTCCGACGCTGGCGAGCCAGCCAGGTTGACCAAGGCATCTCGAATGCCGGACGCGGCAGCCTCCCAGGCCCGCGCCGCGCGGGCAGTCGCATCTTTTTGAGCCCACATCTTGTCTTTTTTGGCTTTTCCAAGACGCTTGACTTCCTCCATCAAGGCATTGGTAGCCTGAACCTGGGCCTCGCTGGCAGCATCGCCCAAGGGCAGGGACGCCGGTGGCGCCGCGCGCTCGCTTTGGGCAGGGTAGACGTAAAGCCGCCCATCCAGCGCCAGCGATTGGATGATGTCCACGTCCTTTTGCGTCTTGACGAGGAACCGATTGGTGACCAAGGAATGCTCGGTCCAGCCCAAGTCCAGCCAGACATACAGCCCCACCACCGCTTGGGAAGGCTCGATGGGCTCAGCGCCTGCTGCCCTGTTCCAAAAACTCATGCTGTATGGCTGCCCGGGTCAATTCAAAAAAATCGCACCGGACAGCACACGCGCCAATCGGGAACGGGAGAAAGACAAATTTACAGCAGTGGTGTAACTGAAATGTCAGCGAGCCTGACTGGATGGGATGGATCCGGAGCACTCGCCGGGGCAGCCCTTCGACCGGTAGGGTCACCAGCAGCAAAGTCGCCCTCAAGGTGAAATAATGCGGTTTAGAGATTTAAGGACCATTGACATGAGTGACACCCAAGAACGTATCGACCAGCTAGTCAAATCCAGCGAAGTGCTGCTGTTCATGAAGGGCAACGCCAGTTTTCCACAGTGCGGCTTTTCCGGTCGCGCCATCCAGATTCTGAAAGCCTGCGGCGTGGACCCCAAGGCGGTCAAGACCGTGAATGTGCTGGAAGACGCCGAAATACGCGCCGGCATCAAGGATTACAGCAACTGGCCCACCATCCCGCAGCTCTACGTCAAGGGCGAATTCATCGGCGGCTCGGACATCATGATGGAGATGTACGAAAGCGGCGAGTTGCAGCAGGTGCTGACTGGAAAAGCAGACTGAAACTGCGGCTGTTTGCGGGCTGACTCAGACCAGCCAGCGGCCTTTGGCGCCCAGCACCGCGGTCGGGTAAGCTGACCGGCCGCGCGAGCCGTTGTAACGGCCCAGCGCCATAAACAGATCACCCTGCTCCCGGTCCAGGTAATGGCGCAGGATCACGCAGCCAAAGCGCAGGTTGGTCTGAAGGTGAAACAGGGCGCTGCTGTCACCATGGCCCAGCAAGCGGGGCCAGAACGGCATCACCTGCATATAACCACGCGCCCCGGCGCTGGACACCGCGAACTTCCGAAAATTGCTCTCCACCTGAACCAGGCCCAGCACCAAGGCCGGCTCCAGGCCCGCACGCCGGCTCTCGTACCACAGGGTTTGCAGAAATTCCTGACGCACACGCGTGTCGGGCTTCTGGCGGATCAGGCGGGCGCCAGCGTCACCAAGCCAGCGCTGGTAGCCCAGTCGGGCTGCGGCGTCCGCAAACTCGGGCACCGGCGGCGCCTCATTGGCAACCGCCGAACTCAGGGCGGTGCGCACGGCATCGGCCAGCGGCTCCTCCAGCTGACCGCCGGCCTGGGCTTGCTCCCCGATTGATAGCAGCCCAAGCCCTGCCATCAAGGCTTTGAGGCTGTTTCGACGTGTGACAGCGCGCGCAGCCACGGCGAGGCTCAGACCGTCAGTCGGGCCCGCAACAGGGCGGTAATCTCGCCCAGCGGCACAGCAGTGGCCGCCGCATCGCGCCGGTGTTGGTACTCAACTTCACCAGTCTTCAAGCCACGGTCGCCCAGGGTCACGCGGTGCGGCACGCCAATCAGCTCCCAATCAGCAAACATGGCACCCGGCCGTTCGCCGCGGTCGTCCAGAATAACGTCAACACCCATCGCCAGCAACTCGGCATACAGGGCCTCAGCCGCGGCCTTGACCTCGGGGAAGCGGTCCGGGCTAATGGGGCACAGCACCACGGTGAACGGCGCTAGGGCATCGGGCCAGATGATGCCGCGCGCGTCGTGGTTCTGCTCAATCGCCGCCGCCGGCAGCCGCGTGATGCCAATGCCGTAACAGCCCATTTCCATGAACTGCGGCTTGCCGTTGACATCCAGAAAGGTGGCGTTCATGGCCTGGCTGTACTTGGTGCCCAGGTAGAACACATGGCCGATCTCAATGCCGCGCTCGATCGCCAGCGCGCCTTTGCCGTCAGGCGATGGATCACCCGCCACCACATTGCGCAAATCCACCACCAGGTCGGGCTCGGGCAGATCACGGCCCCAATTGACACCGGTGATGTGGTAGTCCACCTCATTGGCGCCGCAAATCCAGTCGCTCATGGCAGCGACT
This sequence comes from Betaproteobacteria bacterium, assembly GCA_037134215.1. Lineage (GTDB taxonomy): Bacteria > Pseudomonadota > Gammaproteobacteria > Burkholderiales > Burkholderiaceae_C > Rhodoferax. The sequence continues at coordinate 24,163 of JBAXMQ010000027.1, forward strand.
TCCCGGTCGGCCACCACCCGCACCGGCTTTTTCAGGTTGATCAGGCCCAGATAGCCCGGCTTGCAGCCGAAGTGCTCGTCAATTTCGTCCAGCGTGGCAAAGCGGAAGCCACCCTCCATGCCGGGCACCTTGTTGGCCTTGACCTCGTTCATGTCGTGGTCGCCGCGCAGCATCAGCAGCCAGACCTGGCGCTTGACCACCTCGCCCGCCTCGTTTTTGTCCTCGGTCGTCAGGACCAGGGATTTCACCGTGCGCTGCAGGGGCACCTGAAGGTACTCGGCCACATCCGCACAGGTGCTTTTGCCCGGGGTAGCGGTCTTGGTCATGGCCTGGCTCGGCGCCGGGCGAGGGCCTTGAGGCGCCAGGGCCTCGGCTTTTTCCATGTTGGCGGCGTAATCGCTGTCCGGGCAAAACACGATGGCGTCCTCGCCCGTGGCGGCAATCACCTGGAACTCTTCGCTCAGGTCGCCGCCGATGGCGCCACTGTCGGCCGCAACGGCCCTGTAAGTCAGGCCGAAGCGGTCAAAAATGCGCCGGTAGGCCTGGGCCATGACCTCATAGCTGGCCTTGGCGCCGGCCTGGTCGCGGTCAAAGCTGTAGGCGTCTTTCATGATGAACTCGCGCCCGCGCATCAGTCCAAAGCGGGGCCGGCGCTCGTCGCGGAACTTGGTCTGGATTTGGTAGAAATTGCGCGGCAGCTGCTTGTAGCTGCGAATTTCCTGGCGGGCAATGTCGGTCACCACCTCTTCGCTGGTGGGCTGCACCACAAAGTCGCGGTCATGCCGGTCCTTGATGCGCAGCAACTCCGGTCCCATCTTGGCAAAGCGGCCTGTTTCCTGCCACAGCTCGGCCGGCTGCACCACCGGCATGGCCAGCTCCACCGCACCGGCGCGGTTCATCTCCTCGCGCACGATGGCCTCCACCTTGCGCACCACGCGCAGCCCCAGCGGCATCAGGCTGTAAATCCCGGCGCCCAGCTTTTTGATCATGCCAGCGCGCATCATCAGCTGGTGGCTGACCACTTCGGCGTCGGTGGGTGCTTCCTTCTGGGTGGAAATGAAGAATCGGGAGGCTTTCATGGCAGGGTAATCGCAATCGTCTCAGGGCTCTTCCTCTTGCTGCGCAGCGCATGCTGTGCATAATGGAAGCAGTTGAAAATTTGAGGTTTGATTATGCTTGACCGGGACGGCTTTCGGCCCAATGTCGGCATCGTCCTGCTCAACCAGAAAAACCAGGTGTTCTGGGGCAAGCGAATACGAACGCACTCCTGGCAGTTTCCGCAGGGTGGCATTGACCGGGGCGAGACGCCCGAGCAGGCCATGATCCGGGAATTGCACGAGGAAGTCGGGCTCCAGCGGGAGCATGTTCGCATCGTGGCCCGCACCCGCGACTGGTTGCGTTACGAGGTGCCAGACCGTTACATCCGCCGCGACGCACGCGGCCATTACAAGGGCCAGAAGCAAATCTGGTTCCTGCTGCAACTGGTCGGCCACGACTGGGATTTGAACCTACGCGCCACCGAACACCCCGAGTTTGATGCTTGGCGCTGGAACGACTATTGGGTGCCTCTGGAGGCGGTGGTGGAATTCAAACGTGGCGTCTATGAAATGGCGCTGACCGAATTGGCCCGATACCTGCCGCGCCAGGAGCAGCGGCTGCGCTTCATGCGCCAAGACCGCAGCGACACCGACGCTGATCTCACCCAGGGGCCATCGCTGGACTCGCTGGAACGCTGAACACTCAGTACCTGGCCGGCCCGCTCAGCGGGTGAGCACCAGGTTGTCACGGTGCACCATCTCGGGCTCAGCCGCATAGCCGAGCAATTTCTCGAACTCGGCCGAGGGTTTGCGGCAAATCAACCGGGCCTCGGTGCTGGCGTAATTGGCCAGGCCTCGGGCAATCTCCAGGCCTTGCGGGTCGCGCACCGCGATCACGTCACCGCGCGAAAAATCGCCTTCGACGCCCGTCATGCCAATGGGCAGCAGGCTTTTGCCGCCTGCGCGCAACTGGTGCACGGCGCCGGGGTCCACCATGACAGCGCCGCGCAGTTGCAGGTGATCCGCCATCCATTGTTTGCGCGCCTGGTTTTTTTGCGTTTGCGCCACCAGCAGCGTCCCAATGGCTTCGCCTTGCGTCAGTCGCAGCAGGGCATCGGGCTCGCGGCCCCAGGCGATGACGGTGGAGGCGCCCGAGCCAGCGGCCCGTTTGGCCGCCAAAATTTTGGTGATCATGCCGCCACGACCCAGGCTGGAGCCGGCGCCACCCGCCATGGCTTCCAGCGCCGGATCGCCCGCCTTGGCCTCATGCACAAACTTTGCATCCGGGTGGCGGCGCGGATCGGCGGTGAACAGGCCGGTCTGGTCGGTCAGGATCACCAGCGCATCGGCCTCCACCAGGTTGGCCACCAAAGCGCCGAGCGTGTCGTTGTCGCCAAACTTGATCTCGTCGGTGACCACGGTGTCGTTTTCGTTGATCACCGGCACCACCCCGAGCTTGAGCAGGGTCAGCAGGGTGGAGCGGGCATTCAGGTAGCGCTCGCGGTCGGCCAGGTCGGCGTGCGTCAACAGCACCTGGGCACTGCCCAAGCCATGCTCGCGCAGCTTGGTCTCGTACATCTGGGCCAGGCCCATCTGGCCCACGGCTGCGGCAGCCTGCAGCTCGTGGATTTCATGCGGCCGGATGCGCCAGCCCAGCCGCTTCATGCCCTCGGCGATGGCGCCGCTGGAGACCATGATCAGCTCCCGCCCACCGCGCACCAGCAGCGACAGCTGGCGGCACCACTCGCCAATGGCGGCCTCGTCAAGACCGCGACCGTCGTTGGTGACCAGGCTGGAGCCAACCTTGACCACGATACGACGCGCGTCGCGCAGCAAAGAGGGTGTGTGATCAGTGGTCATTGAGGTCCCAAAGCCGCATGAATGATGGCTCTGCAGCTATTGAATCAGGAGCATTGGAATCAATCACCAACGACAGTGAAGCGCGGGTCAATCTCAACCGGGGCCTGCTCGGCCACCTGCTGCGACTTGATGTACTGGTAGATGGTCTTGATCAGCGCCTCGCAGCCCTCGCGCGTCAGGGCCGAGATCTCGAACACCGGCCCCTTGAACTTGAAGCGCTTGACGAAATCTTTGACCACCTCGGCGCGCCGCTCCAGAGGGATCATGTCCAACTTGTTGAGCACCAGCCAGCGTGGCTTCTGGTACAGCGCTGGGTCGTATTTTTTGAGTTCGTTGACGATGGCCTTGGCCTGCGCCACCGTGTCCACGCCCTCGTCGAACGGGGCCAGGTCAACCACGTGCAGCAGCAAACGGGTGCGCTGCAGATGGCGCAGAAACAGGTGACCCAGGCCGGCCCCCTCAGAGGCGCCCTCAATCAGCCCCGGCAGGTCTGCCACCACAAAACTCTGCTCGGGTCCGACCCGGACCACGCCCAAATTGGGGTGGAGCGTGGTGAAAGGGTAGTCGGCAATGCGGGGCCGCGCGTTGGAGATGGCGGTGATCAAGGTGGACTTGCCGGCATTGGGCCGGCCCAGCAGACCGACATCGGCCAGCACCTTGAGTTCAAGCTTGAGGTTCTTCTTCTCGCCAGGCCAGCCCGGCGTCTTCTGACGCGGCGCCCGGTTGATGGCGCTTTTAAAGCGAAGGTTACCAAAGCCTCCATCGCCGCCCTTGGCAATGGTGATGACCTCACCCGGCACCAGCATCTCATACAGCACCTCGCCGGTTTCGGCGTCCGTGATGATGGTGCCGACTGGCATCTTCAGGGTGATGTCGTCGCCAGCCGCGCCAAACATGTCGGAGCCCATGCCGTGCTCGCCGCGTTTGGCGTCATGCCGGCGCGAAAAACGGTAATCCACCAGCGTGTTGAGGTTGGGGTCAGCCACGGCAAAGACGTGGCCGCCACGGCCACCATCGCCGCCATTGGGGCCGCCGAATTCCTTGTACTTCTCATGCCGGAACGAGACGCAACCGGCCCCGCCATCTCCTGCGGAGATGTCAATAAAGGCTTCGTCGACGAACTTCATGATTCTTGGGCTTTATAAACGAAAAACCCCGCGCAGTGCGCAGGGTCTCGCAGGTGGGTTTGCCGCAGCTCAAGCCGAGGTGATGCTCACCGTGTGCTTGTTGAGTGCACCCTTGACGGCAAACGACACGTGGCCGTCCACCAGGGCGAACAGCGTGTGGTCCTTGCCAATGCCAACGTTGACGCCAGGGTGGAATTTGGTGCCGCGTTGGCGCACGATGATGGCGCCGGCGCTGACCGCCTCGCCGCCAAAGGCCTTCACGCCGAGCATCTTGGGCTTGGAATCGCGCCCATTTCGCGTAGAGCCGCCGCCTTTTTTCTGTGCCATGACCTGTTCCCCTTATGCCGCAATGGCGCCAATCAGCAGTTCAGTGAACTGCTGGCGGTGCCCCTGGCGTTTTTGGTAATGCTTGCGACGGCGCATCTTGAAGATGCTGACCTTGTCGTGCTTGCCATGTGCCAATACCGTGACACTGACCGTTGCGCCGGACACCAAGGGCGTACCCACCTTCAGTTCAGCGCCGTTGCCGACAGCCAGAACCTGGTCGAATACGATCTCTTGGCCTACGTCCGCAGCAATCTGTTCTACTTTAATTTTTTCGCCTGCAGCAACTCTGTATTGTTTGCCACCGGTTTTTATGACCGCGTACATGATGACCTCTTTTGATCTTCTCTGGGAACGGATTTTCACAGAGCCCAACACTATACCACGGCCCTCCAGGTTCCAGGCTGATCACCTGCAGGCCCGAGCTGCGCATCGGCGCGGCTTTCTATAATCAGGGCTCAACATTGGTCACCAAGCTTGCAAGTCAACCCCACCCCACCGCCCGCGCCCTCCCTGGCCGTGATCGCCCAGGACATGCTGGAGGTCGATCGTGTGATCACGCACAGGCTCGAATCCGGCGTGCCGCTGGTCGGCCAGGTGGCTCGCTACATCATTGGCGCGGGCGGCAAACGCTTGCGCCCGGCCCTGCTGCTGCTGAGCGCCGGCGCCCTGGGCTGCCAAGACCCGCAACGGTTCAGCATGGCGGCTGTGGTGGAGTTCATCCACACGGCCACGCTGCTGCATGACGACGTGGTGGACGAGTCCGCTCTGCGGCGCGGCAACGCCACCGCCAACGAGACCTTTGGCAACCCGGCCAGTGTGCTGGTGGGTGATTTTTTGTACTCGCGCGCCTTTCAGATGATGGTCGAGGCTGGCGACATGCGCATCATGGCGGTGCTGGCCGACGCCACCAACGTGATCGCCGAGGGCGAAGTGCTGCAACTGATGAACATGCACAACGCCGAACTGGACGAAGCCAGCTACCTGCAGGTCATCCGCTCCAAGACCGCCAAGCTGTTCGAGGCCAGCGCCCGGGTGGGCGCCATCCTGGCCGGGGCCTCACCGGCCCTGGAGGCGGCCTGCGCCGACTATGGGCAGGCGCTGGGCACGGCCTTTCAGGTCATCGACGATGTGCTGGACTACGCCGGTGACAGCGAGGTGATGGGCAAGAGTCTGGGCGACGACCTGCGCGAAGGCAAAGCCACGCTGCCCCTGATTGCCGCTATGCAACGCGGCACGACGCCAGAGCGGGCGCTGGTGCGGCAGGCCATTGAAGAAGGCAGCGAAGACAAGCTGGGGGCCGTGATTGAGATCGTGCGCCGCACCGGCGCGCTGGAGGTGGCGCGCCAAGCGGCGGGCGCCGAAGCTGTCCGAGCAGTAGCGGCTGCACAACAAATGCCAGCGGGCCCGCATGCCGATTGCCTGATCGCCTTGGCAACCTCGCTACTGCAACGCCAGTCCTGACACTGGCCCCACAAAGCACGCGCTATTTTTTTGGAGGGGGCTGGGCGTCTCGACATCCATGGCAGCGCCGATGCTTGTCGTGCCACACCACGATTTCGCCTCGGGCGACCCTTACAGCGTGCGATGCGCCACCGGAGTTTCCGGTACAGGGTAGCCCGCGGCTCCGAAGGTGCTCACGATGGCCTTGTTCGTATCAAAATAGACTTGCCAGTAGGAGTTGGTGTGGGTGTAGGGTCGCACGCACAGCAAAGGCCCCTCCGGTGTGAACTGCAAAATTTCTATGTCTGGCGCTGGGCTGGATGTCACATTAGGGATGGCGGTCACCGCTGTTTTCAAACGCGCTATCGCGTCGAGCACATCCACGCCGTTTGCTACTTTGGCAACGCAATCCACGCGGCGGTGGGACAGCGAACTGAAATTTTGGATGGAACCCGAAAAAACCGTGTTGTTGCCCACGATGGTGATGACGTTGTCAGGCGTGATCAATGTCGTGCCAAACAGACCCAGTTCCTTGACGGTGCCGGTCGTTCCACCAGCGGTCACAAAGTCACCCACCTTGTAGGGGCGCAGCACCTGCATGAAAACGCCGGCAGCGAAATGCGTGAGCAAGCCGCCCCAAGCAGTGCCGATCGCCAGACCGGCGCCGGCCAGCAGGGCGGCGAAAGAGGTGGTCTTGACGCCAAAAATATCCAGAATCGCAAGAATCAGAACAATGTTGAGCAGCACCGAGATGATGGATGTCAGGTAGTTCGACAGCGTCTGATCCACCTTGCCGCCCTTTTGCAGGCCCGCGCCCAAAAGTCGCAGCGCCATGCCAATCAGCCAGCGTCCGATCACCCAGGCAGCCAAGGCGCCGAGTAGCTTTAACCCAAAGTCCAAGCCTTGCGTAGACAAGAAACTCCATATGACTTCAATATTCATCGCGACTCCTGTTGGTTATGTGTTGAACAATTTTCCGTCTACGCATCGCACCGGAAAATGGTGCCGCAATCATACCGACATCGAAACCAGATATTCCAAGCGCGCCACTGCCAAGGGGCTGCACGCCGACTGCCTGATCGCCTTGGCAATCTCACTGTTGCAACGCCAGTCCTGACCCTGGCCCCACAAAGCACGCGCTATTTTTTGGGACTCGGCGTCACGACATCCACCGCAGCGCCGACGGTTGTCGCAACTGCTTTGACGCCGGTGGCAGCCACTGTGACAGCAGCGTCAGCGACTGCAACCACGGCACAGGCAGACAGGCTTGAGGCCAACACAAGGACCCCTATAGTTCGGATGAAATGCATCGGTGGTGAAGATGGCCAAGGCCATCAGACGGTCATGGTGAAGCGACTGATGTTACACGCCTGCCCGCCGTCGAGGGTTTGATAGAATGCCGCGCTGCGCCGGTGAAGCGGCCTTCTCGGCGCTTCAGCAAGGCCATCGGGGTGTAGCTTAGCCTGGTAGAGCGCTACGTTCGGGACGTAGAGGCCGGAGGTTCGAATCCTCTCACCCCGACCAAAACCACTTGTCACTGCGCTTCGCCGGACTGGCGATACGCGGCAAACGTCTACCACTTGGGAAATCATGTTGACTGTCATTGAGTTTGAAGTCAGCAACCAGTTTC
>JBAXMQ010000028.1:0-31153 GCA_037134215.1 Betaproteobacteria bacterium
CCGACCTTGACCGCATCGGCACCCGCCTCCACCAAGGCCAGGGCTGCGGCACCGGTGGCAATGTTGCCGCCCACCACGTCGATCTGCGGGTAGTTTTGCTTGACCCAGCGCACCCGGTCGATCACGCCCTTGCTATGGCCGTGCGCGGTGTCCACCACAATGGCGTCGACACCGGCGCGCACCAAGGCCTCAACCCGCTCCTCGGTGCCCTCGCCCACCCCGACCGCCGCGCCCACGCGCAGCTTGCCTTGGGCGTCACGCGCCGCGTTGGGGAAGCTGGTCTGCTTAGTGATGTCTTTGACGGTGATCAGGCCCTTGAGCTCAAAGGCATCATTGACCACCAGCAGCCGCTCGATCTTGTACTGGTTGAGCAAGACCTTGGCTTCGGCCAGCGTGGTGCCGTCCGGCACGGTGACCAATTTGTCGCGCCGGGTCATGATTTCGCTGACTGGCAGGTCGTAGCGGGTCTCGAAACGCAGGTCACGCCCGGTCACGATGCCCACCACCTTGCCACCGTCGCAAACCGGGAAGCCCGACACGCCGAGCTGCTCTGACAGCGCCATCACCTGGCGAACCGTGTGGCTGGAGGTGATCACCACTGGGTCGCGCAGCACGCCGGATTCATAGCGTTTGACCTTGGCCACTTGGGCGGCCTGCTCCTGCGGCGTGAGATTCTTGTGAACGATGCCGATGCCGCCCTCCTGCGCAATGGCAATCGCCAAACGGGCCTCGGTGACGGTGTCCATCGCCGCTGAGACCAGCGGCAGATTCAGCGCGATATTGCGGGAAAAACGGGTGGCAAGCGAGGTGTCCTTGGGCAGGACTTGGGAGTAAGCTGGCACCAGCAACACATCGTCGAAGGTGAGCGCTTTGCCGATCAGGCGCATGTCAAAGCTCCAAATAGGCGATTGTACCGGCCGCCTCAGTAGCCGGCTTTGCTGCCAGGGCGCTTTTTGGCGAATAACCCGGCCGTCCTGGCCCCCTGCCTGGCGAAGCGCTCCCGGCGGGCCAGTTTGGGGTCAACGGTCAAGGCTCGGTAAATCTCTACCCGGTCCCGGTCTCGCAGGGGCTGGCCGCGGGCGGCCTTGCGGCCCCAAACGCCCACTGGACAGGTCGACAGATCGAGTTCGGGGTGCGACTGCCCAAACCCGCTGGCCTGCAGAGCCTGCTGCACCGTACAGGGCAAGGTCAGGCGCAGCGCCACTTCAGTCACCACCCGGGGGCCGGGTGAATAAAGCACCGTGACGGCAATGGTTCCATCACTCACCATACACCTGCCCCGCCCTTTTGACGAAGGCCTCCACCATGCTGCCCGCGATCTTGTCAAACACCGGGCCGATCAGGCGGCCGAGGGTGGCGTTGGTAAAACCGTAGTTCAGCTTGAGTTCAACCCGGCAGGCCCGCTGAGAACCGTCACCCACGGGGAGGAAATTCCATTCGCCATCGAGCCGGGAAAACGGCCCGCTGACCAGGCTCATGGAAACCCGGCTGTCCGGGGTGAGCAGGTTGCGGGTGGTGAAGGTTTGCCGGATGCCGCCAATAGCAATACCGACCTCGGCGGTGACCCCGGCGGCATCGGCACTGAGCAGGCGGGACTGATCGCACCAGGGCAGAAAGCGGGGATAGTCTTCGATGGCCGTCACCAGCGCATACATTTCGGCAGGGCTGTACCACAGCAGGACGGACTTGGAGACAGTTTTCATAAAATGGTAACCTGCGCGGGATTCTAGACAAGCCTTGCTCAGGGCTCCGTCACCCCCAACACACCCCCATGGCCAAGAAACCCGATACCTCTGCCCGCATTGCCGACAACAAGAAGGCCGCGTACAACTATTTTTTTGAAGAGCGCTTTGAAGCTGGGCTGGTGCTGGAGGGCTGGGAAGTCAAATCGCTGCGCGAGGGCAAGGTGCAACTGACCGATGGCTATGTGGTTATCCGCAATGGCGAGCTGTTCGTCATCGGGCTGCAGATCAACCCGCTCAACACCGCCTCCACCCACATCAGCCCCGACAAGGTCCGCACCAAAAAGCTGCTGATGCACAAGGAAGAAATCAAACGCCTGATTGGCAAGGTGGAGCAAAAAGGCTACACCCTGGTGCCGCTGAACCTGCACTGGAAGACCGGCAAGGTGAAATGTGACATCGCCCTGGCCAAAGGCAAGGCCGAACACGACAAGCGCGACACCATCAAGGACCGCGAAGGCAAGCGCGAGGTGGAACGGGCCATGAAGGACCGCAACCGCTGAGTGGCGAAGCGCCTCAGGCCAGGCCGCGCAGCGGGTGCGCACTCGCCGGCCAGGGGCTCACAAAAAAAGGGGTCACCATATCAGCGGTGACGTCTTCGATGCGGGCCGGCTGCCAGCGCGGCTGATGGTCCTTGTCGACCGCCAGCGCACGAATCCCCTCCACGGTTTCGGTGGCCGCGCCGGTGCGCCCCAAGTGGGCCGTGTGAAAGCAGTGCCGCACCAGGCCTCGCTCCAGCCGAAGGTCATCCGCCAGGCTCAGGCTGCGCGCCCGGCGAACCTGTTCCAGCACCACATGCAGCATCAGCGGTGAGCGGTGGCGCAGAGTGGCGGCCGTCTGGCTGGCCCAGGCACCACCGTCGCGCTCCAGGGCTTGCACAATATCCGTCACCGACGCCATGGAAAAAAATGTATCAATCAGGTCTTCGGGCGGTGTGGTGCTTGGTGTTGTAGCTACATAATATGTAGCAAGCCAGGGTGCCAGCGGGTCCGGTCCCGTCCAATCCAGCCCCGCCAGCGCCACCCAGGCCGCCGGCAAAGTGTCTTCGGCCAGGCAAACGTCAGCCAGGCCCAGAGTCATGGCGTCGGCAGCACCCAGCGCCTGCCCGGTCAGGGCCAGCCACTCGCCGGCTGAGCCTGCCAACCGGCTCAAGAAATAGCCACCGCCCACGTCGGGGAACAAGCCGATGTGGGTCTCCGGCATGCCGAGCTTGCTGCGAGCGGTGACGATGCGGGTGCTGGCGCCCTGGCTGATGCCCATGCCGCCGCCCATGACGACGCCGTCCATGAAGGCCAAGTAGGGCTTGGGGTAGTGGTGAATCAGGTGGCTGAGGGCATATTCCTCGGTGAAAAAGTCCTCCAGCTCCGGGTTGCCAGCCCTTGCAGCTTGATGAAAGAAACGAATGTCACCGCCCGCGCAAAAACTGCCCATCTCGCCATCGCGCCCCATGCCCCGAATGGCCACCGCGCTGATAGCGGCGTCGTCGTGCCAGCGCTGCAGCGCCTCGGTCAGGGCCCGCACCATGGGCAGCGTCAAGGCGTTGAGCGCCTTGGGCCGGTTCAGGGTGAGCAGGCCGACGCGGCCCTGCACCTGGGCAATGATCTCCGGACAATCCGCCATGACAGGCCTTCAGAAGTGAACGAGCGCGCATTGTGCCTTGGGCCATATCACGGCCCGAGATAATCAACCCATGGCCCAAACGACTTCCGCCGGCTCCAGACTGCCGCCTGACGAACTCCCGGCGCAGCGTTTCGGTTTTTTGTTGTTGCCCAATTTTTCGCTGATCGCTCTGAGCTCGGCGGTGGATCCGCTGCGACTGGCCAACACGGCGCTGGGCCGGCGTGTGTTCGATTACGTGACGCTTGGCGTGAGCGCCGAAGCCGTGCCCTCCAGTGACGGTATCCGGGTGCTGCCCGACCAGGTGATGGGCGACAGCAGCCGCTTTGACACCGTTTTTGTGATCGGCCCCAACCCAATCCCGAAGCAGGGTTACGCCGAGATCACGCGCTGGCTGCGTCGCTTGGCTGCGCAGGGCATCGTGCTCGGCGGCATCGACACCGGCTGCTATGTGCTGGCCAAGGCCGGCTTGCTCCACGGTTACCGGTGCACCATCCATTGGGAGGATCGCGACACTTTGCTGGCCGAGTTTCCCGATTTGCTGGTGTCGAACCGGCTGTTCGAAATTGACCGCGACCGCTACACCTGCAGCGGCGGTGTGAGCCCGCTGGACCTGATGACTTTTGTGCTGCGGCGCCCGCCTGGCAACCGGCAACTGGCGCAGCAGGTGTCCGACCTGTTGGTGGCCTACCAGCGCAGCCCGGATGAGACGCAATCGCTGCCGCTTCGTTACCGCTACAGCAACATCCCTGAATTGGTGCTGGAAGCGCTGGAAATCATGGAGAGCAACATCGAGGAACCCTTAAGCCCTGGCGAGATCGCCGATTACCTCAAGGTATCCAGGCGCCAGCTGGAGCGCCTGTTCCGGGACCACCTGCTCACCAGCCCCGCGAAAAAGTACCTGGAGACGCGCCTGGCCCATGCCCGGCGCATGGTGTTGCGGAGCAATCGCCGCATCGAGGCCATTGCTGCGGCCTGCGGCTTCGCCTCCACGGCCCATTTCATTGCCCGCTACCGTGCGCTGTATGCCAACAGCCCGCAGGCGCAACGGCAGGCGTTGCTGGTTGCGTGATGCCTCGATGACAGACGGATGAGTTTTCGCAAATGCGATATTTGGCGTCGCTAATGCCCAGAAACCTGGCCGGGACAGCCCCTAAAGTCACTGGTCATTGACCACCCCACCTCAAAGAGCCACCATGATTGAAAACATGCCCAGCCTGATCCGCCTGCGCAACGGCGAGAAAGTCCAGAACACTTTTTCTGAGCAGGAGTACGCGAACCGCATGGCCAAGGTGCGCAAGCACATGGTGGCGCAGCAGCTGGACGCGGTGTTGTTCACCTCGTACCACAATATCAATTACTACAGTGATTTCCTTTACTGCTCGTTCGGCCGCTTTTATGGCCTGGCCGTGACGCACGACAAGACCACGGTGATCGCCGCCAACATCGACGGCGCCCAGCCCTGGCGCAAAGGCGTGGCCGACGACATGCTCACCTACACCGACTGGCAGCGCGGCAACTATTTCCGCGCCGTGCAGGCCTGCATCCCCAACAAGGGCCGCGTCGGTCTGGAGTTTGACCACCTGCCGGTGGATCGCCTCAACATGCTCAAAAATGCCCTGCCCAATGTCGAGTTTGTCGATGTCGGCGTGGCCTGCATGGCGATGCGCATGGTCAAAAGCGCGGAAGAGATCGAGTTCATTGCCAATGGCGCGCAGGTCTGCGACATCGGCGGCGCCGCGCTGGTGGCTGCGGTGAAAGAGGGCGTGCCCGAGCACGAGGTGGCTCTGGCGTCGACCAACGCCATGGTGCGCGAAATCGCCAAGCGCTACCCGCACACCGAACTGATGGACACCTGGACTTGGTTTCAGTCCGGCGTCAACACCGACGGCGCCCACAACCCGGTCACCACGCGCAAAGTGCAACAGGGCGACATCCTGAGCCTGAACTGCTTCTCCATGATTTCTGGCTACTACACCGCGCTGGAGCGCACCCTGTTCCTGGGCCACGCGTCGGACGCACACCTGCGCCTGTGGGAAGTCAACTGCCAAGTGCACGACGAGGGCAAGAAACTGCTGGTTCCCGGTGCCCGCTGTGGCGACATCGCGCGTGAACTCAACAAGATTTTCGAAGCGCATGACCTGCTCCAGTACCGCACCTTCGGCTACGGTCACTCGTTTGGCACCCTCAGCCATTATTACGGTCGTGAAGCCGGGCTGGAACTGCGGGAAGACATCGACACCATCCTGGAGCCCAACATGGTGATCTCAATGGAGCCCATGATCATGCTGCCCGAAGGCCTGCCGGGCGCTGGCGGCTACCGCGAGCACGACATCCTGGTGATCACGCCGCAAGGCAACCGCAACCTCACCGCCTTCCCTTACGGCCCGGCACACAATATCATCAAGGTTTGAGCCGATCGCTGCATCCGCGATCCCGGGACAAGAATTCATGCAACATTTTTCAATCTGGTCATTGCTGCGCAACGGCCTGTCGTACCACGAAGGCTGGCAAAAGCACTGGCGCTCGCCTGCGCCCAAGCGCGATTACGACGTGGTTGTCGTTGGGGCTGGCGGCCATGGTCTGGCCACCGCCTATTACCTCGCCAAAGAACATGGCCTGCGCAACATTGCCGTGGTGGAGCGGGGCTGGCTCGGCGGCGGCAACACCGCGCGCAACACCACCATCGTCCGCTCGAACTACCTGTGGGACGAATCCACTGCGCTCTACGAGAAAGCCATGCAGCTCTGGGAGGGCCTGTCGCAGGACATCAACTACAACGTGATGTTCAGCCAGCGTGGGGTGATGAACCTGGGCCATAGCCTGCAGGACATGCGCGACATCGAGCGCCGCGTCAGCGCCAACCGGCTCAATGGCGTGGACGCCGAGGTGGTCAGCCCGGCACAGATCAAGGACATGATTCCTTTCATCAACCTCAACACCCGCTATCCCGTGTTGGGGGCCTCCCTGCAAAGGCGCGCTGGTGTGGCCCGTCATGACGCGGTGGCCTGGGGTTTTGCCCGCGCTGCTGACGCGCTGGGCGTGGACATCATTCAAAACTGCGAAGTGACCGGCATTCGGCGCGAGCAGGGCGCCGTGGTGGGCATCGATACGGCACGCGGCTTCATCAAGACGCCCAAGGTGGCGATCGTGGCCGCGGGCCACTCCAGCGTGGTGGCCGGCATGGCCGATTTGCGCCTGCCCATTGAAAGTCACCCGCTGCAGGCCCTGGTCTCCGAGGCGCTCAAGCCGATTTTTCCGAATGTGGTGATGAGCAATGCCATCCACGCCTACATCAGCCAGTCCGACAAGGGCGACTTGGTGATTGGCGCTGGCATCGATGCCTACACTGGTTACGGCCAGCGCGGCAGCTACCCGACGATCGAGCACACGCTGCAGGCCATTGTGGAAATGTTTCCCCTGTTCTCGCGGGTGCGCATGAATCGGCAGTGGGGCGGCATTGTGGATGTCTCTCCTGACGCCTGCCCGATCATTAGCCTCACGCCGGTCAAGGGCCTCTACATCAACTGCGGTTGGGGCACAGGCGGCTTCAAGGCGACGCCAGGTTCTGGCTGGGCCATGGCGCACACGGTCGCGCAAGACCGCCCCCACGCGCTCAATGCCGCCTTCTCGTTGGACCGCTTCTACACCGGTCACCTGATCGACGAACACGGCGCTGCCGCCGTGGCACACTGAACCGGACCCCATCATGCTGTTGATTGAATGCCCGTATTGCGGTGCGCGCGCCGAAACCGAGTATGCCTACGGCGGCGAGGGTGGCATTGCCCGGCCCTTGCACACCGAGACCCTGAGCGACGCGCAGTGGGGCGACTACCTCTTTATGCGCAAAAACCCTAAGGGCCTGCACCATGAGCAGTGGCGTCACGCCAGCGGTTGCGGCCGCTGGTTCAACGCCCTGCGCGACACAGTGAGTTACCGCTTGGAAGCCGTCTGGAAAATCGGTGAGCCCGCACCCACCGCTGTGGCCACCCTGGCCGATCTGCCAGCCAAGGAGCCCGTATGAGCGCCGGCAACCGTCGCCTCAGTACGGGCGGCCGCGTGCAGCGCAGCGCACCGCTGCGCTTCAGCTTCAATGGCCGCAACTTTGAGGGCCTGGCCGGTGACACACTGGCCTCGGCGCTGCTGGCCAACGGCGTGTCGCTGGTGGCGCGAAGCTGGAAATACCACCGCCCGCGCGGCATCCTGAGTGCCGGCGTTGAGGAACCCAACGCGTTGGTGCAGCTGTTTGACGGTGCCCGCACCGTGCCCAATGCGCGCATGACCGAGGTGGAACTGGTGGCCGGCCTGAGCGCAAACGCCATTCATGCCACGCCCAGCATCGAGTTTGACTTGCGCAGTGTCAACGGCTGGTTTGCCCGTTTTCTGCCGGCTGGTTTCTACTACAAGACCTTCATGGCCTCGCAAAAAGCCTGGCACTTTTTTGAACACCACATTCGCAAGGCCAGCGGCCTGGGTGAGTCGCCGCGCGAGGCGGACCCCGACCACTACGACAAGCGCTTTGCCTTTTGCGATGTGCTGGTGGCCGGCGGTGGGCTAGCGGGCCTGAGCGCTGCGCTGGCCGCTGGCGCCTCGGGGGCGCGCGTGATCCTGGCCGACGAACAGGCCGAGCCCGGGGGCTGGTTGCTGTCCAGCGATGCCATGGTGGACGGCCTGCCGGCTGCCGCCTGGGCCGATGACGCGGTGCGCCGGCTGCGCGCCATGCCCGAGGTGATGGTGCTGAACCGCACCACGGTGTTTGGCTATCAGGACCACAACTTCTTGACCCTGGCTGAGCGCCGCGGCGATCACATCGAAGGTGGCGTGACGCCGGTGCGCGAGCGGCTGTGGAAGGTCCGCGCCAAGCAGGTGGTGCTGGCCACCGGCGCCCATGAGCGTCCGCTGGTGTTTGCCAACAACGACCTGCCGGGCGTGATGCTGGCGTCTGCCGTCTCAAGCTACATCCGGCGCTATGCCGTGTTGCCCGGCCGCCGGGCCGTGGTCTTCACCAACAACGACAGCGCCTACGACGCGGCGCTGGCCTTGCACCAGGCTGGTGCTTCAGTTACCGTGGTGGACGCTCGGGCGGTGGCCGATGGCGCACTCAGCGAGCGGGCGCGCAGCCTCGGCCTGCCGGTCCTGGCCGGCCATGTGGTGGTACAAGCGCGCGGTGGCAAGGCTGTACGCCGTGTGGACATCCGCCGCCTGGATGGGCAAGGCCAGCTCGAAGGCGGCGCGGCCGCCCTGCCCTGCGACCTGCTGGCCATCTCGGGCGGCTTCAGCCCGGTGATCCACCTGCATTGCCAGTCCAACAGCAAGGTGGTCTGGAGCGACGCATTGGCCTGTTTTGTGCCGGGCCCTGCAATGCAGGCCCAGCGCTCTGCCGGCAACTGCCGCCAACCCATGAACCTGGCCGACTGTGCCCAGGACGGCACCGCCGCCGGCCTGGCCGCAGTGGCGGCTGCCGGTCTGGCCGCGCCGAGCGTGGCAGCGCCGCTCACGCCAGTGCTGGCCACTGGTGCCTTGCGCACCCTGTGGGAGGTGCCCCACCCCAAGCCAACCAGCCGGGCGCCCAAGAAGTTTGTCGATTTCCAGAACGACGTCGGGGCCAGTGACATTCATCTGGCGGTGCGCGAGGGTTTTGAGTCCATCGAGCACGTCAAGCGTTACACCGCCATGGGCTTTGGCACGGACCAGGGCAAGACCGGCAACATCAACGGCATGGGCATTGCCGCCCAGGTGCTGGGGCGCACCATCCCCGAGGTGGGCACCACCACTTTCCGGCCCAACTACACGCCAGTCACCTTCGGTCTGGTCGCCGGTGCCGAGCTGGGCGACCTGTTCGACCCGATTCGCACCACGGTCATCCATGACTGGCATGCCAGCCGGGGCGCGCTGTTTGAGGATGTCGGGCAGTGGAAACGACCTTGGTACTACCCGAAGGCTGGCGAAGACCTGCACGCCGCCGTGGCCCGCGAGGTGCTGGCGGTGCGCCGCAGTGTCGGCACCCTGGACGCCTCCACACTCGGCAAGATCGACATCCAGGGGCCGGACGCGGCCGTATTGCTGAACTGGCTTTACAGCAACGCCTGGTCCAAGCTGGAGGTGGGCAAATGCCGGTATGGTCTGATGCTGGACGAAAACGGCATGGTGTTTGACGACGGCGTCACCGTGCGGCTGGCAGAAAACCATTTCCTGATGCACACCACCACTGGCGGCGCGGCGCGGGTGCTGGCCTGGATGGAGCGCTGGCTGCAGACCGAGTGGCCGCATCTGCGGGTCTACCTGACCACCGTCACCGATCACTGGGCCACTACGGCGGTGGTTGGCAGCAAGGGTCGTGACGTATTGCGCAAGCTGTGCACCGACATTGACTTTGACGATGCGTCTTTTCCATTCATGTCCTGGCGCGAAGGCACCGTGGCGGGCGTCAAGGCCCGTGTCATGCGCATCAGCTTTTCGGGCGAACGCAGCTACGAGGTCAATGTGCCAGCGGCTGACGGATTGCAGGTCTGGGAAGCCGTCCACGCCGCCGGTGCCGAGTTCGGCATCACGCCCTATGGCACCGAAGCCATGCATGTGCTGCGCGCTGAGAAGGGCTACATCATCGTGGGGCAGGACACCGATGGCTCGATGACGCCGAACGACCTGGGCCTGGGTGCGATGCTTGCCAAGACCAAAGACTTTTTGGGTAAAAGGTCGCTGACGCGCTCTGACACTGTGCGGCCTGATCGTAAGCAACTGGTTGGCCTGCTGACCGACGACCCGCAACTCGTGCTCAAGGAAGGGGCACAGATCACCGACACCACGGACCTGTCCCGATTGCCGGTGCCCATGATCGGGCACGTGACCTCCAGCTACCTGAGCCCCACGCTGGGCCGTTCCATCGCCATGGCGGTGGTTAAGGGCGGCCATCAGCGCAGCGGCGAGACCGTGCAAGTGGCGCTGAGCAATGGCAGCACAGTGCGTGCCACGGTAGGCACCACCGTCTTTTTCGATCCCAAGTCGGAGCGCCAGAATGCCTAAGGTTCATCAACTGCCCCATTTCGCACCCACCAAACATGGCAAACCTCTGCAGGTTGGTCAACAGCAACTGGCCATCGTGAACCTGCGTGGCAACGCGCAGGACCCGGCCTTTGTGCTGGCGGTGCAGCAAGCCTGTGGCCTCCCCTTGCCGGTGCAGGCCTGCACCAGTGTGGCCAACACGCGCTTGCGCGTGGTGTGGGTGGGGCCGGATGACTGGTTTGTCATTGGCCCACAGGGCGAGCAAGCCGCATTGGTGGCAGCCCTGCGTGAGGCACTGGGCCAGCAACACGCGGCAGTGACCGATGTCAGCAGCGGCTACTTTGTGGTGCGTCTGGCGGGGCCATCGGCACGGGACTTGCTTGCCCAAGGGTGCCCTATGGACTTTCACCCCAGCGTTTTTCATGTGGATCAAGCAGCCAGTACTCATTTTTTCAAGGTCGGCATCACCATTTGGCAAACCAGCGCCTCACCTGATTTCGAGTTGCTGGTGCGCCGCAGCTTCATTGACCACTTCTGGCAACTCGCCAGCGTCTGCGCCCGCGAATTCGGCATGGCAGCGGCGGCCTGAGCCGACCATTTGCCCCGCTGTTTCGCCTGTCGAAGTCAACCCAAGTTAGCCGACCACCCATGAGCCAACCCTTTGTCCGCTTCGACCATGTCGAGAAAAGCTATGACGGCAAGCAACTGGTCGTTCGCGACCTCAACCTGGACATCGTTGAAGGCGAATTCCTGACCCTTCTGGGGCCATCCGGCTCGGGCAAAACCACCACCTTGATGATGCTGGCGGGCTTCGAGACCGCCACCTCCGGTGAAATTTACCTGGACGGCCGGCCCATCAATGCGATCGCCCCCGAAAAACGCAACATCGGCATGGTGTTCCAGAATTACGCCCTGTTTCCGCACATGAGCGTGGCTGAAAACGTGGCATTCCCCTTGTCGGTGCGGGGTGTCAAGGGCTCGGCTGCAACAGATCGTGTGAACCAGGCGCTGGACAAGGTTGGACTGAGTGGTTTCCAGAGCCGTCGCCCGGCACAGATGTCAGGTGGCCAGCAGCAGCGGGTGGCGGTGGCGCGAGCCCTGGTGTTCGAGCCCAAGCTGGTCCTGATGGATGAGCCGCTCTCCGCCCTGGACAAGCAGTTGCGCGAGCAACTGCAGTATGAGATCAAACGCCTGCACCACGAACTTGGCCTCACCGTGGTGTATGTGACCCATGACCAGACGGAAGCCATGGCCATGTCCGACCGGGTGGCGGTGTTTCACCAGGGGCGCATTCAGCAGATTGATGCGCCGACGGCACTGTACGAGCGTCCCATCAATGCCTTTGTGGCCCAGTTCATTGGCGAAAACAACCAACTCAAAGGGCGGGTAGCGGCCATGGACGGCGAACGCTGCAGCGTTTTGCTCGACGACGGCAGCACGGTGGCGGCTCAATCCGCCGGCGCGCTTCGCGTTGGCGATGCCACACTCCTGTCCATCCGACCAGAGCGGGTTCACCTCAACCCGAGCCCTGACAACGAAACAACCCAGGTCAAGGGCAAGGTGGTTGACGTGACCTACCTTGGCAGACATGCGCGCGTACGCCTGAAGGCGTGCGGGCTTGAAGATTTCATCGTTACGCTTCCCAACGATGGACGCGACCTGGCGCTGGCCACTGGCAGCACGCTGACCTTGGGTTGGCGGGCGGCCGATTGCCGGGCGCTGGGGAGCGAATAAGGGCGGTAATTCCTGTTATGTGGAGAACCATATGTTCACAAAGTATCAACTGAGCGCAGTGGCAGTCGCCAGTGCCGCCGTCCTTGCAACCCTGCCAGGCACCAGTGCGGCGCAACAATCCCTGACCGTGACCTCCTGGGGCGGGGCCTACACGGTCAGCCAGGTCGAGTCGATGCACAAGCCATTCGCCGCCCTGAAGAAGATCAACGTCGTGTCGCAGGACTACAACGGCGATCTGGCCGAAATCGCCGCGCAGGTGAAGACCGGTAACGTCAAGTGGGATCTGGTCGACGTTGAGCCCGCCGAAGCCATGAAGGGCTGCGAAGAAGGCCTGTTCGAAAAAATTGACGCCAGCAAACTGCCGCCCGGCGCTGATGGCACGCCCGCCTCCAAGGACTTCGGTCCCGGCCTGGTCCTGCCCTGCGCCGTGGCCAACATCACGTACGCCAATGTGGTGGCTTACGACAAGGCCAAGTTGGGCGCCAACGGCCCCAAGACCCTGGAAGACTTCTTTAACCTGACCAAGTTCCCTGGCAAGCGCGGCATGCGCAGCAACCCCAGCGTGAACATGGAGTGGGCCTTGCTCGCCGATGGCGTGCCTGTGGCCGATGTCTACAAAGTGCTGGCCACGCCCGCCGGCGTGGACCGCGCATTCAAGAAACTCGACACGATCAAGAGCAGCATCGTCTGGTGGAAAGCGGGCGCCCAGCCACCGCAACTTCTGGCGTCTGGCGAAGTGGTCATGACCAGCGTCTACCACGGCCGTATCGTTGATGCCAACCAGAAGGACAAGAAAGACTTTGCCCTGGTCTGGGACGGTCAAATCCAGGTGCCAGACATGTGGGCCATCGTCAAGGGCGGCAAGAACGTTGAACTGGCACAGGAATTCGTGCGTTTCTCCACAAGCACCCAGCCGCTGGCCGATCAGTCGAAGTACATCCCCTACGCACCGGCCCGGACCTCGTCGGTCGCGAAGATCCCTGCATCGAATCCGAACAAGGCCTGGCTGCCCAACGCTGGCCACGCCGGTCGCTCGATGCTGACCGATGCCAAGTTCTGGACCGACAACGGCGACGACCTGAACAAGCGCTTCAGCGCCTGGATGGCGAAGTAAGACGTGGACAAAGGCGAACAGACCGACCTGATCCGGCGTCTGCGTCAAGCAGAGTGGCGCGGACGCGTGCGTGCCTACGCGCTGATCGCGCCGCTGTTCGTCTTTGTTGCTTTGAGCTTTCTGCTGCCACTGGGCAGTGTCTTGCTTAACAGCGTCTACGACCCCGTGGTACCCGACGGCCTGCCACGCACCCTCAAGGCACTGGCAGACTGGAACGGGCCGCGTGAGCAGGTTCCGCCGGAGCCTGTGTTCGCGGCACTGGCGCAAGACCTCAAAGAGGCTGCGCGCGCAGAGAAGTCGGGGCCCATTGGCGGTCGGCTCAACATTGAAGAAACCGGCCTGCGCAGCGTCTTCATGCGCGCAGCGCGTCGGGTCAGTGCGCAGGAGCAGGGCCCATGGACGCCGTTTTTTGAGGCCGCGGATCCGGCCTGGACCAAGCCCGCCATCTGGGGCACGATCCGCAACCTGTCGTCAGCGGAGCACAGCCTGTTTTTTCTGTCGGCCATCGACATGAAGCGCCAGAGCGACGGCCAGGTGGTGCTGCAAAGCGAGGAGCAGCGCATCCATGTGGCCATCTACCTGCGCACCCTGGGCGTCGCGCTCACCGTGACTCTGGCCTGTCTGGCGCTGGGCTTCCCGATGGCTTATTTGCTGGCTCACCTGAAGGACAAGACGGCCAATATGCTGCTGATCCTGGTCCTGTTGCCGTTCTGGACCTCACTGCTGGTGCGGACCACCGCCTGGGTGGTGGTGCTGCAAAAAGAGGGGGTGGTCAACAGCTTGCTGCAGTCGCTGGGCATCATCGCCGAGCCATTGCCCCTGATCTTCAATCGGTTCGGGGTGGTCGTGGCCATGACCCACATCCTGTTGCCGTTCACCATCCTGCCCCTGTATTCGGTTATGCGCCAGATACCGCCGTCTTATGTACGCGCCGCGCGCTCGCTGGGTGCCGGTCCTGGCTTGGCGTTCTGGCGGGTCTACCTGCCGCAGTGCGTGCCTGGCCTGAGTGCCGGTGCTTTGCTGGTTTTCATCCTGTCACTGGGCTACTACATCACGCCGGCTTTGGTCGGCGGAGCGACAGACCAGCTGATCAGCCATTTTGTCGCCGACAACATCGGGCGCTCCCTGAATTGGGGCCTGGCGTCGGCACTGTCGAGCATTCTGCTCGCTGCCGTGCTGATTTTGTACTGGGCCTACGACCGCGTCGCTGGTGTCGGCAATGCGAGGCTGGGTTGATGCAATTCCCACCCTACACCACCCCCCTGCAGCGCGCCGGTCACTGGGCGCTCTGGCTGGGTTGTGCGGCCATCCTGGTTTACCTGATCGCGCCGGTGCTGGTGGTGGTACCGCTGGCTTTCAACAACGAACCCTATTTCAACTTTCCGGTGCGCCAATACAGCCTGCGCTGGTTCCGGGAGCTGTTCGGTAACCCGGTGTGGATGGCCGCGATCCGCAACAGCTTGCTGACAGCCACATTGGCCACTTTGATCGCCACGCTGCTCGGCACGCTGGCCGCTGTGGGTCTGAACCACCGCAACTTGCCCGGCAAGAGGCTGATCATGGCGTTGCTGGTGTCGCCCATGATTGTTCCGGTCGTGGTGCTGGCGGTGGGTGCCTATTTCTTTTTCTCTCGTCTTGGGATTGCCAACAACCTGCTGGGCATTGTGATGGTGCATGCCGTGCTTGGGGTGCCATTTGTGGTGATCACGGTCAGTGCCACCTTGGCCGGCTTTGATTTGGGGTTGTTGCGCGCCGCACGTGGCTTGGGTGCCTCTCCGTTGACCGCGTTTCGGCGCGTGATGTTGCCCATCGTCTGGCCCGGCGTCTTGTCGGGTGCGCTGTTTGCCTTTGCCACCTCGTTTGACGAGGTGGTGGTGGTGCTGTTCCTGGGCGGTCCAGGGCAAACCACCTTGCCGCGTCAGATGTGGACCGGCCTACGTGAACAACTCTCGCCCACCATTTTGGCGGCAGCCTTCGTCTTGATCATCTTTGCGATCATCATGTTGCTGGTGCTCGAGATGCTGCGCCGTCGCAGCGCCGCGCTGCGTGGTCTGACCGAGTAGTCGGGCTCGTGAGGCCCGACGCTTGGGCGGGCTCTAGGCTGTGCCCGACAAGACGCGTCCCGCTTAAAGCGCTTCGCGCCCGGCCTTTTTGCGCTCATGTTCCTTCAGGTAGCGTTTGCGCAGTCGGACAGACTTGGGCGTGATTTCGACCAGCTCATCGTCATCGATGAACTCGACGCCGTACTCGAGCGTCAGCATGATGGGCGGCGTGATCTTGATGGCGTCTTCCTTGCCGCTGACCCGGAAATTGGTCAGCTGCTTGGTGCGCGTCGCATTGACCACAAGGTCGTTGTCACGGTTGTGGATACCCACAATCATGCCCTCATAAACGGGATCGTTCGGCCGCACAAACATGCGGCCCCGGTCATCGAGCTTGCCCAGGGCGTAGGTGAAGATCTCGCCCTCGTCCATGGAGATCAGCACGCCGTTCTTGCGACTGCCGATGTCGCCCTTGAACGGCTCATAGCGGTCAAAAATATTGGCAATCAGCCCTGAGCCACGTGTCAGGTTCAGGAACTCATTGGTGAAGCCGATCAGGCCTCGCGCCGGAATGCGGTACTCCAGTCGCACGCGGCCGCGGCCATCGGGTTCCATGTTGACCAGATCGCCCTTGCGCTCGCCCAAAGCCTGCATGACACCACCCTGGTGCTGGTCTTCGATGTCCACCGTGACCATCTCGATCGGTTCGTGCTTTTCACCGTCGACCAGCTTGTACACAACGCGCGGCTTGGAGACGGCCAGTTCATAGCCTTCGCGCCGCATGTTTTCCAACAAGATCGTGAGGTGCAATTCGCCTCGCCCCATCACCTCGAAAATGCCCTCCTCGCTGGTTTCCTTCACCCGCAGGGCCACGTTGTGCTGCAACTCTTTTTGCAGCCGGTCCCAGATTTGACGGCTGGTCACATATTTGCCCTCACGACCGGCCAGCGGCGAGGTGTTGACGCAGAAGTTCATGGTCAGGGTCGGTTCATCGACCTTGAGCATGGGCAGCGGAGAGGGTTTGAGCGGGTCGGTGATGGTCACGCCGATGCCAATGTCGGACAGCCCGTTGATCAGCACGATTTCGCCGGGGCCCGCCTCCATCGTCTGCACACGCTCCAGGCCCTGGAAAGTCAGCACCTGGTTGATGCGGCCCTTGACAGTGCGGCCATCAGGCCCCTCCATCACCAGCACGTCCATCTGGGGTCGGATCGTGCCGGCGCTGATGCGACCGACACCGATGCGACCGACAAAGGTCGAGAAATCGAGCGCCGAGATTTGCAGCTGTAGCGCTGCCGCCGGGTCGCCTTTTTGCGCCGGCACGTGGCTCAGCACGGTGTTGAACAGCGCCGACATGTCCGGCCCCCATTGTTCGCCGGGTTTGCCTTCCTCCATGGAAGACCAGCCGTTGATACCTGAGGCATAGACCACGGGGAAGTCGAGCTGCTCGTCGGTGGCGCCCAGCTTGTCGAACAGGTCAAACGCGGCATTGACCACGTAGTCCGGTCGCGCCCCTGGCTTATCCACTTTGTTGACCACCAGAATCGGCTTGAGGCCCAGCGCAAGCGCCTTTTTGGTGACGAAGCGGGTCTGAGGCATGGGGCCTTCTTGCGCATCGATCAGCAACACCACCCCGTCGACCATGCTCAGCGCACGCTCCACCTCGCCGCCGAAGTCGGCGTGGCCCGGCGTGTCCACGATGTTGATGTGTGTGCCCTGCCAGGTGACAGCGCAGTTCTTGGCCAGAATGGTGATGCCACGCTCTTTTTCGATGGCATTGTTGTCCATCACCGTGTCGACGACTTTTTCGTGTTCGGCAAAGGTGCCGGACTGGCGCAACAGTTGGTCGACCATGGTGGTCTTGCCATGGTCCACGTGGGCAATGATGGCGATGTTTCGGATTTGCTTGTTACTCATGGTTCACCTTCTCGTTAATCTCAATCTTTGGGTCAGCGGCTCGCGGCATGGCCTGTTCAGCCATTTGCCGGATGTCAATGGGGCTCAGCAGGCGCCCCGGAATCAGCTCACCGGCTTTGATGTGGCCAGTTCCCAGCAGGGTCGGCGGCACGTCAGCGTAGACCACCACCGGGTCTGCGTCCGGCCAATGGCCGCGTCGGCGCATACCGCTGAGGAAGCGCCCCGTATTTTCCGCGTCAAGTGTGACGGCAGCATGCTGGTTCAGCAGCAGATCTACAGGCAGAAGGACTGCCAGCCGCTGCTGTGGCGTCATCGCCTCCAGCGCTGAGAGACTCACGCATTGCGAGACGTCAAATCTGCCCGTGGCGATGCGTCGCAATGCCACAAGGTGTGCCCCACAACCCAGGGCTTCACCGATGTCTTCTGCCAGGGTTCGGATGTAGGTTCCCTTGCTGCATTTTACTACTATTTTTATAGTGAACTCTTCAATGCTGACTTGACTTTGCGCCACATTTAGCTCATAAATCGTGACTGACCGGGGTGCCCGCTCCACCTCAAGGCCGGCGCGTGCATAGTCGTAAAGTGCGCGCCCATCTTTTTTGAGGGCGCTGTACATCGGCGGCGTTTGCAGGATGACCCCAGTGAAACGCTGCGTCACGGCGGCCAGATCAGCATCCGTCACCCGGACCGGCCGGGTGTCGGTCACAACACCTTCGGCGTCGCCCGTGCTGGTTTTGACGCCCAGTCGTGCCACCGCCTCATAGGTTTTGTCGGCATCGAGTTGCAACTGGCTGAACTTGGTTGCCGCCCCGAAGCACAGTGGCAAAACGCCGGTGGCTAAAGGGTCCAGCGTGCCGGTATGGCCCGCCTTCTCTGCTTGCAAGAGCCATTTGGCTTTCTGCAGCGCGTTGTTACTCGACAAACCGAGGGGCTTGTCAAGCAAAAGCACCCCGTGCACGGGGCGCCTGGCGATCCGTGCTTGCCTGGCGTGCACGGCTTCAGTCCTCTTTGGCCCGAGACGAGACGGCCCGCGCAATCAGGGCGTTCATGTCAGCCGCCTGCTCGGTGGTTCGGTCGTAAACAAAATGCAGGGTTGGCACGGTGTGGATGTGCAAGCGTTTGAACAGGCCCGAGCGGAGAAAGCCTGCAGCCTGGTTCAGCCCCTCCTCGCACGCCTTGGTGTCGCCCTGCAGCACGCTGAAAAAAACCTTGGCATGGGCATAGTCGGGCGTCACCTCCACCCCCTGGATCGTGACCATGCCGACACGCGGATCCTTGAGTTCGCGGGCAATCAGTTCGGTCAGATCCCGTTGGATCTGATCGGCCACTTTGAAGCTGCGGTTCGGGGTGTTCGATTTGTTGCGCACGGTTCAGGCCAACTGCGTCACAGTGTCCGCGCCACTTCCCGGATCTCAAAGAACTCCAGCACATCGCCTTCCTGGATGTCGTTGTAGTTCTTGATGTTCAGGCCACACTCGAAGCCTTCCTTGACTTCACGCGCGTCATCCTTGAAGCGCTTGAGGGACTCGAGTTCACCCGTGAACACCACCATGTTGCTTCGCAACAGCCGTAAACGCGCACTGCGGCGCACCACGCCAGCGGTGACCATGCAACCGGCAATCGAGCCGATCTTGGACACTTTGAACACCTGACGAATCTCGGCGGTACCGATGACTTCCTCTTTCTTGTCCGGCGTCAGCATGCCCGACATGGCGGCCTTCAATTCATCGACGGCGTCGTAAATGATGTTGTAGTACCGAATGTCCACACCGTTGTTTTCAGCCAGCTTGCGGGCGCCCGCATCGGCGCGGGTGTTGAAGCCGATGATGACCGCCTTGGAGGCGATCGCCAAATTCACATCCGACTCGCTGATGCCGCCCACGGCCGCGTACACCAATTGCACCTTGACTTCCTCTGTGGAGAGCTTGAGCAAAGACTGCGCCAGCGCTTCTTGAGAGCCTTGAACATCGGCCTTGACGATGATGGGCACCAGTTTGATCTCGCCCGCCGTCATGTCGGTGAACATGTTCTCCAGCTTGGCGGCCTGTTGCTTGGCCAGCTTGGTGTTGCGGAACTTACCAGCACGGTAGGTGGCGATTTCGCGGGCACGCCGCTCGTCGGACATCACCATGAACTCGTCGCCGGCTTGCGGCACATCGGTCAGGCCCTGGATTTCCACCGGGATCGACGGGCCGGCGGTTTTGATGGTCTTGCCGTTCTCATCCAGCATGGCACGCACGCGGCCATAGGTGGAGCCGGCCAGCACGATGTCGCCGGTCTTGAGGGTGCCAGACTGCACCAGCACGGTGGCCACAGGACCACGCCCCTTGTCGAGTTCGGCCTCGATCACCAGGCCCTTGGCCATGGCATCCACCGGCGCACGCAACTCCAGCACCTCGGCCTGCAACAGCACCTGCTCCAGCAGGTTGTCAATACCCTCGCCGGTTTTGGCCGAGACCGGCACGAAGGGCGATTCGCCACCGAACTCTTCAGGCACGACTTCTTCAACCACCAGCTCGTTCTTGACGCGCTCGGTGTTGGCGTCGGGCTTGTCAATTTTGTTGATGGCCACGACGATCGGCACGCCGGCCGCCTTCGCGTGCTTGATGGCTTCGCGGGTTTGCGGCATCACGCCGTCGTCCGCTGCCACCACCAGAATCACGATGTCGGTCGCCTTGGCGCCGCGGGCACGCATGGCTGTGAAGGCCTCGTGGCCTGGGGTGTCAAGGAAAGAAACCATGCCACGCGGCGTCTCAACGTGGTAGGCACCAATGTGCTGCGTGATGCCACCGGCCTCGCCCGAGGCCACCTTGGCACGCCGGATGTAATCCAACAGAGATGTCTTGCCATGGTCGACGTGACCCATCACGGTCACCACCGGGGCGCGGGGCAGGAACTCGGACTGCTGCTGCAGGACCTCGTCGGCGGTAAAGGCCTCAGGGTCATCCAGCGCTGCAATGATGGCTTTGTGGCCCATCTCCTCAACCACAATCATGGCCGTATCCTGATCCAGTGGCTGGTTGATGGTGACCATCTGACCCAGCTTCATCAGGTGCTTGATCACTTCCGATGCTTTGACAGCCATCTTGTGCGCCAACTCGGCCACCGTGATGGTCTCGGGCACATGGACCTCAATCACACGCACTTCGGTGGGCGCCGCCGACATGCCGTGGTCGTCACGATCGCGATCATTGCCGGAGCGCCGACCCCGCGGTCCACCACGCCAGTTGCTCGAACGCCCTGCTCCGGCGCCAGTGTCACCACGGGTTGGAATCGCCTTTTTCTTGGCGGGGTCCCCGGCCCAGCTGCTCGACAGCTTGGCCGATTTGATTTCCTTGCCGGCACCCGTTGTGGTCGTGGCGGTGCCGGGCGCACCCGGCTTGGCCGGCTTAGCCGCAACCGTACCGGCTGCAGGTTTGTGCAAGGTCCCCTTGAGTGCGGCGGCCTTGGCGGCCTCGGGTGATCCTGGTTTGGGTACCGGTTTGACTTCTTCGGGCGGCTTCACCGGCACCGGCTTCTTGGCGGGCGCTGACATCATCAGGCGAATGGCAGCAGCCTCGGCCTCGGCCTTGCGGCGGCGGTCGCCCAAGTCAGCCGCTCTCGCAGCGTCCTCATCAGCCCGGGCCTTGGACTCCCCAGCGGCCTTGTCGCGGGCGGCCTGTTCGGCCGTGGCCGCGGCTTGGGCCCGTGTACCGGCTTCCTGCGCCCTGAGCGCCGCACTGTCAACGATCTCATGCGGGGTGGCGTCGGGCGTTGCCAATCGGGCTTTTTCAGCGGCGGCCTCGGCGGCCGCTTGCTCCGCAGCTTGCCGTCGAAGCGCCTCTTCGGCTGCCTCGCGGGCGCGGGCTGCCTCTTGGGCTTCACGCTCAAGCCGACGCTGCAGCAACTCCTCTTCTTGGCGGCGGATCAGTTCGGCCTGGCGACTGGCCTCCTGCTCGCGCCGGGCGAGTTCGGCCGTGTCGATCAGCGGCTGGGCCGGGGCTTCGTGCTCGGCCGGTGCGGCGGAGCCGTCCAGAGGTCCATCGGTGCCATCGTCTCGCCGCACAAAGGTGCGCTTTTTGCGCACTTCCACCTGGATGGTGCGGGCTTTTCCGGTCGAATCAGCCTGCTTGATCTCGCTGGTCGACTTTTTCACCAGCGTGATTTTTTTACGTTCGGCACTCGCCGTGCCGTGGCTGGCCTGCAGAAAGCCCAACAAGCGCTGCTTGTCTGCCTCGGTCAGGCTGTCTGAAGCAGCCAACTTGGCAACTCCCGCCGACTTCAGTTGCTCAAGCAGCGTCTCGGTGGATTTTTTGAGTTCGGTGGCAAACTCGGCGACGGTCGTACTGGACATTTCTTGTGTAACCTTTATTTCGGCTGGACGGGTCTCGCGGACCCATGCCAGCCATCACTGAAACTATGTATTCATGGCATCGGCTTCATGCTTGGGATGCGGCTTCGGCTGCGAACCAATGCTCGCGTGCCTTCATGATCAGGGTCCGAGCCTCATCGGCGGATTGACCCGTGATGTCGGTCAACTCGTCGATGGCGAGGTCGGCCAGATCATCGCGGGTGTGCACGCCGCCCACCGCCAGCTTGGCGATCAATTCAGGCGTCAGGCCCTCCAGGTCGCGCAGGTCCTGAGAGACCTCTTCCACGCTTTCCTCGCGGGCGATTTCCATCGTCAGCAACGCATCCTTGGCGCGGGTACGCAGCTCATTGACCGTGTCCTCGTCGAAGCTTTCGATTTCCAGCATTTCTTCGAGCGGCACGTAGGCCACCTGCTCGAGGCTGGTGAAGCCTTCGGCGATCAGCATGTCAGCAATCTCTTCGTCGACGTCGAGTTTCTCCATGAACAGCTTGCGTCCCGAGTCCATCTCGTTGGCTTGTTTCTGCGCGGATTCGGCCGCATCCAGGATGTTGATCTTCCAGCCGGTCAACTCTGAGGCCAGACGCACGTTCTGGCCGCCCCGACCGATCGCGATGGCCAGATTTTCCTCGTCCACCACCACATCCATGGCGTGGCGTTCTTCGTCCACCACGATGGACGACACATTGGCGGGTGCCAGGGCACCGATCACGAATTGCGCAGGATCGTCACTCCACAGCACAATGTCGACGCGCTCCCCGGCGAGTTCGTTGGTGACCCCATTGACACGGGTGCCACGCACGCCGACGCAAGTGCCTATCGGGTCAACCCGCTTGTCGTGCGACACGACCGCGATCTTGGCGCGCGATCCGGCGTCGCGGGCGCAGGATTTGATCTCCAGCAGGCCCTGCTCGATTTCGGGCACTTCCTGCCGGAACAACTCGGTCATGAACTCAGGCGCCGAGCGGGACAGGATGATGGGCGCGCCACGCAGCGTCAAATCCACCTCCATGATCATGGCGCGAACCCTGTCACCGGTACGCAAGTTTTCTTTGGGGATCATTTCACCCCGGCGCAAGCGCCCTTCCACCCGGCCGCTTTCGACAATGATGTCGCCCTTGTCCATGCGCTTGACCGTTCCGACAAAGATCTTGTCGCCGCGGGACATGAAGTCATTGAGCAGCATTTCGCGCTCAGCGTCCCGTATTTTCTGCAGGATCACCTGCTTGGCCGCCATCGCACCAATCCGGCCGATGGGCACTGAGGGAACAGTCTCTTCGATGTACTCGTCAACCTCCACATCGGCAATCTGCTCCTTGGCTTCAAACAGCAGGATTTCCTGGTCGGGAAGTTGCAGGCCCGCCTCGTCGGGCACCACATGCCAGCGACGGAAGGTCTCGAAGATGCCGCTGTCGCGGTCGACCGACACCCGGATGTCGACGTCACCCGTGTACAGTTTTTTGGTGGCCTGCGCCATGGCCGCTTCAACAGCGCCGAAAACGACATCCCGCTCCACGTTTTTTTCACGTGAAATGGCATCCACCAGCATCAACATTTCGCGATTCATGCCCAAACTCTCCTGTGTCAACTCGATCCGATTTCGCCATTGGCTTCAGCGTCATCCGCTGCAAGACCACGGCCCTTGAAACTTACAATGGGCGCCAAACGCGCCTCTCGCAATTCATCCAGCGTGAAGCCTAGTGCCTGCAAGGGCGCCGGCACACGCTTGCGGCTGACCTTTTGGCCCGGCTTGACCGCCGGCTCGTCCCGCCACACGACCTGCCAACCTGGCGCGCCTTCACCGGTCTGGCGCTCTAGCGTGCCACGGAACTTCTTTCGGTTGGCGTTCACCTGCCCCTGTGCCGCAGCCCCCATGGGGGCCTTGAGCGTGATGTCGATCACGGTGCCGACAAACCGTTCAAAATCCTGCTCGTGCCGCAGTGGCCGGTCAATGCCAGGTGACGACACTTCGAGACGACGGTATTCGATGCCGTCAACCTCAAGTGCAAACTGCAGTTGCCGGTTCACCTTCTCGCAGTCTTCCACCGTCACAAACCGGTCCCCTTCCACCATGGCTGGCACGCCAGACCAGGGAAGATCAATCGTGATCCGCAGCAAACCGCCCGCAGAACGCTCAAGGTCCACCAGGTCATAGCTCAGGCCGGCTACGGTTTGTTCAACAATGTCCTTCAGGGTCACGTGTGGTCGGGGCTGCTCAACAAAAAAGACAGGCCAAAAAAAACGGGCGGTTGTTACCCGCCCGCTTGGCCGTGAATATTGGATTGTACTCTTAAAGTCTGGTCCAGGCCCTTGATTTGCAAGGTTTTATGCAGCGGCGCAGAGCAGTTGACGGGTATAGGCCTGGGCCGGATTTTGCAGCACGTCGGCGAGCGAGCCGGATTCCACCACCTGCCCGTCTTTCATGACCAGCACGTGGTGCGCCATGGCGCGGATGACATCGACATCGTGGGTGATCAGCAGGTAACTCAGGCCCCGCTCGCGCTGCAGGCGCTGCAACAGGCCCAACACCTGTTTCTGGATGGTGACATCCAGCGCGCTGGTGGGCTCGTCCAGCACCAGTATGCCGGGACGGACAATCAATGCGCGTGCGATGGCCAGCCGCTGGCGCTGTCCGCCAGAGAACTCATGGGGGTAGCGCTGCAGAACGCCCTGATCATCGCCGGCCGCCGTCAACCCCACATCCTGCAGTGCCAGCAACACTTGCTCGCGCCGCTGTGCGGCAGACAAACCTGGCTCATGCACCAGCAGGCCCTCGCCCACGATCTCCTCGACCGTCAAGCGCGGGGACAGCGACGAAAAAGGATCCTGGAACACCACCTGAACCGTGCGCCGCATGCGTTGGTTCTGCATCGCAGTGACGCCCCAGGCCAGTTCACCCACCCGCAAAGCCCCCCTGCTCGGCAGCAGGCCCAGGCTGGCCAGCGCCAGGGTTGATTTACCAGAGCCAGACTCGCCAATGACACCCAGGGTCCGGCCCGCCTGCACAGTGAAATCAGCACCCTGCAGCGCCACAAATTCGCCCTTGCCAAACCAGCCCGCCAACCCCGAGCGCCGCACAGCGTACCCCACCCGCAAGCCACTGGCTTGCATGACCACCGTCGGCTCCGCAGCGGTTGGCAATTCCGCCGGGTCCCGCATTGGCCGGCTGTCAATCAGGCGCCGCGTGTAGAGGTGAACAGGCCGGGCAAACACCTCATCGACCGGCCCCTGCTCCACGACATGGCCGTTCTCCATCACTAAAATGCGGTCGGCAAATCGCTGCACCAGGTTCAGATCGTGGGTGATCATCAGCACGGCCATGCCATTGCGCCGCTGGAAACCTGAGATAAGGTCAAGAATTTGGCCGCGCAGGCTGACATCGAGCGCGGTGGTGGGTTCGTCAGCCAGCAGCAAGCGGGGCTGACAGGCGAGCGCCATGGCGATCATGGCCCGCTGCCGCTGGCCTCCACTGAGTTGGTGTGGGTAGGCGCTGGCCCGCCGAGGCGCATCGTCAATCCCGGTTTCCGCTATCATTGTGATAGCTTTATCCCAAGACTGGGCGCGGCTTAAGCCCATTTTTAGTTGCAGAACCTCAGCGATCTGCTCACCCACGGTCAGCAGCGGGTTGAGGGCCGTCATGGGCTCCTGAAAGATCATGGCGATGTCTTGCCCGCGCAGGCCGCGCAGCGTCTGCTCCGGCATGGACAGCAGGTCCTGGCCGCCAAAGAGTGCCTGGCCGCTCACCACCGCGTTCTGAGCCAGACGCAACAAACTCAATGCGGTGACGGTCTTTCCAGAACCCGACTCACCGACCAGAGCCAGTTTTTCGCCGGGCTCGATCGAAAAACCAATGCCATGCACCGCCTCGCGGCCCGCAAAGGCCACGCGCAAATCCGATACCGTCAGCAAGGGCTCGCTCATGACTCGGCCTTGCGCGGGTCGAGCGCGTCACGCAGTGCATCGCCCATGAAGGTGAGTAGCAGCAGTGTCAGCACCAGCACGGCAAAGGTGGACAGCGAAATCCACCAGGCGTCGATGTTGTTTTTGCCCTGCGACAGCAGCTCGCCCAAAGAGGGGGTGCCAGGTGGCACGCCCAAGCCCAGAAAATCGAGCGATGTCAGCGCCAGAATCGCACCGCTCATGCGAAACGGCAAAAAGGTCACCACGGGTGTCAGGCTGTTGGGCAGGACATGGCGCTTGATGATCTGCCAGTTGCCGACCCCCAGCGCACGGGCGGCGCGCACGTAGTCCAGCTGCCGGTTGCGCAGAAATTCGGCGCGCACGTAGTCCGACAAACCCATCCAGCCGAACAGGCTGAGCAACACCAGCAACAGCGCCACACTGGGTGCGAACACGGCGCTGAAAATGATCAGCAGGTAAAGCTCGGGCATGGAGCCCCAAATCTCAATGAAGCGCTGGAAGGCCAGGTCGATCTTGCCACCGAAAAACCCCTGAATGGCGCCGGTCAGCACACCCAGCACCACCCCGGTCACCGTCAGTGCCAGCGCAAACAGGACGCTGACGCGAAAACCGTAAATCAGCTGCGCCAGCAGGTCTCGACCCCGGTCGTCCGTACCCAACCAGTTGTCCCGGCTGGGCGCTGAGGGGTTGGGCGCCCTGGCAAAGTAGTTCAGGGTCTTGGGGCCATAGGGGTTGGGCGCATAGATGGCCCAGTTGCCGGGCTCGGCCAGTCGCTGCCGAATGAAAGGGTCCAGGTAATCGGTGGGTGTCTGGAAATCGCCGCCAAACACCGTCTCCGGGTAGTTCTGCAGCACTGGCACGTACAGGCTGCCCTGGTAGCGCACCAGCAAGGGCCGGTCGTTAGAAATCAGTTCGGCTGCCAGGCTCAGCAGCACCATGGCGACGAAGGCCATCAGGCTCCAGTAACCCAGCCGGTTACGCCGGAAGCGGGCCCAGGCTCGCCGTGTGGGCGAGTTGCCAGCCGGCAGTAGCTTTGGGGCAAGGGTATCAGTCGAACTTGACACGGGGGTCCACCCAGACGTAACACAGGTCGGAGATCAGCTTGGTGGCCAGGCCAATCAGCGTGAAGAAATACAGGGTGCCCAGCACCACCGGGTAATCGCGCCGGATCACGCTCTCGTAACTGAGCAGGCCCAGGCCGTCCAGCGAAAACAGAGTTTCGATCAGCAGCGAGCCGGTGAAAAACGCCCCGATGAAGGCCGCCGGAAAGCCGGTCACGATCGGGATCAGGGCGTTGCGAAACACGTGCTTCCACAGCACCTGCCGCTCGTCCAGGCCTTTGGCACGGGCCGTCACCACGTATTGCTTGCGGATTTCTTCCAAAAAGGCGTTCTTGGTCAGCATGGCCGTCACGGCGAAGCTGCCCAGCACCATGGCCGTGACCGGCAGCACGATGTGCCACAGGTAGTCCACGACGCGGGCGGGCCAGCGCAACTCCTCCCAGTTGCCGGAGGTCAGTCCCCGCAGGGGAAACCACTGCAATTGCCCGCCAAACACCACCAGCAAGGCCACGCCCAGGACGAAGCCCGGAATCGCGTAGCCCAACAGCACCAGGACGGTGGTGATGAGGTCGAATCGCGAGCCCGCCCGCACCGCCTTGGCCACACCCAAGGGCACTGCGATCAGGTAGCTGATGAAGAAGGTCCACAGCCCAAGGCTGATCGACACCGGCAGCTTCTCGCGGATCAACTGAGCCACGTCCTTGTTCTGAAAAAAGCTCCGGCCGAGGTCAAAGCGCGCAAATTGGCCCAGCATCTGGATGAAGCGCTCGTGCGCGGGTTTGTCAAAGCCATACAGGGCCTTGATTTGCGCCAGTCGCTTAGGGTCTACCCCCTGCGCACCCCGGTAGCCGGAGCCTGCCCCCTCGGCACCGGGACCAGCGCCGGCCCGAGCCTCGGCCATGTACTGCTCGACCGGTCCGCCGGGGACGAACTGGATCACGACAAAGGTCAGCAGCAAGACGCCAAGCAGGGTCGGCACCATCAGCAACAGGCGTTTGAGGATGTAGCTCAGCATGGCTAGCGCGCCCACCAGGTGTCAATGGCCCAGCCCTCGCCCGTTGCATAGGGCGGCATCGTGGCCGGCCGCTGCAGGCGCCAGCTGTTGTAGGCCATGCGGTGGGTGCCAGCCGCCCACTGCGGAATGAGCAGATGGCTGTGGCTGATGACGCGTTCCAAAGCCCGGCAGGCCGGCAGCAGCGCCTCGCGCGACTTGGCGGCTGTCATTTTGCCGATGAGGTCGTCCACCGCCGCGCTCTTGATGCCTGACAGGTTGCCCGAGTCCTCCATGTCGGCAGCCTTGGCACCAAACAGGTCGGCGTATTCCTGTCCAGGATTGTGCGTGCCGCCGTAGGCCAGTGAGGTGATGTCAAACTCAAATTTTTGCAGCCGCTGCTGGTACAAGGCAAAGTCGACCGGCCGAAAATTGAGCTGGATGCCGAGTTTTTCCAGGTTTCTGGCCCAGGGTGTGACCACGCGCGCCCCGCCCTCGTTGCTGTCGAGGTACTCGATGCGGAACACCTCGCCTTGGGCATTACGCAACTGGCCGTCACGCACCTCCCAACCGGCCGCCTTGAGCAGCGCCTGCGCCTGGCGCAGGTTGCCGCGCAGCGACGATGTGCCGTCGGTGCGTGGTGGCTGGGTCATGGGGCCAAAGCTGGCTGCGGGTATCTCGGCACGCCAGGGAGTCAACAGGGCCAGTTCCTGCGCGTCGGGCTCGCCGCTGGCCTGGCAGTCGGTGTTGCCGAACAGGCCGTTGACCCGCTGGTAGGCGTTGTAAAACATCTGCCGGTTCATCCACTCGTAGTCCAGTGCCAAACCCAGCGCCTGCCGCACCCGCACGTCCTTGAAGCGATCGCGCCGGGTGTTGAGCACATAACTCTGAAAACCCGAGGGCAGACGGTGCTTGAACTCGGCCTTGACGAGTTCGCCACTGTCAAAGCGCCGACCGTTGACGCGGCGCGCCCAGTCGCCGGCAGAAAAGAAGCGCATCAGGTCGAACTCACCCGCTTTGAGGGCTTCGAGCCGGGCCGTGTTGTCGCGGTAAATCTTGACCGTGATCCGCTCAAAATTGTTGCTGCCGCGTTTCACGTTGAGGTCTCGGGCCCAATAGGCGGAGTCACGGACGTAGGTGATGTCCTTGCCGAAGCGCACTGGGCCGATCCGGTAAGGGCCGCTGCCGATGGGCACATCAGTCACCACCTGATCAAACGATTTGGCCCGGCCGTTCTCGACCCCCCACTGCCGGCTGAACACCGGCAGGCCGCCCACGCGCAACGGCAGTTCGCGGTTGGGCTTGCGAAAACGGTAGCGCACGGTGCGCTCGTCCACCACATCGGCCCCGGCCACATCCTCCAGCAGCGTTTTGTACGAGGGCGAGGTGTGGGGGCCCATCAGCGTGTCAAAACTGTGTTTGACATCGGCCGCCAGCACCGGGTCGCCATTGTGGAACCGGGCCTCGGGCCGCAGGCGGAAGGTGGCACTGAGCCCGTCCGCCGCGACCGCGACATCGCTGGCCAACAGGCCGTAACCCGAAGCGGTCTCATCCAGCGAGCCCGCCAGCAATGAGTCAAACATCAGGTCGGACAGATAGGCCGGTGCGGAGCCCTTGATGGTGAACGGGTTGTATTTGTCAAAGGTTGAGACGCGCAGGTTGCTGACCAGGCGCAGCTCGCCGCCTTTGGGGGCCTGCGGGTTGACGTAAGCAAAGTGCTGAAAATCGGCCGGGTACTTCAGGTCGCCCCACAGGGCGTAACCATGCGATGCCCAAACCGGACAGCACATCACCGACAAAGCAAAAACCAGCAAACGCCGCATGCGACAATTCTCCACCAAATACGGGCTGACATCTTGAGGACATCATGGGTTTTCTGACTGGAAAAAAGCTGCTCATCACGGGCGTGCTGTCGAACCGCTCTATCGCCTACGGCATTGCCCGTGCCTGCCATGCCCAAGGCGCAGAACTGGCCTTCAGCTATGTTGGCGAACGTTTCAAGGACCGCATCACCGAGTTCGCGGCGGATTTTGACTCCAAGTTGATCTTTGACTGCGACGTGGCCGACGACGCCCAGATTGAGCGTCTGTTCAATGACTTGTCCGCGCACTGGCCCAGCTTTGACGGCTTTGTGCACAGCATCGGCTATGCGCCCCGCGAGGCCATCGCCGGTAACTTTCTGGACGGTCTGACGCGCGAAAATTTCCGCATTGCCCACGACATCAGCGCTTACAGCTTCCCGGCCATGGCCAAGGCTGCCCTGCCCTACCTCACCCCCCAGGCCTCGCTGCTGACCCTGACCTACCTGGGCGGGGTGCGGGTGGTGCCCAGTTACAACACCATGGGCCTGGCCAAGGCATCGCTCGAATCCTCGGTGCGCTACCTGGCCGAAGCCATTGGTTCGCGCGGCATCCGAGTCAATGGCCTGAGTGCCGGCGCCATCAAAACCCTGGCGGCGAGCGGCATCAAGGACTTTGGCCGGCTGTTGGCGATCTCGGCCAACGCCTCGCCACTGCGTCGCAACGTGACCATCGACGAGGTGGGCAATGTGGCTGCTTTTTTGCTGAGCGACCTGGCCTCGGGCATGACCGGGCAGATCTCGTACGTGGATTGTGGCGTGAGCCAGACCGCTGTGGCGGTGGTGGAGACGCCTGCGGCTTGAGGCTAAATCGGGCTCCAGGCCATGCCAGGCGGTCTTTTGTTGCTACTTAAAGTAGAGCAAATCCTGGTCAGGCGGCCACGCAGTCCGCAAAGTAACGGGTTTTGCCGTCGGCGCCCTTCTCCTCCACCAAGCCGTGGATATCGGTCTCAAAGCCAGGACACTGGGCATTGAACTCGCGTGAGAACTTCAGGTAATCCACGATCTTGCGGTTGAACACTTCGCCGGGAATCAGCAGCGGAATGCCGGGCGGGTAAGGCGTCACCAAGCCGACCGTGACCCGACCTTCCAGGGCATCAATCTCAACCCGCTCGGTTTTGCGCAATGCGATGTGGGCGTAGGCATCGCTGGGTTTCATGGCCGGTGTCAGGTCGCTCAAGTACATCTCAGTCGTCAGGCGCGCGATGTCGTACTTGGCGTAGAGCTCGTGGATGTGTTGGCACAGGTCGCGCAGCCCCATGCGCTCATATCGCGGGTGTTTCTGGCAGAACTCGGGCAGGATACGCCACATCGGCTGGTTCTTGGCGTAGTCGTCCTTGAACTGCTGCAGGGCCGTCAACATGCTGTTCCACCGGCCCTTGGTGATGCCGATGGTGAACATGATGAAAAAGCTGTAAAGCCCGGTTTTTTCCACCACCACGCCGTGCTCGGCCAGGAACTTGGTCACGATGCTGGCCGGGATGCCGGTCTTGGCAAACTTACCGTTCAGGTCCATGCCGGGCGTGACGATGGTCGACTTGATCGGGTCCAGCATGTTGAAGCCAGCGGCCATCTTGCCAAAGCCGTGCCAGTTCACGCCGGCTTTGGCATTGCGTGATTCGCCTTTGATGACCCAGTTGTCGGAGCGGCCAATGCCTTCTTCGACCAGCTTGTCCGGGCCCCAGACCTTGAACCACCAGTCGTCGCCGTATTCCTCGTCCACCTTGCGCATGGCGCGACGGAAATCCAGCGCCTCGGCAATACTCTCCTCCACCAAGGCCGTGCCGCCGGGCGGCTCCATCATGG
>JBAXMQ010000029.1:0-31014 GCA_037134215.1 Betaproteobacteria bacterium
TCACTGCTTGTCCGGGTGTCCAGTGGCTGCGGGCGATCATGGACAGACCGACGTTGCGCTTCAGGCGTGGCGACCACATGGCCGAGGTGATCTGACCGACCTGTTGGTCGCCAGCCATCACCGGCCACGGCTTGCCACAGGTCGGGCCGGGACCACCATCAAACAGCACGCCGCGCATTTCACGCTCGTGGCCTTGTGCAGCAATGGTCTGCAAAGCTTTCAGGCCCAGAAAGTCCACCGAGCCGTCCAATGTGCAGAACTTGGCCAGCCCACACTCCAGCGGGTTGTTCTCCAGGGTGAACTCATTGCCATAAGACAGCAGGCCGCCTTCGATGCGTTCGATCAGGTTGGGGCAACCGGGGGTCATGTTGAACGCGCGCCCTGCCTCCCAGATCAGGTCCCACAGTGCGCTGCCAAGTTGGCCGTTGTTGAGGTAGATCTCGAAGCCGCCCTGCTTGGAGTAGCCGCCGCGTTGCACCAACTGGCGCGTGCCATTGAAGTCAACAAAGTCAAAATTAAAGAACCTGATGTTGCGCACCGACTCCCCAAATACCGAAGCCATCAAGTCCTCGGCTTTCGGCCCCTGCACCGACAAAATGGAAATGTCGGGTTCCACCACCGTCACGTCCAGCCGAGCACCCAGGGCCAAGCCCTTGGCCCACAACAGCACATCGGAGTCGGCAATGGACAGCCAGAAGCGATCTTCTGCCAGTTTGAGCAACACCGGGTCGTTGACCATGCCGCCTTTGTCGTCAACCAGTGGCACGTACATGCACTGTCCTACCCGCGCCCGGCTGATGTTGCGCGGCGTCATCCACTGCACCAGGCGGGCCGCATCGGGCCCCGTGATCTGCACCTGGCGCTGGCAGGACACGTCCCACAACTGCACATGCTCGCGCAGGTGCCAGTAATCCTCCTCCACCGTCGGCTGGAAAGCCTTGGGCAGCAGCATGTGGTTGACCACGGAAAAACCGCGCACGCCATGCTGTTCGACGCGGTCGGTGTAGGGAGTGCGCCGGATGCGACGAGACATGTTGAGGCCAGATGTCGACATATTCAATTCCTGTTGGTTGGGTTGTTTTTTGCGTTTAGTCGAGCTTCAGGCCGACCGAGCGAATGACTTCGGCCCAGCGCGAGGCTTCTGTCCGAACATAGGTGGCGGATTGCTCGGGCGAAAGTGGTTCGGCCAGCCCGCCACTGCCTGTGGTCCAGGCTTGGAAGTCGGTCATCATGATGATCTTGCGGACCTCCTCTGCCAGGCGGTCCCGCACAGCAACTGGCAGGCCTGCTGGTGCCACCAGCGCTAACCAGCCCTCGGTAACCAGGCCCGGAAAGCCGGCCTCTGCGATGCTGGGCACATTGGGCAATGAAGGGTGGCGTTGGGCACTGGTGATCGCCAAGGGTCGCAGTTGGCCTGAGCGCACAAAAGCCATGCTGGCAGTGACATTCTCGACGAGCACAGCCGCATGTTTACCCAAGACCAAGGTGGCCGCAGCACCGGTGCCACGGTTGGGCACGTGCGACATTTTTGCCTTGGTGGTTCGCGCAAACTGTTCGCCCACCAAATGCATGATCGAGCCTGTCCCGGCAGAGGCGAAGTCCAGGCCGGTCGCTTGGGATTGGGATTGCTGGACCAGGTCTTTCAGGCTGGTGATCGGCGATGCCGGATCAACCATGAACAGCATAGGCCCGCGGTACACAATGGCCAGTGTGGTGAAGCCGTTCTGCGCGTCGTAGGGTAACTTGCTGTAAAGCGTCGGGTTGAGGGCCAATTGACCAATGCCCCCAATGCCTAGGGTGTACCCATCGGCCGCAGACGATGCCAGAGCGGCCATGCCGATACTGCCACTGGCCCCGGGTCGGTTGTCGACCACCACCGCCTGCCCGAGCGCGCGGCTGAGGCGCTCGCTGATCATTCGTCCAACCAGGTCCGCAGAATTGCCTGGCGGTTGCGCCACGATCATCTTGACGGTTCTGTTTGGGTAGTTGTCCTGCGCGGCAACGCCGCCCGCCATGGCAAAAACCATGGCAAGCGCCATGGCCAAGCCAGTCAGGATGCGGGCTTTCATCGATGATGGACGTGACATGTCGGGTGTCCTTTTGGAGCGAGTGGGCTTTGGAATGGGTCAGCTGGACAGCCAGACGCTGTAGCCGTTGGGCGCCATGACCAGTGGCATGTGGTAGGCCGCCTCGGGGTCGGGCATGCAGAAGCGGATCACCACCTCTTTCTGGATGCGCAGCCCGGTCAGCGGCAGGCCGCGCGTGGCGAAATAGGCGCCGGTCTGGAATACCAGCTCGTAGTCGGCTGTGCTGTCGACGTCCGCCGGGGCGATGCGCTGGCTCAGCCGGCCGCCGGCGTCGGTCGCAGCCTCAAAAACTGGCAGGCGTATCCCGTTGGGTGTGACCCGAAACAGTGACACCCCAACCTGACCGGCGTGGGTGCCGTCGACCGAGTTCAGGGTATGGGTGGTGAGCGTTGCCATGGTGTTCCTTGTGGCTTATTCGATGGAAGCTTTGTCGCGCTTGCTGGTGGTGGCCAGCACGATCGGGCTGATCACGCCCTTGGCTTTGACGTTGACGCAGGCGGTTTTGCCGCTGGCGATGGCGCGCCGAATGGCCGGCCCCAGTTGTTCGCGTCGTTCTACCAATTCGCCATGGCCGCCCATGCCCTCGAACAGGGTGTGGAACGGGATGTCCCGGAAGTCGGTGGCAAAGTGTTTGCCATTGGCAAACAGGCGCTCCTGCTGTTGCGAGATGCAGTCCAGCCCGCCGTTGTTGTCAATCACCACCACAATGGGCAGCCCTTCCTGGAAGGCGGCCTCGATGGACAGCCCCCCCGACAAAAAGGCGCCGTCGCCACTGATCAGCACCACGGTGGCATCAGGATGGGTGTTTTTGGCCGCCACCGCCAGTGATACGCCCACGCCAAGTAGGCTGAAGCTGCCAGGGTGCAGGATGCCGGCCAGTTTCTGGCCGTGCCAGCCCGCCAGGTTGACGGCGATCTCGGACCAGAAGTGGGTGTTGCCGCCATCGAACACCAGCCAATCCTGGGGCCCCATTTCGGCCTGAACATCCAAAGACAACTGCAGGGGGTGGATTTTTCCGCCGTTCAGGGCCGTGGCGTCTGTGTCCTGCTTCAGGTCGCCCAGGGTCTTGGCGACCCATTCGCTGCGCCATTGGCGGTTGGTGTCGAACCAGTTGCGTTGGAGCGTCCAGCCCCCATTGCCCTTGAGCGCCAGCAGTGCGTCCAGAAATGCGCCCGGGTCGCTCAGCAGCACATGGTCGGCTGAGCGGTTCATCTGGATTTCTTCGTCTGAACCGTTCACGCACACCAGTTGCAGCGAGTCCGGAAACAGCGGCGCGTTGCCAAAGTTCATCTGGTTGTCCAGCCGGCCGCCGATCATGATGACCAGATCGCAGGCTTCCAGTGCTTGGCGTGAGGGCTGGTACTGGTGAATGTCCGCCAGGCCCATATAGGCCTCGCAGTGTTCGCCCAGCAGCTTCTGGTGGTACGGGATGTTGAAGATGGGGATGTGCAGCGCTGTGCCGGTGGCTTCGAGCTTGGGCGCGCTCCCGGACCACCAGACGCCATGGCCACCAATCAGGATGGGGCGTTTGGCTGAGGCGATCAGGGCCAGCACGGGCGCCAGCGCAGAGGGATCTGGCCAGGCGCGGGGAGGCGGCGTGGCGCTGCGCAGGTAAGGCCGTTCCTCGCGCCCGGCGTCGGCCGGGAATGACGAGAACATGATGTCCACCGGCAGGCTCAGGTGCACCGGGCCGGGGTAGCCGCTGGTGGCGATTTTCCAGGCCCGGTCCACGCATTCGCTGATGCGGGTGCCGTCGGTGATGCTGATGCTGTGCTTGGTCAAGGGCGCAGCAATCGCCACGTCGTCAATCTCTTTGAAGCCGCCCGCACCGCGCCGTTTGAGGGTGCTGGAGCCAGTGACAAAAATCACCGGTGAGCGTTCGCCCCAGGCTTCCATCATCGCGGGTACCGCGTTGGCAAAGCCCTCCGGCCCGACCAGGCAGACCGCGGGTTGACGGGTGATGCGGGTATGGGCGTCTGCCAGGTGACCGGCCACCTGCTCGTGCGGGCAGTTGATGACCCGTGTGCTGCAGTCCATGAAGCCTTCCAGCGCCGGATTGCAAAAGCCGCCGGCCAGGGTGAACACGTGTTCCACGCCTTTCTCCACCAGGGCCCTGGCCAGGAGGGCGCCGCCGCGCAGTTTGGGGGGTGTTGTCTCGTTCATGTCGTCTCCGTTGATGGGTTCAAAAATCGTTCGGCACCAGATGGCTGGCGCGGATGTCAGCCACATTGGTCAGGCCCAACTGGGCCATGGCCACGCCCAGTTCAGTCACCAGGGCATCGAGCAGGCTGGCCAAGCCGCGCGCGCCGTCCGCGCCCAGCGCGTACAGCAGGGGGCGGCCCAGCATCACCAAATCTGCGCCGCAGGCCATGGCTTTGAGGATGTCTTCGCCTGAGCGAACACCGCTGTCAAAGACCAATGGAAAGTCGGGCCCCACGGCCGCGCGTACCCGGGCCAGCGCTGTGATGGCCGGCGGCGCACTGTCCAGCTGTCGCCCACCATGGTTGGAGACATAGATGGCATCGGCGCCAGCGGCCTGGATGCGCTTCGCGTCATCGGGCGACAGCACACCCTTGACAATGAGTTGGCCATCCCAGCGACGCCTTAACTCGTCCAGAAAAACCCAGTTGGCGCCGGCGCGGCTGGCGTGGCGGTCAAAGCCCTTGCCGCCGGGGGCGTTGTCAAAATTTGCCGGGCCTGGCATACCATGAATCAGGCTGGCGAGCGACCAATGCGGATGCAGCGCGAAATCCATGAATTGGCGCGGTCCGATGTGAAACGGCATGGTGAAGCCGTTGCGTACGTCGCGGGGCCGGGGTGCTACCCGGGGCACATCAACCGTCAGGATCAGCACTTCGTAGCCAGCGGCTTTTGCGCGGTCGACCAAGCCCCAGGCGGCCTCCAGCGTGCCAGTCACATAGAGTTGAAACCAGGCCAAGGCGCCCGCCTGCTTGGCCATGGCCTCGAGCGTGCTCGACGCGGCGGTGGAAACACCGTGGGGCATGCCGCGTCGCATGGCCTCTGCGGCCAGCAACTGGTCAGCGCCGGGCCAGGCCAAGTTGCACATGCCCATCGGTGCAATGCCAAAAGGCAGCCCAAAGGTCTGGCCCAGAAACGTCTGGCCCAGGCTGCATTGTTCAGCTGGTGCCAATACGCGCGGCATCAGTTGCCGGGCGTCCAGTGCCTCCAGGTTACGAGCGGCCGCATGCTCTTTGCCGGCGGCACCATCAATGTAGTCAAACACCAAACGTGGCAGCCGACGTCGGGCCAGTGCGCGCGCCTCGTCGCTGGTGTGGATTGGCGCTTGGCCTATGGACATGCCCTGATTAACCTGAAGTGATCTGTGAACGAGCTCGAAAAAGTCATTCTTCCTGATCCCAAAGGGCCCGACAAATGATCAATACAGGCGCATACCTTAATTTTTATTAATCTGTAAACTGCCGATTACCATGAAAAGCACTCAGCAACGCCTGCCCCTGACCGCGCTGCGCTCCTTCGAGGCGGCAGCCCGCTTGCTCAGTTTCAAGGCGGCGGCCGAAGAGTTGCGCGTGACACCCACCAGCGTGAGCAACCAAATCCGGCAGCTGGAGCAGGACTGGGGCTGTCTGCTGTTCGTCCGCAAGACACGGAAGGTGTTCCTCACTGACGCGGGGCGCTCACTGGCGCGGGTGATGAGCCGGGCCTTTGATGACATCCGGGCCGAGGTGGAAACCCACATTTCGTCCAATCGCAAGACGGTGACATTGGCTGTGGGTCCGATTTTTGGTGCCCGCTGGCTGATACCGCGCTTGAGCAAGTTTTACCGGCTGAACCCCAATATTGAGCTGGTGCTGCACCACAGCCCGCGCATCACCGATGCCGAGCAGTTGGTAGCCACCGTCGCGGTGGATTGGGGTATCGGTGATTGGCAGGGTCTGGATGCCCATCGGTTGCTGGACGTCATTTACCGACCGGTTCTCAGCCCGGCACTGTGGGCTGAGCGCGGCGGGCTGACCAGCCCT
The DNA here is from genome assembly GCA_037134215.1 of Betaproteobacteria bacterium. Lineage (GTDB taxonomy): Bacteria > Pseudomonadota > Gammaproteobacteria > Burkholderiales > Burkholderiaceae_C > Rhodoferax. Next base: position 6,089 of record JBAXMQ010000029.1, read on the forward strand.
GCTGATTTGGCTCGATACCCCATCATTCACCAGTGGGACCGCGAGGAGTGGAACGCCTGGCTCAAGCTGGTTGGCCAACCCGACCTCCGCTTTGCGCGTGAAACCGTGACCCGTGATTCGAACTTGGCGCTGCAGGCCGCCATGGAGGGGCAGGGGGTGGTGATGGGCACCTTCCCATTTGTGTCGGGCGAGGTTGCGTCGGGTCGCCTGGTCTGCCCTTTTGAGACGGAGTTGCACCCCGTGCGGGGTTACTACTTGCTCAGCCGCCCGGGCGCAAGGTCGGTACCCGCAGTCAATGCAGTCTGCGCCTGGATTGAGGCTGAGGCGGCCGTGCCGGTCTGAGTTACTCGGCTGACCCGGTAAGCGCCCGCACCCGGTCGCGCCGAATAAGCCGTCATCTGCCCGGAACCGTCAATCAGCACCGCAACGCCATCGTCCACTGCCACGCCATCCGGCAGTGTCATCGCCGCGATCGCGGCCTCGAAGGCGGGTTGGCGTTGTGGCTCGCTGTCGTAGTGGGGGCAACAACTGCCTGCGATGAGCCCGATCCCCTTGACCGGCCGCAGACCGAGTCCACCCGAGTCTGATAGGGCATGGTCGAACCAGACATTGGCACCAGCGCTGACCCCGGCCATCAGCACGCCACGCCGTGCTGCGGCTTTGAAAACCTCGTCGAGACCGGTGTGGCGCCAGTGCTCGATCAAGCGCAGGGTGTTGCCGCCACCGACGTAAATGATGTCGAGTGCGTCCGACCAATGCGCTGCGGCCACCGCATCGCTGCTCACAGGCAGGTGCGTGAGTTGGTCTGCCAAGGGCGCGCAGCGCTCGTAAAACCGACGAATCTTGACGGGGTCATCCTCACTGGCGGTGCCAATGAAGCCGATGCGTGGCCGCGAGCAACCGGAGGCTGCGACGATGAAGTCCTCCAGCGACGGATCGACCGCGTGGGTGAACCCGCCGCCGCCGACGGCAATAACTTTGGGGTATGGCGCCATGTGGCGATAGATCTTACCTGCCGCCCATGATGGCTGGCCAGCACCAGCAAGCGGTCTGCCAGAATCGGGTGTTTCAACATTCGGGGGTGCGTCATGCATCAGACGCTGGCCAATCAGGTTTATGGCATGTACTCGGGCCTGGCGCTGTTGCTCGATGTGCATCAACCGTCCCGCAGCAATGGCCGTGGCGTGGTTTACATCAACGGCAGCGGCTGGCACGGCCCCTTGGGGCTGGACGCCATGCCCCTCAAGGAGACGCCGCTGGGTCTTCCCTACATTGCGTCGATGTGCGCGGCCGGCTACACCGTGTTCGCCATCAATCACCGTGCAGCGCCCCGCCACCGCTACCCGGCCGCCATTGAGGACGCTCGGCGTGCGGTGCGCTTCATGCGCCAGCACGCTGAGCGTTTTGGCATCCGCGCGGACCGCATCGGCGCCTGTGGCGGCTCATCCGGCGGGCATTTGGTGAGTCTGTTAGGCACCCAAGCCAGCCCGGGCGATCCCGACGATGTCGATCCGGTCAATCGGCACGCTGCCCATGTGCAGTGCGTTGTCGCACGCGCGCCCTTGGTGGACCTCACGCGTTTTGTCAGCGGCGACGGCAGCGGCATCGTGGCCAGCTTCATCGGCACGCCTTATCGCGGCGAGGCGGGTGGCACCTATGCCGAAGAACAACGCACCTACCGGGCGGCATCGCCGCTGAGCCACGTCGGGACGGGCGCGGCCCCGTTTTTGCTCATGCATGGCGATGCGGATGTCCTCGTGCCCTACGAGCAGTCAGAGCTGATGCGGGCCGCTCTGTCGGCGGCAGGGGTTGCCGTTGAACTGTTGCGCATCCCGGGCGGGGGCCATGGGCCCGATTTCCCAGGCGCGACCCATCCGCCAGATTACCTGGCGGACATGGTGGGGTGGTTGGACCGACACCTGCTGAGGGCGACCGACTGATGCATGTAATAATTTTTACCTACGATGGCTTCAAAAGTCATTTGTAATGGTCTATTCGCAAAGGCATACTTGACTGCCGACAAAGATTGGCTCCCAAGCTTTAGAGCCAGGGGCGTGAATCAGGACATCTGTCCTCAATGATTTCTTCTGGAGACTTTTTATGAAAAAATTTGTAGGATTGATCGCGCTGGCAGCCCTGTCCGGCGCGTCCTTGGTGTGGGCCGCCCCCTCCGGGACGCTGCGCCAGGCCCATGAAGTGGGATTTGGTAACGCGTCTGACGTGGACCCCATCTCAAAGAGCCGTGTGTTTGTCGTGACTGAAAAGATCATGAACCGGCTCGTGCGCCCCGGCCTGGATGGCAAGCCCGCGCCTGACTTGGCCTTGAGTTGGTCGGCCAATGCCACCGCCACCGAGTGGACATTCAAGCTGCGCGAGGGCGTGACCTTTCACAATGGCAAACCCTTTACCGCGGCCGACGCGGTTTACTCTCTCAAGCGGGTCCAAGACCCTAAATTGGACTCACCGGCTCGCGCTTCCATCAAGATGGTTGACAAGATCGAGGCGGTAGACGCCAAGACCGTCAAGATGACACTGGCTGCGCCCTACGCCGACCTGCCGCTGGTGCTGACCGACTACCGCTTGATGATGATTCCGGACGGCTCAGGTGACACCATCAAGACCACCGGCATTGGCACCGGTCCGTTCAAGCTTGAGAAGTTTGATGCTCAAGGCACCACCACCTTGGTGGCCAACATGAACTATTTTGACGGTCCCCCTGGCGTGGCCAAGGTGGAGATCATCGGCATCCCTGATGCGCAGGCCCGGTTCCAGGCTTTGATGGGCAAGCAGATCGACATGCTACCCACCAGCGTGACGCCGCAGCAGAAGACCCTGCTGGAGCGCAGCGGTGGCTTTGCGTTCCAATACGTGTCGACCGGTAACTGGCGCGGCATTGTGTTCCGCACCGACATGAAGCCCTGGGATGACGTGCGGGTGCGCAAGGCCGTGCGTCTGGCCGTGGACCGCAAGGCCATGCTGGACTTGGCCGCAGGCGGCTTGGGCAGTTTGGCTTGTGACACGCCGGTCGGCCCTGCTGACCAGTACCGCTGGCTCAGCACCTGCAACCAAGACATCCCCAAAGCCAAAGCCTTGCTGGCCGAAGCGGGCTACCCCAACGGCCTGGACTTTGAGATCCCTGTCAGCACGGTCGAGGGCGTGTGGCCAGCCATGGCCGAAGTGTTCCAACAGCAGGTGGCTGCCGCGGGTTTCCGCGCCAAAATCGTGCAGGTGCCCTCGGACGGCTATTTCAACGACATCTGGATGAAGCGGCCGGTGTCCATGACACGCTGGAACCAGCGCCCGGCGGATGCTGCCTTGAATGAAATCTACCGTACCGGCGCCACTTGGAACGAGGGCTTCTACAAGGACGCCAAGTTCGACGTCATGCTCGATGACGCCCGCAAGGAACTTAACTTTGACAAGCGCAAAGCCAAGTACCAACAGGCCCAGGAGTACCTCTGGGAAACCAGCGGTACCTTGGTGGGTTTCCATGCCACCCTGACCGTGGCCACCACGGCACGTGTCAAAAATCTGGATGCTGTGGAGAACTTCACCATCCGCTGGAACCGCATCACGGTTGACTGAGCGTCTGCTCTGTCGCGCTGGCATGGCTGCCTGCGCCAACCCGCTGCCGCCGCAACGCTTGCGAGCGGCAGCCCATCTCCCCTGAGGTTCAACCTATGCTGAGAATGATTCTGCGACGGCTGATGCTGGGCGCGATCACGGTCGGGCTGGTCTCGCTGATCATTTTTTCGGCCGTTGAAGCGCTCCCCGGTGACGCTTGCACGGCTTTGCTCAAACAGGATGCCCAGGGCCAGCGCCTGCTCAACTGTCGCCAGGAACTGGGCCTCGACCGTCCGGCGCCGCTGCGCTACCTCGATTGGGCCAGTGCCGCCTTGCGGGGAGACCTGGGGTTTTCTGCCCACAGCACCAAGCGCATCAGCGTCCTGGTGGGAGACCGGCTCAAGAACTCCCTGCTGCTGGGCATCACGGCACTCGCCGTTGGTTTGCCCGTGGCTTTTATCGCCGGCATTCTGGCCGCTTTGCGTCGGGACAAATGGCTGGACTTGGTCTTGTCGGCCCTGGCCATTGGGGCCATGACCATCCCCGAATTCGTTTCAGCAACACTGCTGATCCTGGTCTTCAGTGGCTGGCTGGGTTGGTTGCCCGGCATCGTGCTGACGCCGCCCGACGCGCCCTTGTCCAAATTTTTCCCCGAGATCATCCTGCCGGTGGCCGCGCTCGCCATGGTCATGACGGCGCACATCCTGCGCACCGTGCGCTCCAGCATGATCGAGGTGCTGGACAGCGACTACGTGCGCATGGCCACCCTCAAAGGCGTGCCTTACCGCACCATGGTGTGGCGTCATGTGCTGCCCAACGCACTGTTGCCAGCGATCAACGTGGTGGCTTTGACCGTGGCCTGGCTGCTTGGCGGGGTGGTGGTGATCGAGATGGTGTTCAACTACCCAGGGTTGGGCCGACTGATGATCGGGGCTATTTCAGACCGCGACCTGGCCTTGGTACAGGCCATTGCGCTGATCGTCGCCACGGTCTATGTGGTGGTCAACCTGACGGCTGACCTGTTGACCCTGGTGGCCAACCCGCGCCTTCGCACCGCCGCCGGGAGGCGCGCATGAGCACGGTCCACGCCAACAGCGCCGCCGCGACCGTCAATACAGAGCGGGCTGGCCGAGGCCGGGGCGTTGTCCGTACGCTGCGCGAGATGGCGTCGCGGCCGTCGGGCGCCGTCGGTTTGCTGCTGGTGCTGATGCATCTGTTCATTGCCATAGCAAGCCCTTGGTTGGTGCCCTTTGATTTCAAGGCCATCAGTGCCTCATTGATCCTGAACCCGCCCGATGCCATCCATTGGTGGGGTACCGACCACTTAGGACGCGATGTCCTGACCCGCACCTTGCTGGGTGGCCGGGAGGCGATTTTGGTCACCGTGGTGGCCACGCCTTTGGCCGTGTTGTGGGGCGGATTTGTCGGAATTTACCTGGGGCTTGTCGGCGGCAAACTCGATGACGTGCTGATGCGGGTGGTGGACGCCTTTTTGGCGCTGCCCTGGATCCTCAAGATGCTCTTGCTGATTGCCACATTTGGCAGCGGTATCGAGGTGCTGATTCCCACCCTGGCCGTGTTTTACGGCATCCCGGTCATCCGTATCGCGCGGGCCGCCGCCCACAACGTGGTCGCGCGTGACTTTGTGCTGGCCGCCCGGGCTCGGGGTCACGGCCGCTTGGCCATCATCCGCCGGGAGTTGCTGCCCAATGTGCTGGACGCGCTCATGGTGGAGGGCGCCATGCGCTGGTCCTGGATGCTGCTGGCCTTCAGCTCTTTGTCTTTTTTGGGTTTTGGCGTGTCGCCGCCCACGCCAGATTGGGGCCTGATGGTGGCTGACTCGCGCACCTTCCTGGCGATTGCGCCATGGTCCGGCTTGTACCCCATCGTGGCCTTGAGCTCGCTGATCATCGGCATCAACCTCACGGCCGATGCCCTGGCCAAAACGCTGGGCGTGGACCGCGCTCAGAAGGCGCCGATCTGACATGGACACGCTGCCTTTGATTGACATTCGCGACCTGAGCGTCGGCTTTGCCAGCCGGTCCGGCACCATGTTGCCTGTCTTGCGCAACATCGACTTCCAGATCTGGCGCGGTGAGACCGTCGGCCTGGTGGGCGAGAGTGGCTCCGGCAAAAGCACGCTGGCTTTGGCGGCCATGGGCTACCTGAAAACCGGTTTGCAGGTGATGGGCGGCAGCGTGCACTTCTGTGAGCACGAGATGTTCAGCTTGTCGCGTCCGGCCCTTGAGTCGATCCGTGGCGGCAAGGTGGCGCTGGTGCCGCAGAATGCCGGCCAGTCGCTGACGCCCACTCTGCGTGTGGGTCGGCAAATGCTGGAGGCCGTCGCCCTGCACAGCGCGCTTCAGCCCTCTGAGCACGCCCGTCGTGTGACCGAGTTGTTGCGCCAGGTGCGTCTGCCCGAGCCCGAGACCATTGCGGCCCGATACCCGCATGAGCTTTCGGGTGGCCAGCAGCAGCGGGTGGCGATCGCCATGGCACTTGCCGGCGAGCCCGATGTGCTGCTGCTCGACGAGCCCACCACCGGTCTGGACGTGACGACCCAGGCGCACATTCTGGAGTTGCTGCGCGACATCAACCGCCAGACCGGCACGGCCATGGTCTATGTCAGCCACGATCTGGGCGCGATTGCCCGGGTCTGTGACCGGGTGGTGGTGCTGTATGCCGGCGAGGTGGTGCTGTCCGGCAGCACCCGCCAGGTTTTGCTGACGCCGGCCCACCCCTACGCCAGAGGTCTGTTGGCGTCGATTCCGCGGCTGTCTGAGGCCAGCCTGCCGGCAGCCCTGCCGGGCCGGCCACCGATGCCTGGTGGCGCAGGTGCCGGCTGTTCGTTTGTTGACCGTTGTGGGCTGGCAGAGGCCACCTGCCATGGCAGCCGGCCCCCACTGCTGGCATTGCCCGACGGCGCCAGCACCCGCTGCCATTTTCATGACCGGACTTCACAGCTGGTCGTCACCCGGCCCAAGCTTTCATCTGCTGCCGTTCAGGGGTCGGTGACGGCGCCAGCGCTCACCTTGGACGGCCTGGCGATCAGCTACGCCCGGGCCAACCTGCTCCAGCAACTGCTGGGGCGCCGTCCGGATGTGCCGCACACGGTCGCAAACATCAACCTGCGGGTCGGCGCGGGCGAGACCATCGGCTTGGTGGGTGAGTCTGGCAGCGGCAAATCCAGCATCCTGAAGGCTGTGGCTGGCCTGAACCCGCCGGTCGCTGGGCAGTTGGGCCTGGGTGGCGGCGATGCCCTGGCGCCCAATGTCGACCACCGGCCTTCCGACCACCTGCGTCGAATCCAACTGATCTTCCAGAACCCGGACGACAGCCTCAACCCCCGGCACACGGTGGCTGAGATTCTGGCGCAGCCTTTGCAGCTGTATTTCGGTCTGTCTGGCGATGCCCTGCACGCACGCAGCGTCGAGCTGCTGGAACGTGTGCGCCTCGGTGCCCACTACCTGGACCGGCTGCCCAGCCAGATGTCTGGCGGTGAAAAACAGCGTATTGCCATCGCTCGCGCTTTTGCGGCCGAGCCGGACATCGTGCTGTGTGACGAGGTGACCTCAGCGCTGGATGTGTCCGTGCAGGCGGCCGTGCTGGAGCTGCTGAACGAGCTCAAGCGTGACAAGGGCACCACCTACTTGTTTGTCTCGCACGACCTGGCGGTGGTGCGGGCCCTGGCTGACCGGGTGGCGGTGCTGTACCAGGGGCGGCTGTGCGAGATCGGACCGGCGGCCGAGGTTTACGCCATGCCTTCACACCCCTACACCGAGGTGCTTTTGGGCGCTGTGCTGGAGCCGGTGCCTGACAAGGCGCCCATCCTATTGGCCGATGACATTGTGGAACTGGCGCCACCGGCCAAGGGTTGCCCTTTCCAACGGCGCTGCCCTAAAAAAGTGGGAGATATCTGCATGACGACAACGCCGCCCTGGCAAATGGCGCCCAGCGGCCACGGCATTTGTTGCCACATCCCGCGCGATCAATTGACGCCGACTGCAATGGGAGCCCAAGCGCATGACTGAACACGATCCGCGTCATGACCCACGCGTGGGGGCCGCTGTGCTGACCCGTTTTGGCACTGGGATCATGACCGCGATCGGGTGCCAGCCGGCCATTGCCGCCGAGATTGCCGAGCACCTGGTGGATGCAGACCTCTGTGGCGTCTATTCACATGGCATTTTCCGCTTGGACTGGTACGCCGAGCGTGCTGCCGAGGGCAGATTTGTACCAGGCGCGATCCCCTGCCTGGTCACCGCCGAGGGCGGTGCAGAGATGGTGGACGGTGGGAACGGCCTTGGCATGCCGGCTTTTCGGCTGGCCACTGGGCGCCTGCTGGAGCGGGCCAAACGCGACGGCATGGCGGCCATAGGCGTGGCCAATGTGGACCACACGGGCCGCATCGGCGCCTTTGCCCGGCGCGGTGCCGAGGCTGGTTGCCTGACCATCATGTTTGGCGGCGGCTCGCGCAAAGACTGGCGTCAGGTGGCCCCCTATGGTGGCGCGCGCGCCATGTTGCCGACCAACCCTTATGCCTTTGCCATTCCCGCCGGTGAACGCGGCCCGGTGGTGGTTGACTTTGCCACCGGCATGGCGGCTGGCGGCAAAATCTACGCCGCCAAGATGTCGGGTCGGCCCCTGGCTGAAGGCCTGTGCATTGACGCCGCAGGCAAACCCACCACCAACCCGGACGACTACTTCAACGGCGGTGCCATCCTGTCCATGGCCGGCCCTAAGGGCTATGGCATGGCGCTGGTGGCCGAACTGCTGGGCGAGGCCATCCTGGGTCAGGCCATGGACGGCATGAACTGGATCTGCATCGCCATTGACTTGACCCGTTTTCGTGCGCCAACAGCCTACAGCGTCGCCGCCGAGGCGTGCCTGGCCGAGTTGCGTGACTGTCCGCCCGCCCCGGGGTTTGACCGGGTCGAGGTGCCAGGTGAGCGGGAGGCCGCCCTTCGAAGCGAACGCCTGGTCCATGGCATCCCCATCCCTCCCGCGACGCTTGAAGTCCTGCGTCAGCTTGGCTCGCGGCTTGGCGTGCCTATCATTGACCTAGTCTGAACAAGCAGGAGTATCCGGATGGGGAAGATTTTTCAGTTGCTGGCCATGGGTGGAGACGGCATCGGCCCCGAAGTGTTGGCCAGCGGCTTGGCCGTCTTCAAGGCGGTCGCTGATCGCGCGGCGATCAGCTACCACATTGAGGAGGACTTGTTGCACGGCGCGGCATGGGACGCCCATGGGACGTTTTGCCGCGACGAGACCGTTGTACGGGCCAAAGCGGCAGATGCCGTGCTGGTGGGTGGTGTGGGAGGTCCAAAGTGGGACCACATCAAGGTGCCCGGCGGCCCGGAGATGCAGGATGGGCTGATGCGCCTGCGGGTTGAACTCGATGTCTACCTCGGCCTGCGGCCGGCGTTTGCGATGCCTTGCCTGGAGTCGCTGACACCCTACCGGGCCGGCCTCATCACGGGTGCTGACGTGATGGTGCTGCGTGAGCTCTGCGGAGGCTCGTTTTTCGGGCAGCCCCGCGGCATTGACACGCTGGCCGATGGCCGACGGTGCGGCTATGACAACTATGTCTACGACTCGGACCAGATCGCGCGATTTGCGCATGCCGGTTTCCAATTGGCCCGGCGCAGGCGGGGCAAGCTGACGTCGATCGACAAGGCCAACGTGATGGAGTGCTTCAAGCTCTGGCGAGAGGTGGTGACCGACGTCGCGCGCGCCTATCCGGATGTGGCCTTCGAGTCGATGCACGCCGACAACTGCGCCTATCAGGTTGCCATGAACCCTGGCGTCTTCGATGTGATCCTGGCCGACAACATGCTCGGCGACATCATTAGCGATCAGCTCGGCTGCATTGCTGGCAGCAAGGCCATGCTACCGTCGGCCTGCCTCACGGGCCTGCCCGAACCAGGCCAGCGCATGGCCGGTCTCTATGAGCCATCGCACGGCACGGCCCCCGACATCGTTGGCAAGGGCATCGCCAATCCCGTCGGGACCATCCTGTCGGTCGCGATGTTGTTCGAGTACTCTTTGGCGCGACCTGATCTGGCGCGCCAGATCTCGATGGCAACCGAAGCCGTTCTCGAAACCGGATGCCGGCCTGCAGACCTTGGTGGCAGCGCCACCTCTGCCAATTTCACCAGCGCGGTGCTGGGCGCGTTGGCAGCCTGAGGCCTTCGCGAGCGGCGACCGTCCATGCGCAAGGGCTACGACTATGTGGTGGCGGGCGCCGGCTCGGCGGGATGCGTGGTGGCGGCGCGGCTCGCCGAAGGCAGTGATGCCAGCGTGCTGCTGGTCGAAGCAGGCGGCAATGCCCGCTCGCTGTTTGTCGATATGCCCGCCGGCAATGGGTTCCTGTTTGGCAATCCGCGTTACGACTGGGGCTATACCAGCGTCGCGCAGCCGGGCCTGGGAGGTCGCGTGGTGCACTATCCACGCGGCAAAGGCCTGGGCGGGTCCTCTATCCTGAATGGCATGATCTATGTGCGCGGCAACCCTCTGGACTTTGACCGCTGGCGTTCCCTTGGCTTGCCGGGATGGGGGTACGGCGATCTGCTGCCTTACTTTCAGCGCGCGCAGGGTTCGCTGCAGCGCACGACCCCTTGGCACGGGCGAGCTGGCCCCCTCAAGACCGGCGCCGCAGATAACTTCACACCACTGGACCGGCTGTTTGTGCAGGCAGCGATGGAAGCGGGCCACCCCTATAACGACGACTTCAATGGCCCCACGCAAACCGGCGTCGGACGGGTCGACCTGACGGTCGCGGGAGGCACTCGGCAATCTGCGGCCAGGGCCTACCTGCGCCGCCGTCCGCGCAACCTTGATGTGGCGACGGCCACCCGCGTCACCGGCGTGGCAATGCGCCAAGGGCGGGCGACCGGATTGAAGCTGCTCGGGCCGGGTGGCGCTTTCGAGGTCAGCGCAGCGCGAGAGGTGATCCTCTGCCTCGGTGCATTCGGTTCGCCGCACGCACTCATGGTGTCGGGACTCGGCCCAGCCGCCAACCTCCGGGCGCATGGGGTCCCTGTCATGGCCGACCTGCCTGGTGTGGGGTCCCACCTTGCCGATCACATCAACGTGCCGGTGCAATTCGCCTGCCTGGACCCGGACTTGAGCTTCGCCCGGTACCAGCGTCTGGACCGTGCGCTGTGGCTGGGCGCACGCTGGTTGTTGGCGCGGCGTGGACCCGCAGCTTCGCCGTTCTGGAGCACCTGCCTGTTCGACAATGTTGACAGGTCCGAAATTCCCTCTCTGCAGGTATTCTTTACACCGATGGTGGTCACCGAAGCGGCCGATGACGGCGCGGGAGACGATGCCAGCCTGCTGGAGCGGTGGGGGCGCAAGGTGTTTGTGCGCGGTGCCAAGAAGGCATTGGCAGGGTTTCAGTTTGACATTAACCAGATGCACCCGCAGGCACTCGGCGAAGTTCGCCTGGTTGCCCGCGACCCGTTGGTGGCGCCCAGCATCGATCCGCGTTTCTTGGGCGCACAGCGCGAAATGCGTGACCTGGTTGCTGGCGTGCGCAAGGTGCGCGCCATCGTGGGCCAGCCCGCCTTGGCCCGGATCTGCGGAGCGGAACTCTCCCCTGGCGCGACTCAGGCCAGCGATGCCCAAATCGAGGCAGCGATTCGCCGGGTCGCGACCACCGGCCACCACCCAGTGGGAACCTGCCGCATGGGCGCGGACGACGACCCCTCTGCCGTTGTTGACGCCCAGCTGCGCGTGCGTGGCGTGGAAGGTCTCAGGGTGTGCGATGCATCGATTTTCCCTGACCAGATCACCGGCAACCCAAATGCGGCGATCATTGCGATTGCTGAAAAAGCGGCGGATATGGTTCTTGGACACAACGGAGGTCAAGCATGAGAACGTTCCAGTATTTCGCGGGCGGTCGATGGCATGACCCAGTTGCCGGGCAATGGTTTGACAGCGATGACCCCACCACCGGCCAGCCCTGGGCACGCATTCCGCGTTGCGACGGACAAGACGTCGAGCGCGCCGTGACGGCTGCGCAGCACTGCTTCACGCAAGGGCCATGGCACACCATGAACGCAAGCGCTCGGGGGCGCTTGCTGCGCCGGATGGGCGACGCACTGGCGCGCCATTCCGTGGCCTTGGCGGATATCGAGTGCACTGACAACGGCAAGCGCATCGGCGATATCGAACCCGGCCTGCGCACCTGGCTGGCTGACAGTTTCTACTACTACGCGGGTCTGGCCGACAAGGTCCAAGGCGCCGTGATTCCGGTTGACATGCCTGACATGCTGAACTACACCCGTTCGGAGCCTTTCGGCGTCTGCGCTTGCATCACGGCGTGGAATTCGCCGCTGCTGATTGCCATCTGGAAACTGGCCCCCGCGCTGGCTGCCGGCAACACGGTGGTTCTGAAGCCATCGGAGCACGCATCGGCCTCCACGCTGGCCCTTATGGACGTGCTCCAGGAGGCGGACCTGCCCGACGGGCTGGTCAACGTGGTCACCGGGCTTGGGGCCGAAGTCGGCGAGCCGCTTGTGAACGACCCGCGCGTGAGGTTGGTGAGCTTCACTGGCGGCCTGCCGGGCGGCCGGCGGGTCGCCGAGCTCGCGGCGCGGCAGGTCAAGCCGGTCATCCTCGAATTGGGTGGCAAGTCACCGCAGATCGTTTTCGACGACGCCGACTTCGACCTCGCGGTGCATGGCGTGATCAGCGGCATTTTTCCGCCTGCGGGCCAAAGCTGCGTCGCCGGCTCGCGCCTGCTGGTGCAGCGCAGCATCCACGACCGCTTCGTGCAGGCGCTGTGCGTGGCGGTGTCCCGCGCGCGCCTGGGCGACCCCAAGGACCCGGCGACCCACATTGGGCCTATCGCCAACCGCCCCCATTTCGAGCGAGTGTTGCAAGACATTGACATTGCACGAAGCGAAGGCGCTCAGTGCGTGCTTGGCGGCGCGCCCATTCAGCCGGCCGGGCTTGGCGGCTGGTTCATCGAGCCGACCGTCTTCACCGGCGTCGAACCCGGTATGCGCGTGGCACGCGAGGAGGTCTTTGGGCCAGTCCTGGCGGTGATGCCGTTCGAAGACGACATGGATGCGCTGCGCATCGCCAACGACACGCACTACGGCCTGGCTGCGGGCGTCTGGACCCGCGACATCGGGCGGGCCATCGGTCTGGCCGACCGCATAGCCGCCGGCACGGTTTATTTGAACAACTACTTCAATGCCACGACACAGTCGCCGGTAGGCGGCTACAAACAGTCCGGCTACGGGCGGGAAAACGGCATTGCAGGACTTCAGGCCTATGTGCAGACCAAGTCCATCTGGCTTGCCACGACACCGCATCAACCCCTTCCTTTTGTGTGAGCTCACTATGAAACTAAAAAATCTCGAGGTCTTTGTCGTCGGTAACAAGCCACCTGGCTGGGGCGGCCGCTATTTCATCTTTGTCAAGCTGTCCACCGATACCGGCATCGTCGGCTACGGCGAGGTCTACGCTGCAGCCGTTGGGCCGCAGGCCATGGAGGCGGTGATTCGAGATGTCTTCGAGCGCCACATGGTGGGCGAAAACCCGGAAAACATAGAGATGATGTTCCGCCGGTGCTATTCGAGCGGCTTCACACAGCGACCTGACCCCACCGTGATGGGTGCGTTTTCCGGCATGGAGATGGCCTGCTGGGATATTCTGGGCAAGTGGCACCAGCGGCCGGTCTATGCGCTGCTCGGAGGCCTGATGAACCAAAAAATCCGGGCTTACACCTACCTCTACCCCCTCCCTCATCACAACATCAACGATTTCTGGACCAGCCCCGAGATGACCGCGGAAAGCGCGCGCGAGATGGTTCGGATCGGATTCACAGCGCTCAAGTTTGACCCGGCCGGGCCCTACACCCTGCGTGGCGGGCACCAACCGGCCATGAGTGACATCAGCAAGTCGGTGGAATTTTGTCGTGCCATCCGCGCTGCGGTCGGTGACAAGGCCGACCTGCTCTTCGGGACCCATGGCCAGTTCACGACCAGCGGGGCCATCCGGCTCGGCCAGGCGCTCGAGGAATTCAAACCGCTGTGGTTTGAGGAGCCGATCCCCCCCGACAACCTTTTGGAGTTCGGCAAGGTGGCTCAGGCCGTGCGCATCCCGCTCGCCACCGGCGAACGCATGACGACCAAGGCCGAGTTCGCGACCCTGCTGCGCAGCGGTGGCGCCGGGATTCTGCAGCCGGCGTTAGGGCGTTCCGGAGGCATCCTCGAGACCAAAAAGATTGCCGCCATCGCCGAGGTCTTCAATGCGCAGGTGGCGCCCCATCTGTACGCCGGGCCGGTCGAATGGGCCGCCAATATCCAGTTGGCAGCCAACATACCGAACCTGCTGATGGTCGAAACCATCCAGACCGGCGGCGCGTTCCACCTGCAACTGATCAAGCATTCGATCGCCGTGCAGGACGGGTTCATCCATGCGCCGACAGCACCGGGCCTGGGGATCGCGTTTGACGAAGATCTCGCCCGCGCACACCCCTATGCCGGTAACGCGCTGCATCTGGAAATGCAGGAAGCGCCGTGCGACTATGCAAACGGCAACAACTTTTTGGGCGGTGCCCCCCCAGTGAACGAGACCACCGTGTGAAGACGGCTGATGGCACTAAACCGTCGTTAGACTGCGCCGTGAAAGCATCGCAGGCTCTGGACCCGAGGACGTAAACTGTGAACGCACACCATGAACACCATTGAACAAATTCGCCGGGTTCTCCGTGAGGGCCGCACCATCGCGGTCGTTGGTCTATCGGCGGAATGGCACCGCCCCAGCTTCTTCGCGGCAAAGTACATGCAGGACCATGGGTACCGCATCGTCCCGGTGAATCCGCGTTACGCGACAGCGTCCACCGATGTGCTCGGGGAACACTGCTATGCGGCACTGACCGACATTCCTTTTCCCGTGGACATGGTTGACGTGTTCCGTCGCACCGAAGACGTGTTGCCGATTGCGCAGCAGGCGATCCAGATCGGTGCCAAATGCCTTTGGCAACAAATTGGGGTGCAGAGCCTGGAGGCCGACGCCCTGGCTCGCGAGGCAGGCATGGACTCGGTCATGGACCGCTGCGTCAAGATCGAGCATGGCCGCTTCTTTGGCGGCTTGAACCTGGTCGGTGTCAATACCGGCGTCATCTCGGCCAAACGTTTTTCGAACAAGGCCTGAATGCCATGACCGATCACGTTTTTCAAGCCGAGACCCTGGCGATCCATGCCGGCCAGGTGCCCGACAGTGCTACTGGTGCGCGGGCCCTGCCGATCTACCAGACCAGCAGCTTTGTCTTTGACAGCGCTGACCATGCGGCCAGCCTGTTCAATTTACAGACCTTTGGCAATATCTACTCCCGCCTGTCCAACCCCACCGTTGCAGCGCTGGAGGAGCGGGTCGCCGCGTTGGAGGGCGGGCGCGCCGGCCTGGCCTCGGCCAGTGGCATGGCGTCGGAGGCCATGGCCTTGATGACCCTGCTGCAGCAGGGCGATCATGTGGTGGCGGCGGGCGCCCTGTACGGTGGCAGTGTGACCATGCTGGCGGTGAGCTTGAAGCGATTCGGGATAGAGACCACCTTTGTCGATGCCAATGACCCCTTTGCCTTTGCGGCGGCAATGCAGCCCAACACGCGCGCCGTTTTTGCCGAGAGCATGGGCAACCCCAGCCTGACGGTGCTGGATATGGCGGCGGTGGCGGAGGTTGCACACGCCCATGGCGTGCCTTTGATCGTTGACAACACGGTGCCTTCGCCGTTTTTATGCAACCCCTTGCGCCATGGGGCTGACATTGTGGTCCACTCCGCCACCAAGTACCTGGGCGGCCATGGCACCACGCTGGCAGGGGTGTTGGTGGAGAGCGGCAAATTTCCGTGGGACAACGGCAAATTTCCCGGCATGACCGAGCCTTCGCCAAGTTTTCACGGCGTCAAGTTCTATGAGACCTTTGGCGACTTTGGCTTCACCATGCGGGCACGGATGGAGGTGCTGCGGGTCTATGGAGCCACGCTCTCGCCCTTCTCGGCCTGGCAGATCCTGCAGGGCACCGAGAGCCTGCATGTCCGCATGGAGCGCCACTGCAGCAACGCGCGTAAGGTGGCGGAATTCCTCAAGGCCCACCCGCTCGTCAGCTGGGTCAATTACCCCGGATTACCCGATCACCCGCAATACGGCCTGGTGCAAAAGCAGATGCGATGGGTCGATGGCGCGCCGGGCGCATCGGGCTTGATGGCCTTTGGCGTCAAGGGGGGTCTGGCTGCTGGCGTCCGCTTTATCGAGGCGGCTCAATTCATGAGTCACCTGGCCAACATCGGGGACACGCGAACCCTGATTATTCACCCGGCCTCCACCACGCACCGGCAACTCGATGCCGAGCAACAGCTGTCTGCCGGCGTGTTGCCCGACATGGTTCGGCTATCCGTCGGGATCGAGCATATTGACGACATTTTGTGGGATATTGATCAGGCCCTGCACGCATCTGACCGTGGATGATGCCAATCCGCTCCCCGCGCCTTGGCGACCCCCTTGCCCTTAAGCTTGCCCTTAACTTTGAAGGATTTTGACTATGACCACCCAAACCTCCCGCGCCATCCGCATTGACCAAAACGGCGGACCCGAACAGCTCCAACTTGTCACCGTTGAGGTGGGCGACCCTGGCCCCGGCGAAATCCGGATCCGTCACCATGCGGTGGGCCTGAACTTTATTGACGTCTACCAGCGCAGTGGCCTGTACACCTTGCCGATGCCGCTGCGGCTCGGCATGGAGGCGGCCGGCGTGGTGGAGGCGGTGGGCGAGGGCGTGACGCACCTGAAGGTGGGCGACCGTGCGGCCTACGCCAGCCAGCCCCCGGGCAGCTACTGCGAGCTGCGTGTGATGCCGGCCAAATGCGTGTGCAAGCTGCCTGATGCCATTTCTTTTGAGACCGGCGCAGCCATGATGCTCAAGGGCTTGACCGCCCAGTACTTGCTGAAACGCACCCTGCCCCAGGGCGGGCTGCAGGCGGGGGACTTCGTGCTGTTCCATGCTGCAGCGGGGGGCGTTGGCCTGATCGCCTGCCAATGGGCCCGCGCCCTGGGCCTGCAGCTGATCGGTACCGCCGGGTCGGACGCGAAGTGCGCGCTGGCCAAAGAACACGGGGCTTCCCATGTCATCAACTACAGCACCGAAGATTTTCTGGCGCGGGTCAAGGACATCACCGGCGGCAAGGGCGTCAAGGTGGTGTATGACTCGGTCGGCAAGGACACTTGGGACAAATCGCTCGATTGCCTGGCACCTTTTGGCCTGATGGCCAGTTTTGGCAATGCATCGGGTCCGGTGGCGCCGTTTTCCCCCGGCATCCTGGGCCCCAAGGGATCGATCTATGTCACGCGCCAGACCCTGTTCACCCACATAGCCACCCGCGAAAGCACCCAGGCCATGGCGGACGACCTGTTCGAAGCCGTGACCAGCGGCAAGGTGCACATCCGCATCGACCAGCGCTACCCGCTGGCCGAAGTGGCGCAGGCGCACCGCGATCTGGAAGCCCGTAAGACCACTGGTTGCTCGGTGCTGACGCTCTGAACCGGCTCAGCGCTGACAGAACCAGTTCACGCCCGAGGCGGCGCTGATGCTGGTGGCGGCGGTGCCGGACCGGGCTGACCTGGCGTCAGCACCGATCGCCGCAGTCGACTCGGTGCCAGTGCCCCGGCAGAGTCCAGGGCAGGGTAGGCGATAGAACAGATGTGCGAGTTGACGCGCTTGAGGTCGCTGATCAGATCCAGGTGCAGCGAACTTGTTTCGATGCTGGACAGGGTGTTGAGCGACAAACGCGCCAGATGGTTGGCGGCGTACGCCTGCTCTAGGTCGCGGAAAAGCGTCTTCTCTTCGAGCAACTTGCGGGCATCGTGCAGGTTGCCACTCAGGAACACGCTCATGGCCATGCGCAGGTTGTCAATCAGGCGGCCGTGCAAGCCGCTGATCTCCTTCATGCCTGCCTCGGAAAACTCGCGCCCGGGGGTGATCTTCTTGTCGTCAATGTCCATCAGCACACGCTCGATGATGTCGCCGATCTGCTGCATGTTGATGGTGAAGCTGATGACGTCGGTCCAGCGCCGGCCCTCGGCTTCGTTCAGCGCCTCGCGCGAGATCTTGGTCAGGTAATACTTGATGTCCGAGTACATCGCGTCGACCGTATCGTTCATTTTTTGCAGATCCTGTGACAGCTGGCGGTCGTTCTGCCGGATCACCTGCATCACCCCGCGCAGCATGGTTTCCACCACGTCGGCCTGTTGCAGGGATTCCCGCACAGCACAACTGAGGGCCACCGACGGGGTTGCCAGTGCCGAGGGATCGAGGTGGCCGGAGCGCCCGGACGGGTCGGTTTTGGATGGTGCGGGCAGCCAGTAGCTCACGCCGCGCGCCACCCAAGAGGTCAGGCCGATGAAAACCAGACCGACCAGCACGTTGAAAGCGAGGTGAAACAGCACCACGATCACCGCCCGGTCGACCAGCAGCGGCCCCATACGCTGCAACCACAGGCTGGCCAAGGGCGCGGCAATAGCGATGCCCAGGACCTTGAAGACCAGATTGCCCAGCGGCAACTGGCGCGTCTCGACCTTGCTGTTCAGGGTGGTCAGCACGGCCAGCACGCCACTGCCCAGGTTGGCGCCCAGCACCAGTCCGAGCGCGACATCGACCGGCACCACGCCCGATGTTGCCAGGGTGGCCGTCAGCAGCACGATTGCCAGGCTGCTGTAACTCAGCACGGCCAGCAGCGTGCCGACCGCGATCTCCAGCAAGCGGTCGCTGCTGAGCGAGGTCAGCATGGCCTTGACGGCCGGTGCCTGCGTCAGCACAGCCGCCGACTCGGTCACCAAGCGCAGTGCCAGCAGCATCAGGCCCAGACCCATCAACACGCGGCCAATCCGGCCGACCGTGGTGGACTGGCGTGTGATGAACAGCACCACACCAACAAAAATGAACAGCGGCGAAAGCCAGGACAGATCGCGCGAAAACAGCACCGCGATCAGGCTGGTGCCGATGTCAGCGCCGAGCATCACGGCCAGCGCCGCAGGCAAGCTCATCAACCCTTGACCGACAAATGAGGACACGATCAAGGCTGTGGCCGTGCTGGATTGCAGCAGCGCGGTGACCGCAACGCCGGAGGCGGCCGCCATAAACCGGTGTCGCACGCTCATGGTCAGAACCCGGCGCAGTTTGGCGCCCATCACCTCCAGGATGCCGGTGCGCACCAGTTGGGTCCCCCAGACCAGCAAGGCAATCGCGGCCAGCAGGTTGAGCAGGTGGGTCAAAAGCGTCCCTCTCGTTGGCTGGCCGGACGGCTTAACGCGTTCGGCGCACGCGCAGCAATTCGTCGAAGATCAGGCAGGTTGCGCCGAGCGTGATGGCCGCGTCGGCGATGTTGAAGGCCGGGAAATGCCCCTGGGCAAACACCGGGCTGAGCCAGCGCCAGTGAAAATCCAGAAAATCCACCACATAACCGTACAGCAGGCGGTCGATGACGTTGCCCACGGCCCCGCCCAGGATGCAGGCCAGTGAAAAAGCGAACAGCTTTTGTCCGGCGTGGGCGCGCAGCATCCAGACGATGAGGCCCGCCGCCAGCAAGCCGACGGCGGTGAAAAACCAGCGCTGCCAGCCCGAGGCATCGGCCAGAAACGAGAAGGCGGCGCCGCTGTTGTGGACGCGCACCAGGTTGAAGAAACTGGTCACTGTAGTGCCCTCACCAAGGGCGTAGTAACCGACCACCAGCACCTTGACGAACTGGTCAGCCAGCAGGATCAGGGCCGACAGCGCCAGCCAGCGCAACATGCCGGGTGCCGTCGCCTTGCCCACGCCTGCAGACCGGCCTGGGCCACCCGTCTTGGCGGGGCGGGCCATCAGGCACAGCGCCGGGTTTCCCCGGCGCCAAACAGGTTGCTGGTGCAGCGGCCGCACAGCGTGGGGTGCGCTGGCTCGGTGCCGACGTCATCGCTGTAATGCCAGCAGCGCTCACATTTGGTGCCGGATGCCGTTCCGACCCTGATGGATAGATCATCTCCTGCTATGACTTCAATAGCAGATGTGATGAACACAAACTTCAGGTCGGGACCCAAGCTGGCCAGAATGTCCAGGTCGGCCGGCGGCGCGGTCAGGGTCACTTGGGCCTGCAATGACGAGCCCACCTGGCCGGCTGCACGCAAGGTCTCAATCTCCTTGTTGGCGGCCTCCCGCAGCGCCCGCAGGCGGGTCCACTTGGCCAGCAGGGCCGGATCGGCGGCCTCCAGCGGGCTGTAGGTGTCCATGAAAATCGAGTCGCGGGTGGCGGGTGGCGTCTTGTCGGCCTCTCCCAGCACGGCCCAGGCTTCTTCGGCGGTGAAGCTCAGGAACGGGGCCATCCAGCGCAGCATGGCATGGCTGATTTGCCACAGCGCGGTTTGTGCGCTGCGCCGGGCCAGCGAGGCCGGGGCCGTGGTGTAGAGCCGGTCTTTGAGCACATCCAGGTAGAACGCCCCCAGGTCTTCCGAGCAGTAGGTCTGCAGCTTGGCCACCACCGGGTGAAATTCATACACCTCATAGTGCGCCAGGATGTCAGACTGCAGGGCGGCCGCGCGGCTCAGCGCGTAGCGGTCGATCTCCAGCATCTGCGCCAGTGGTACGGCGTCGGTGGCAGGGTCAAAGTCGCTGATGTTGGCCAGCAGGAACTTGAGCGTGTTGCGCACCCGGCGGTAAATGTCCACCACCCGCGCCAGGATTTTGGCGTCGATGCCAAGGTCGCCCGAATAGTCGGTGGAGGCGCACCACAGCCGGATGATCTCGGCCCCCATCTTGTCGCTGACCTCTTGTGGCGCCACCACATTGCCCATGCTCTTGCTCATCTTGCGACCCTGGCCGTCCACGGTGAAGCCGTGGGTCAGCAGGCCGCGGTAGGGCGCCCGGTCGTACATGGCGCAGGCGGTCAGCAGCGAACTGTGGAACCAGCCGCGGTGCTGGTCGTGGCCTTCCAGGTACAGATCGGCCTCCGGCCCGTTGTCATGCCCGGTGCCGGGGTGCGAGGTCTTGAGCACCGTGGTGTGGGTGGTGCCGGAGTCAAACCACACTTCGAGGATGTCAGGGCTCTTGCTGTAGTGCGCCGCGTCGGCTGCCGCGCCGACCCGGGCCAGGATGTCTTCTGTGCTGGCCTTGCTCCAGGCTTCGATACCGCCGGCCTCGACCATGGTGGCGGCCAAGTCCATGATGTCCAGCGTGCGCGGGTGCAACTCGCCCGAGTCCTGGTGCAACAGAAAGGGCACCGGCACGCCCCAGCTGCGCTGGCGGCTGATGCACCAGTCGGGCCGGTTCGCAATCATGTCGCGCAGGCGGCCGCGGCCGTTTTCCGGGTAGAACGCGGTTTGGTCGATGGCATCCAGCGCGGTCTGGCGCAGGGTTTTGGGCGCCTTGTCCACGGTGAACACGCCCACGCCCTCGTCCATGCGGACAAACCATTGGGCAGCAGCGCGGTAAATCACCGGCGTTTTGTGGCGCCAGCAGTGTGGGTAGCTGTGCTTGATCTGGGTGGTGGCAAACAGCCGGTCTGCCTCGCCCAGCACCTCAATGATGCGCGGGCAGGCCTTCCAGAGGTTCATGCCGCCGAACAGGGCCAGCTCCGGCGCGTACTGGCCGTTGCCCTGCACCGGGTTCAGGATGTCGTCATAGGCCATGCCGTGGGCCACGCAGCTGTTGAAGTCTTCCACGCCATAGGCTGGCGACGAGTGCACCAGCCCGGTGCCGTCGTCGGCGGTGGCGTAATCGGCCAGGTAGACTGGGCTCAGCCGGTCGTAGGCCGGGTCGACATGGGCCAGCGGGTGGCGGAAGTTGATGCCGCCCAGGGCCTCGCCCAAGGTGGTGGCGATCACCGTGCCAGCCAGGCCGTAGCGCTCCAGGCAGGGGGTCACCAGGCTTTCGGCCAGCACCAGCAGGCCGCGTGCTGTGTCCACCAGCGCGTAGGTCAACGCGGGGTTCAGGTTCAGCGCCTGGTTGGCCGGAATCGTCCAGGCGGTGGTGGTCCAGATCACGGCAAAGGCGGTGCGCGGCTGGCCGTCGGCGCCGGTCGGCAGCGCGTCCAGTTGAAAGGCGTCCGCCAGGCGATCAGGCTCGGCGCACAAAAAGCCGACATCGAGCGTTTGCGATGCCTTGTCGGCGTACTCGATCTCGAACTCTGCCAGCGACGAGCCGCAGTCAAAGCACCAGTAAACGGGTTTGAGGCCACGGTAGACAAAGCCGCGTTCTACCACCCGTTTGAAGGCGCGTATTTCGGCCGCTTCGTTCACAAAGTCCATCGTGCGGTAGGGGTGGTCCCAGTCGCCGAGCACGCCCAGGCGCTTGAAGTCGGCGCGCTGCTGGTCAATCTGCTCGGTGGCAAAGGCGCGGCTTTTGGCCTGCATGTCGTCGCGCTGCAGGTTGCGGCCATGCAGTTTTTCGATGGCGTTTTCGATCGGCAGGCCGTGGCAGTCCCAGCCGGGAATGTAGTGCGCGTCCATGCCCTTGAGCTGGCGCGCCTTGATGATCATGTCCTTGAGCACCTTGTTGGCTGCGTGGCCGATGTGAATCTTGCCGTTGGCGTAGGGCGGGCCGTCATGCAGCACGAATTTCGGCGCATTGACCCGCGCATCGCGCAGCTTCTGGTAAACGCCCTTGTCGTCCCAGTCTTTCACCCAAGCAGGTTCGCGCTTGGGCAGGTCACCGCGCATCGGGAACGGGGTGTCCGGCAGGTTCAGTGTGCTGCGGTAATCGGTTGGTGCAGTGGTGTCGGTCATGGTGCGTTTGGAGCTGGTTTGCCGCCTGGCGGTGCCGACTCAATTCGGTCGCGCGTCGTTTGCCGGTGCGTCTGGGCGTGGAGTGACCCCAGGTAGTGGCGGGCGTCGTCGCAATCACGCGCGATGCCCTGCATCAAGGCTTCGAGGCCGTCGTACTTGAGTTCGTCGTGTAGCTTGTGCAACAGCTCCACCCGGATGATTTTACCGTACGCCCCTTCGGCCCCCAGCGCGGCCGGCCAGTCCAGGCAATGGGTTTCCAGCAGCACCCGGCCACCGTTGACGTCGTTGGCGTCCAGCGAGGGCCGTACCCCCAGATTGGCAACACCGGGCAGTGGCGTTGCCGTCAGGCCATGCACCAGCACCACAAAAATACCGCCCGCCGCTGGTTTCCAGTGGGCAAAGCGCAGGTTGAGCGTGCGAAAGCCCAGCTCCCGCCCGAGTTTGCGGCCGTGCACCACATGCCCGGAAATCCGGTAGGGCCTGCCGAGCAGGCGGGCGGCGTCCTCCATGCGCCCTTCGTGCAGCGCCAGCCGAACCTCCGAGCTGGACACGCGCAGCCCGTGCACCTCATAGCTGTTCATACGTGCCACGTCAAAGCCGCCGGCCACACCCGCTGCATCGAGCAGGGCGTAGTCACCCGCGCGCTGGGTGCCGAAGCGGAAATCGTCGCCCACCAGCACGTAGCGGGCGCCCAAGCCCTGCTGCAGTACCTGGTCGATAAAAGCCTGTGGCGACAAGGCGGCCAGACGGGCAGAAAAGGGCAGCACCACGGTCTGGTCGACGCCGCTGCGCGCCAGGTCGCTCAGCTTGTCCCGCAAGGTGCCAATGCGTGCTGGCGCCAAATCGCGCTGCTGGCTGCGGGCAGCAAAGTAGTCGCGCGGGTGGGGCTCGAAGGTCAGCACGCAACTGGGCACGCCGCGCTGTTCGGCTTCGCTGCGCAGCAAGGCCAGCATGGCCTGGTGGCCGCGGTGCACGCCGTCGAAGTTGCCAATTGTCAGGGCGCAGGCCGGCGCGACGCCGGGGTGGTGGAAACCGCGGAAAACCTTCATCGGATGTTATTTTTTTGCAAGCCAGACGCGGCCTTGGATTGCCTGGGGCCGTATCGTTGTGTCACGAAAAGAGGGTATATTGTGTCGAAGTGGTTGGCCCAGATCGACGTGGTTCTATTTGGGCTGGCTCATGCGTCCCGTGTCATCGGTTGCCGGATGTTACAGGAGGGTCCTCATTGAAGGTTTTGAAGCTGTCCGCTCAAGGGTTGCCACAGTCGTGGATTTCGCTCGAACAGGCGGTGATCCACTACGCCTCGGGCGAAGTTCGCTGGGAGATGGGCGGTGAGGTGGCGGTTTTTCGTGGCGGCCACAATGCCGTGACAGGTGCCCAATCCATCATCACGGTCAACAGCATCATTGGCACCAAGGGCGTGCCCAACATCAACCCTTTCAACCTGAAGCCTGGGCTGACCAACGGCAAATTGTTTGCCCGCGACCGCAACCTCTGCGCCTACTGTGGCGACCATTTCCACGAAGAGACCCTGACCCGCGAGCACATCATCCCGTTCGCGCAGCAGGGCCAGGACAGCTGGATGAACGTCGTCACCGCCTGCCGCCCCTGCAACCACCGCAAAAGCCACCGCACCCCCGAGCAGGCCGGCATGCCACTGCTGTACGCGCCCTATGTGCCCAGCCTGTGGGAAGACTTCATCCTGCGCAACCGCCGCATCCTGGCCGACCAGATGGAGTTTTTGATGGCGCATGTGCCGCGCTCGTCGCGGCTGTTGGCTTGAGGGATTGGCGCCTGGCCGGCGATTAAGGCTGCCTTTGCAAAACCGAGCGACATAGCGCCTTCACTTGTGCGCAAGACTGAGCTTGAGTGGGGTGGGTGCTCCCGTTTTTTCGCGATTACTGCGATGCGGTCAAGGGCTGCGGCACACCCTTGTCTGACATGCCGTAGCCAAGCAGCGCCATCGCATTTGCAATGGCCGTGTTGGCAAAGTCCGTACCTTGAAAGAACAGGGGTAGCCCCGTCTCTTTGGCCAGCGCGTAGGTAAATAGGTCGCCCAGGTTCAGACGGGCTTTGGGGTCCACCCTGTGGTGGTGGCGTTCGGCACCGACCACAAAATGCGGCAGCGAGTCCTGGGTAAAGTCTACTGTTTCGACTTGCAGCGCAGCCAGCAGGACTTCCACTTGCTGGGCCCCTGCCATGCCTTTGGCGTTGAACGCGGCCAGCCACGCTTCGGCCCGAGTGGCTGCGCCAACATAGAGCCGCGCGGTGTTTTGCAATGCGGTGATGAACAGCGGTGCTGCTGGCTCGCCCATCAAGATGCACATCAGCGCCGAAGAATCAACAATGGCCTCCGCCAGTGTGGCGCGCGGTGTGGGCTGCGCAGCCGTCATTTGGGCAGGCCGGATGCGTCATACATCACTTCGGCCATCGGCCGCGCATCCAGCACGGGCAGGGCGTGCATGGTTTGCAAGATGCCTGCGATGGCCTGGTTATCTCGCGCTGGCTTGCCCGCTTTATCGCGCAGGCTGCGGGCTTCTTCGAGCAGGCGGATCGTCTCCTTGTTCATGGACCGGTGGTTGCGCTGCGCCTCTGCCGCCA
>JBAXMQ010000030.1:0-30159 GCA_037134215.1 Betaproteobacteria bacterium
CCCATGCTTTTTCGGGCGGTCAACGCCAGCGCATCGGCATCGCGCGGGCCATAGCCCTCAATCCCCGGGTCATCATTGCTGACGAGGCCACATCGGCGCTTGACGTGTCCCTGCGCTCGCAGATGCTGGACCTGTTGCTCAATCTGCAAGACAAGCTTGGGCTGTCCTTTGTGTTCATCAGCCATGACATCGCAGTGATCCGCTACTTCTGTGATCGCATCGCCGTCATGTACCGAGGCAAGATTGTCGAGACCGGTGAGACCAATCAGGTCTGTGACGCGCCAACCCATCCCTACACCCAGGCCCTGTTGTCGGCCATCCCCCAGCCTGACCCGCGCGCCCGCAGCATGCACAAGCGCTTCCGTTACAACCCGGAAACCTAAGCCATCGTCATGAAAATCACCGACATCAAGACCTTTTTGATGCACGTGGGGGCGCCGGCGCCCAAGGCCTGGGCGTCAGACAATGCCTTTGGCAGCCAGAGCTACTCGCCGGGCATCACAGGCACCCGCAACTGGTTGTTTGTCAAGGTATACACCGACGAGGGCCTGGTGGGCATCGGCGAATGCTCAGGTTGGCCCCGCGTGATCGAGACGGCAGTGCAAGACCTCAAGCGCCTGCTGGTGGGCGAGGACCCGACCCACATCGAGCGCCTGTGGCAACGCATGATGTCGGCCATCATGGTGCATGGCCTGACTGGCACAGTGGGTGCTGGCGCCATGACGGGCATCGACATGGCGCTCTGGGACATCAAGGGCAAGGCCCTGGGCGTGCCGGTGTGGAACCTGCTGGGCGGCAAGGTGCGTGACAAGATCCGCATCTATGCCCATGCCAACACGCCAGAGGTGGCGTTGAGCCTGAAAGCCCGGGGCGTGACTGCCATCAAGTGCGGCGGTGTGTCGGACCCGGTCCGCAAGGTGGCGGCCCTGCGCGAGGCGGTAGGTGACGAGATGGACATCATGATCGACCTGCATGGCCCACCCTGGATGACCCCGGGCGATGCGGCGCGACTGGCGCGTGCGCTCGAGCCTTACCACCTGCTGTTCATCGAAGACCCGATTGCTCCGGACAACCTCGACGGCTACAAGCGCATCCGCGATGCGGCTCAGGTGCCGCTGGCAGCCGGGGAGCGCATGAGCACCATCTACGGTTCGCGGGACTTGATCGAGCGTGAGTTGGTGGATGTGATCCAGCCCGACACCGGACGCGCCGGTGGCATCACCCAGATGAAGAAAATTGCCGCCATGGCCGAAGCCCACCACATCATGGTGGCCCCCCATTCCGGCTCACTCGGGCCGGTGGCGGAGTACGCCGCGCTGCATCTGTTGGCCGCCATTCCCAATGCGCTGTTTTTGGAGCGTATCGAGGACGATTGGGAGGGCCGCCAGCACACGGTGCTGCCGCATCCGCTGTCGGTGAACGGATTTTTGAAGGTGCCGGATGCGCCTGGCCTGGGCGTTGACATCGACGAAGCCTTTGTGGCGCGCTACCCCAGCCAGGCCAATATTTCGCCTCAGGTGTCGGCGGCCTCGGGCTCTTATGAGCCCGGCACCCACGATGAGAATGTCTATGTGCAGACCCGGTTGCAGCGCGCAAAATACTTTACTGGACACTGACCCATGCCTTCTGCTTTGACCGAGAGCGCCTTGCAGGCGCTCAAAGCCGTGTCCACGGCCACGCTCACCACCCTGCTGTTCAAGCGCGGTCTGCGCAACACTTTTTTGCAAGGTGTTCGCATGCTGGGCCAGGGCGGCAGCAACATGGTCGGGCCCGCCTACACACTGCGATACATCCCGGCGCGTGAAGACCTGGACCATATCGGCGTGTTCCAAGACCATAGCCACCCGCAGCGCAAGGCGGTCGAAGAAATACCAGCCGGTCATGTGCTGGTGATCGACAGCCGGGGTGATGCCTCTGCGGCTTCTGCGGGTTCAATCCTGGTGGCGCGCATGATGGTGCGCGGCGTGGCCGGTATCGTGACGGATGGCGGATTGCGTGACAGCCACGAGATCACCGCCTTGGCCATCGCTAGCTACTGCCAGGGTCCCTCCGCGCCCACCAACCTGATCAAGCACCATGCTGTTGACCTGAATGTGCCGATCGGCTGTGGCGGGGTGCCGGTCTACCCCGGCGACATCATGGTCGGTGATGCCGAAGGCGTGGTGGTGATCCCCCACGAGATCGCCGAGGCTGTAGCCCATGAGGGACGGGCGCAAACTTTGTTTGAGGATTTTGTGGTCGAACAGGTGTTGGGCGGTCGCGGCATCTTTGGGCTCTACCCACCCACCGATCCGGCCACGGCAGGGCAGTTTGCGGACTGGTGTGCCGCCAAAGGCCTCGCCGCATGAAAATCGACCGCCTGCGCGTGTTCATGTCGCGCGACAAGAACCGCCCCCGGGTGGTTGTGGCCATGGACACTGACGAAGGCGTCACCGGCTGGGGCGAGTGCTACAACCACGGCCCGGACCTGGCGTTGTTCCCTTTGCTGGACTACCTGCTGACCTTTCTCAAGGGGCAGGATCCGCGACGCATCTCTTACCTGACGCACTACCTGATGCAGCAGACTCGCTTTCCGCCAGGCGCGCTGGGCCTAGCGGCCATCTCGGTGCTGGACCATTGCATGTGGGATATTTCTGCTAAGGCGCTGGGCGTGCCGGTGTACCGCCTGCTGGGTGGCCATGTGCGCGACCGGGTGAAGGTGTATGCCGGCCTGTACACCGCTCCCGACCCGGCCATTGCGCGGGACCAGATGGACGCGCTGTATGACACCTGGGGCCTGCAGGCGTTCAAGCTCAGCCCTTACCGGCTGGACATGCACCGGCATCGCTGGGGTGAGGTGGTGCGGACGTCGGCGGAGTACTTTCGGCAATTGCGCGAGACGGTCCGTAGCGAGTACGAGATCGCTTTTGATGCCCATGCCAAAATTTTCGAGCCGGCGCAAGCGGTGCAACTCGGCAATGCCCTGGCACCCTATGACCCGCTGTTTTTTGAAGAGCCGATCCGCCCCGAAAACGTCGAGGCCTGGGGCGAACTCAAGCGCGGTCTGCAGTGCACGCTGGCCACCGGCGAGTCGCTGTACAGCCGGTTCGAGTTCCTGCGACTGCTGCAGGTGCGCGGCTGCGACATCATCCAGCCCGACATCTGCGTGGTGGGTGGTATGACCGAGATGCTGCAGATCAACGCCTTGGCTCAGGCGCATTTTGTGAGCGTTGCGCCGCACAACCCCATGGGGCCGCTTGCCACCGCGGTCAACCTTCATTTCTGTGCCAGCCAAACCAACTTCCGCATCCTGGAGTACCGTCTGCCGCACGGCCCTGGCTACGTGTTTGGCACCGACGCCAGCGTCACCGCCGAAGTCCGGGAGGAGGGCGCCTGGTACGTGAAAGACCCCTACCTGCCCAAAGACGGCCATCTGGAACTGCGGCCTGACCGGCCGGGCTGGGGTGTGGAGATGGACGAAGACCTGCTGGGTACCGAAGACTACATCCACTGGGAGCGCAAGGTACCCACCAAACCTGACGGCTCCACAGGCTATGCCTGAAATACTGCCCGGCGATCTTGTGTTGCGCGCAGGCGCTGCCCAGGCGGTGCTGCGGCCACAGGCTGGCGGCAGGGTGTGCAGCCTGACAATGGCGCATCCCGATGGCCGCGCCGTGCCAGTGTTGTACCCCTACGATGCCGCAGGCGTGGACCCGGTGAACTGGGCCAAGGGCGGCATCTACCCGCTGGTACCCTATTCGAACCGGATCGCTCGCGGCCAACTGCACACGGCCGCCGGAGCCACTGTGACCTTGCCGCCGCACCCCAATGCCCAACCCCACACGCTGCACGGCCATGCCCATGGCCTGCCCTGGGCTGTGGTCTCGCACGACGACACCTCCGCTCACCTGCGGCTGGACAGCCCGGCCTGTGCCGCGTGGCCCTGGCCCTTGCAGGCTGACCTGCGGGTCCAGCTGTCTGCCCAAGCCTTGGATTTAAGCCTGAGCCTGAGCCATGGGGGCGACGGCCTCATGCCTGCCGGCATCGGCTTTCACCCGTATTTTTTGCATGAGGCACCGGCACGGCTGCGCTACCACGCCGGCCGCCGCTGGCCGGCCGATGCCGATTTTTTGGCCCACGATTCAGAGGTATTGCCGGCTGACCAGGGCTTTGACCAAGCCAAGGCCCTGCCGCCCGGCACCTTGACCGATTACCTGTCGGAATGGGACGATGCGCTGGACCTGGAGCTGCCACAGGGCGATCTGCTGCAGTTGCAGGTAGACCCGGTCTTCTCGCACCTGGTGGTGCATCGGCCACCGCAGCCCATCTACCTGTGCCTGGAGCCGGTCAGCCATGTGGCCGATGGCTTCAACCTGGCCGCTGGCGGCGTGCCGGGCACCGGCACAGTTCAATTGCCGCCGGGCGGCGTGCTCGAAGGGCGGATGAGCCTCAGCCTGGCCCCCTTCCGTTTCTAAACCTACAGCGAGCCCCGTCTCATGACTGATCGCATTGCCGACGTCCGCATCACACCCATCGCCTTTCGGGATCCGCCCTTACTCAATGTGGCGGGCGTGCATCAGCCCTGGGCTTTGCGCAGCATCATCGAGCTGGAGACCGAGAGCGGTCGTATCGGCCTGGGCGAGAGCTATGGCGAGGCCGGCACACTGGCCGACCTCTACCGCATTGCGCCCGGTTTGATCGGTCTGGACCCCTTTGACTTGAACGCCCTGACCCAGGTGGTGTACCGCCACGTGGGCAGCAACCCCGACATCGGCGCGCCATTTCCGCCGCAGGGTGACAAGGCGCGCGCCAGTGCGCTGGGCGCGTTCGAGGTGGCGTTTTGGGATCTGCAGGGCCAGACCGTCGGGCGCCCGCTGCACGACTTGTTGGGTGGTGCGGTACGCACCCACGTCAGCTACAGCGCTTATCTGTTCTACAAATACGCCAGACATCATGCCGACCCCGGCTACCCCACAGACCCCTGGGGTGAGGCACTGAGCCCGGCGCAACTGGTGGCCCAGGCGCAGCGCATGGTCGACCTGTATGGCTTTGGCTCCATCAAGCTCAAGGGTGGCGTGTTCGCGCCAGAGCTTGAATTGGAGGGCCTGCGCGCCCTGCGTGCGGCTTTTCCCAATCACCCGCTGCGCATTGATCCCAATGGCGGCTGGTCGGTGGCCACCACCCGGCGCCTGATGCCGGCCCTGTCCGAGCCCGGCCTGCTGGAGTACCTGGAGGACCCGGTGGGCACGCTGGAAGAAATGGCCGAGGTTGCCACCTTTGCCACCATGCCTTTGGCCACCAACATGGTGACCATTGCCTTCGGCCATCTGCCCCGCTCGGTGGCGCTGAATGCCGTGCAGGTGGTGCTGTCGGATCATCACTACTGGGGCGGCCTGCGGGCATCGCAGCACCTGGCAGCCATCGGCCGGGTGTTCGGCCTGGGCATTTCGATGCACTCCAACTCGCACCTGGGCATCAGCCTGGCCGCCATGACCCACCTGGGCGTCACCCTGCCCAATCTGGCGTATGCCTGCGACACGCACTACCCCTGGCAGGAAGACGAAGTGATCGCCGGTGGCAAACTCACCATCCGCGACGGCCAGCTGGCGCCGCCACCAGGGCCTGGGCTGGGCATCCAGCTCGATCGCAGCCAGTTGGCGCGCTTGCACCAGAATTTTTTGGACTGCGGCATTCGCCAACGGGACGATGCCAGCGAGATGCGCAAGCACAAAGCAGACTTCGACCCAAGGCGGCCCCGGTTCTGAGCTGCGCCTGACCGTCCAAGCTGCGATACTTTGGTTTCGTTCAGCCTGTCTGAGCCGGCCCATTCTGGCCGCCCCTCGTACCCAAGGAGTCTCCATGTTGATGAAATCCCGTCCTGCTGGACAGCCAGCTGCGACAAACGCTGCTGAGGGGCCTGTTGCGCTGGTGATAGGCAGTGGTTTTGGTGGCTTGGCCGCTGCGGTACGTCTGGCGGCCCGGGGCTGGCGGGTGACGGTGCTGGAAAAGCTGGAAACACCAGGCGGCCGCGCCCGGGTGCACCGCGTTGACGGCTACACCTTCGATGCCGGGCCCACCATCATCACGGTGCCGTTTTTGCTGCAAGAGTTGTGGGTGCTGGCTGGACGCACCTTGGCCGACGATGTGGAATTGCGTTTGCTCGACCCGTTCTACCGGGTCCGATTCGCAGACGGCGACCACTTTGATTACAGCGGTGACCCCGAGCGCATGCGCGCCGAGGTGTTACGCATTGACCCCACTGCGGGGCCGGGCTACGCCGCCTTCATGGCCGAGGCTGACCTGTGCTACCAGTTGGGTTTTGAAGCCTTGGGTTGCAAAGCCTTTGACAGCCTGGGTGACCTGTTCAAGGCGGTGCCGGCAATGGCCCGCATGAAGGGCTGGCGCAGCTTGCACACCATGGTGGCCAAGCACCTGAAGCACCCCAAGCTGCGCCAGGCCATGAGCCTTCAGTCGCTGTTGATCGGCGGCAATCCTTTTTCGGTGACCAGCGTCTACTCACTGATCAATGCGCTGGAGCGGCAATTTGGCGTGCATTGGGCGATGGGCGGCACGGGTGCTTTGGTCGACGGGTTGGTGAGCTTGATCGAGGGCATGGGGGGCAGCTTGCGCACCGGCGCTGAAGTGCGCCGCATCGAGGTCAACGATGGCCGCGCCACCGGTGTGACGCTGGCCAATGGTGACTACCTGCCTGCCGACATCGTGGTCAGCAACGCGGACACCGCCTGGACTTACAAGAACCTGATTGACGCCAAACACCGCAGGGTCTGGACCGACGCCAAGGTCGACGCTGGCAAGTACTCGATGAGCCTTTTTGTTTGGTACTTTGGCACCAACAAACGGTTTGAAGACGTGCCTCACCACATGATGTTGCTCGGCCCACGTTATGAGTCGCTGTTGACGGACATCTTCAAACGCCACCACCTGGCTGATGATTTCAGCCTGTACCTGCACCGGCCGACGGCCACCGACCCGGATATGGCGCCGGACGGTTGCGATGCGTTTTATGTGCTGGCACCCGTGCCCCACCTGCAAAGCGGCACCGATTGGTTGGCCCAGGCTGAACCCTACCGCGAGGCGATTGCTGAGGCGCTGGACAGGACAGTGCTGCCGGGTTTGCGCGAGCACTTGACGGTGTCTTTCGTGACCACGCCACAGGACTTCCAGGACGAACTTTTGTCCTACAAAGGCGCGGCGTTTGGCCTGGAACCACTGCTGTTGCAAAGCGCCTGGTTTCGGCCGCACAACCGCAGCGAGGACGTCAAAGACCTGTTCATGGTGGGTGCGAGCACCCACCCGGGTGCCGGTATCCCGGGCGTGCTGATGTCGGCCAAGGCGCTGGAGACAGTGTTGCCGTCTGTGGCGTCCGTCAAGCAGCGGACTTGATGATTGGCCGCTCACTGCTGCTGGCGCAAACGCTGGCTGTGGCGCAGCGGCTGCTGCTGGAGCAGTGGCGCCAGCGCCGGGGCTTGATCTTCTGGGCGGTTTTTCCGGCAGCGATGATGTTGTTGTTCGGGCTGGTCTACGCACACAACGCCAGCATGCGCGCCGGCTTGGATGCCGCGGCTGCCGGCATCCTGATGGGCGCTGCGCTCTTCTTCAGCTGCCTGGGCGGCACGGTCGCGATCATCGCCGCCGAACGCGAACGACGCACCCTGCGCCGCCTGCTGGCCTCACCCCTTCATCCTTCAGCGTACTTCCTCGGCGTGGTGCTGGCGCAATTGCTGTTGGCGGCCGTGCAAGTGGTGATGCTGTACGCCATTGCCTGGTTCATTGGCGCGCGCTACCACGGCAGCCTGTGGCTGGGTGGGCTGATCTTGCTGCTTTCCGTGTTTGCCTATGTCGGCATGGGCTTTTTTCTGGGAGCACGATTTGCCCGGCGCAGCGAAGAAGTGGTGGTGGCCTTGTCGGCCATCGGGGTGCCGCTGCTGGTATTGGGTGGTACCTTCTTTCCGCTCGAAATCATGCCCGGTGCCATGCAGGCGGTGGCTCGACTCAACCCCATGTTGCACATGAACCAGGCTTTCAAGGGCGTGGCGGCCTACGCACTGGGTGTGTACGAGTTGCGGTTCGAGCTGGCCTTCCTCACCTTGTTCTGCGTCCTGGCGATGGCTCTGGGCGTCCGGTCGTACCGGCAACTGCTGGCCCTGGAGCAGCGGGCATGACGGCTGCCCTGCAGATTGACGGACTCCACAAGCGCTTTGGCAGCCACCAGGTGTTGGACGGTTTCAGTCTTCAGGTGGCGCGCGGTGAGGTCGTGGGCCTGCTGGGGCCCAACGGCTGCGGCAAGTCCACGGTGCTGAACATCGTTTGTCAATTGCTGCAGGCCGATGCCGGGCAGGTGCAGCTGATGGGTGAGCCGCTGGCGGACCTCGGCTCTAAGGCTCGCTCGCGCGTGGGGCTGTGCGCGCAAGACTGCGCGCTGTACCCGGACCTGCTACCGGCAGAAAACCTGCATTTTTTTGGCCGCCTGTACGGCTTATCCGCTGCAGAGCGCCATGCGCGGGTCGCCGAATTGATGGAAAGTTTCGGGCTGGGTCCGCACGCACGCACCCGCGTGGGGCGGCTCTCGGGCGGCTGGCGGCAGCGGCTGCACCTGGCCGTGGCTCTGGTGCACCGGCCGGAACTGCTGGTGCTGGATGAGCCCACGGCTGCTGTAGACGTGGCCGCCAGGCTGGACTTGTGGCGTCTGATCGAAGGCCTGCGTGACAGCGGCACGACCATCCTGCTGACCAGCCACCAACTGTCCGAAGCTGAGCGCCTGTGCAACTCGGTGGCGCTGATGCAGGGTGGCCGCGTCATCGCCCAGGGCAGCGTGCCCGAACTATTGGCCCGCGTGCAGGGTGAGGCCGTGGCCAGTGTGGCGTCGAGCGACCATGCAGCCACTGAACAGCGTGCACGGCGTCTGGGCTGGACGGTTCGCCAACGCTCAGGAGCCCTGAGCATTTTGCTCCCGCGCCGCCTGAGCCTGCGGGAGGTGGTGGACGCGCTGGACGCCCCGGAAGTCAGCGCCGTCAGCGTGCAAGCGGTGTCGCTGGAAGACGCCTACCTGGAACTGCTCGGAGCACCCCAAACAAAAAACTATACTACTGATTAGATAGCAGAGTTTCCAGTAGCCATGGGGCTTTAATGGCTCCTCGAGTCGGTTTGCTTGGGCTGATTAGCAAGCCAGTTCTGCTCAAACCGCACCGGGCTGTTATCCACGGCCGGTATTCAAATAGCCAGCTCTAGCCCCTGGTCAGAATTTAATTGGCACAGGTGGCCAGTATTCAATTGGCGCCGAACGAAACAATCAGCAAAGCGAAGCGCCGCGCGTTCCATGCCAACACATGGTGTCCCAGAAATCGCAACCAAACCTTTTTCACATGCATCCCAAAGGCACTGCCCATAGCCCTTCTCCAAATGGCAAGACGGCCTCGCCGTCATACAACACAATGCCGCTGATGAATGCGCTGCCGCACTGGTCACGCAAACGTCGTAAACCTTTGAAGTCTGCGGCGTTGACGCTCGCCGCCGCCTTCACTTCGATACCTATGACAGTGCGCTGGGGTGATTCCAGAACGAAGTCCACCTCGACCTGGTCCTTGTCCCGGTAATGGGAAATAAACCAGGCATCCTTATCCAGATGGATCGCCTTGAGCAACTCGCCAAAGACCCAGCTTTCCAACAGCGGGCCCAAGCGCTGCCGATCGCGAATGAGCAAGTCTCCAGTGGTGCGTGCGATGGCGCCCTGCAGGCCGGCATCGATGAAGTGCAGTTTGGGGGTCTTTATCAGCCGCCCCAGCTCATTGCGCGTCCAGGCGGGCAAGCGGCGGATGAGGAAGAGTTTTTCGAGAATGGCGACGTATTTTTCGGCGGTTCGCAGGTTCAGGCCCAGTTGCCCACCGAGCTGGCTCAGGTTGAGAAGCTGCCCAGTAAGTGCCGACAAAATTGCGAGCAGTTCCGGTATGCGCCCGGCCTCTTCGATGCGGGCTACATCCTGGATGTCACGCTCGACCAGCGTGGTGATATAGGCCCGTGCCCAAGCCTGTCGCCGCGCCGGGGTCGCGCGCAGGCGCATTTCCGGGTAGCCGCCTGCCAGCATCTGCTCTATAAACGCGTCCCCGACCGGGCCTCTGTGCCTCGTGCCACTCCAGTCCTGCATGGCCGCACGCGCCAGGAATTGCGCTGGCCGACCCGCTATTTCCGCGCTGGACAAGGGCAGCAGCGTATGGATCTCAATACGCCCCGCCAAACTGTCCGCAATGGTCGGCAAGCTCATGACGTTGGCAGAGCCAGTGAGCAGAAAACGACCCGGTCGTCGATCCTGATCGATCGACAACTTGAGTGCCAGCAGCAGCTCCGGCGCGCGCTGAACCTCGTCGATGATGGCCCGGTCCAGGCGGCGAACGAATCCCTGCGGGTCCGCTCGGGCAGCCGCCAGCTGCGTTGCATCGTCCAGCGTCAGGTACGGCACGTCAGGGAAAGATTGCCGGGTCAACGTGGTTTTGCCTGATTGGCGCGGGCCATTGATCAATACCGCCGGCGTGTCCAGCAAGGCCGCCAAAACGCCACCCTGCGCGTGGCGACTGATCAGAGGAACTACAGGATTGGGACTTTGGGCCATCGGTCACTGGACGCGGTCAATTTTATCCGTCCAAAGTAGATTAATAGTTCGTCCATTTTGCATTATAAATTCGATTTATTTGCATCAACGACAAAATACATATCCACCTCCCCCTCGCCCTTGGCGCTGACCTTGCCGCGATATTCGCAGTCAAACTCGTTGCGAATCAGGTCGTAGGTGTAGGCGGATACGACAGCCAGAGCCAGACAGAGTACTGGCACTGGCACCAGACGTTCACCGATTGCGCCAACAAAAAACCCTGCTATCTTTTGAATAGCAGGGTATCTATGTGCCATAGGCTTGTTTGGCTCCTCGACCTGGGCTCGAACCAGGGACCTACGGATTAACAGTCGCCCCAACATCACAACTCACAACAAATCACAACAACCCATCAACGATTTGTCAGTGTAGCGGTAGTTGCAGCTTGTCGTGGTTCGTCGCAGTTTTAGGTCGCGTCGGGTCCCATATGGGTCCCATGGAACTTCTAGCCCACGCTGACCCGCACCTCCTCCCTAGAACTCCCCCGGTACTGGTTAAGGTCGATGTCCTTGAGTGCCGGAATCTTGGCATACGCCACGTTCCCAGCCTTCCAGAACCGCGTGACCGACACGCCAGCCCCAGTCTCCCTGGGATGCCGTGCCAGCCCCACCAGCGCCTCCCTGGCCTGGGCCAGCACCGCATCAGCCGAGTCCACAGCCGCCTTGGCGTTCGCGAAGGCCGCAGCCGCCGCAGTCCATGCCGCATCGTGACGCTGCACCGTGTCTGCGTCTGTCAGGGGTGGCGGGGTGTCGCTGTCCAGGTAGCCCTGGAACTGATCCCAGCCCAGCCTGATCCGCTCCATGACCTCTGTGTCGCGCTCAATCGGCAGCAGCAGCCCCTGCGTGCCGTCGAAGACCCACAGGTGCGCTAAGGCCGCACCGCTTACCATGAGTTGGTGCTGCACCTGCAGCCGGTACTGCGCTGGTACGACCCCAACGACGGCGTCGTTCCACAGCGCCGAAGCCTGGCCCTTGTATGGGCATTTCACCTCCAAAATCAGCTGTCCGTCGAAGTCCATGCCGTCGAGACTGGCTGAGTACGGGCCATCCTGCAGCACCAGAGGCTGCATGATGTTACCGGTATGCGCCTCATAGGCGGCTCGCGCCACCGGCTCCATGTCCGTACCATGCTGCATTGCGGCATTAGCCTGGCTGACAGACCGCCCGGTCTTGAGCAGCCACAGCTGGTACGGCGTCATCCAGGGGCTCTCGCCCAGCACGGCGGCTGTCTCAGATGCGTTGCGCATCTTGAGGCGGTAGTCCAGCCAGGCCTGGCTACCCTGCGTCAGTTGAACTATTTTCATGCTGCTGCCCTCCGACTTTCCAGGGTGCGAACCACGCGCTGGAAATCACTGGCCGGGAGATCGGCCAGACTGCCGATGCCAAAGTGAGCCAGCAACCTCTGCAAGTCCGTGCCGGTTGAGATGACCAGTTTGTGGATCGTCGCCTGCTGTGGCCCGGAAATCGTCGGCGCGATGTGGCGCAAATTGGTGCGAGGCAGAGGGGCTGGTGGCGGACTCAAAGGCTCGTCGTTGGCGCTAGACACGTCAGAGCCGGCCATGGGCAGGTCTTCTCCTGCATAGATGTAGAGCCCGAGCCCGTGGAGCGCAATCGCCTTCACCAGTGCCCGCTGGAGGCTGGTGTTAATGTCAAACGCGGTGGGTGCCTGAAGGGGCCGATTTCGGCCGTCCAGCACGGGGTGAATCTGGCTCAGCGTGATGCCCTGCACGGTGACGGCCACCTCAACAAACACGCCCAGCTCGGTGGCGAGGTAGGGCAGTCCGTCAAAGCGCCGCACCTCCCAGGTGGCGGTGGGGTCAGCCAAGCGCAGCTGCGCCACGGCGAACGGCCAACTCAGATAGCTGAATCCGCCTTTCTTCTCGATGTGGTCAGACACGCTGATCGCGCTCAGGCGTGCGAAGTGGTTAACTGGTTCAGTCATGATGAAAAACTCCTGGGTTTGGAATGAAAACGCCCAGCAGAACCACAGTTCAGCCAGGCGTCAGGGGGTGTGGACGTGTAAAACTCACCTGAGCAGCGCCACGTTCCGAGAACGCCGCTCAGGTACCAACAGGATTGGCCGACAGAAGTCGAGCTAAAGCAGCCCGGCCTCCGCAAAGCTCAGAACAGCAGACCGTGTCACGATGAAGTGATCCAGCACCCGCACGTCCACCAGCGCCAGCGCCTGTTTGAGCGTGCCAGTGAGCACCTCGTCCGCCCTGGATGGGGTGGTAGTGCCGGAAGGGTGGTTGTGACAAAGGATGACCGCGGCTGCTTGGCAAGCCAGCGCCTCGATGACCACCTCACGCGGGTAAACCGAGGTCTGGGTCAGCGTGCCGCGAAACAGCTCCTTGAACGCGAGCACCCGGTTCTGCACGTCCAGGAACAGGCAGGCAAAGACCTCATGCGGTCGGTCCCCGAGCTGCAGCCGGACAAAGTCGCGTGCAGCATCGGGTGAGGCCAGCGCATCGGCTTCACGCACCTGGCAGGCCAGGATCGAGAGGGCTTGCGCCACGATCGGGTCGCGGCTCATGCGGCCACCTCGACAGCCTGTGCAGCCTGTTCTGCGGCCTGCGGCGCCAACTCCGGTGCAGGCAGCAGAAAATCTGCCGCTTTCTGTGCCATTGACGCCGCCGTAAAGATCAGCCGCTTGTCGTCCCGCAGGGCTGCCAGCCACGAGGCGATGTAACTGGCGTGCTGTGTTTGACCCGGCAGCCCGCAGTGCGCGCTCAAAAAAGCGGAACCGAGTTCAGCCACCAGTTCCTCGAAGGCGTAGGCCTCGATGTGGGCACGGCTCGACAGCACCCGGTTACACCGAGATTGCGCACCAGACCAGTGCGTCAGCTCGTGCAGCGCAGTCGCGTAATAGCTGCTGGCCTCGGCAAACGCGGCCTGAAGTGGCAGCTGGATGGTGTCATCTGCCGGGCGGTAGAAAGCCCGGTCGCCACCATGGCGGATACGGGCACCAGAACCCGCCAGGAGCGCTTCAGCCGCCAAGATGGGTGTCCAACCGGGGTTTGGGCTGGGCAGGGCGGTCAGGGCCTCTGGCAGACCGTCCATTTGGGCAGCGTTGAACACTGTAAAGCTACGCAACAGGGGGATGACCCGTCGTTCTGCCGGGTCGTTGGCGGCTTGGTCGCGCTCCATCATCTTGAAAAAGACGACACCGGTGCCGGTTTCACCTTTGCGCACGCAGCCGCCCAGAGCACGGGCCTGCTGGAACGTGAGCCACCGGTTTAGGGTGTAGCCCTTAGCCATGCACTGCATGTTCAGCAGCAGCGTGTTGATGCCTCGGTATACCCGGCCTGTGGCCAGGTTGGCGGGGACGGCGCTGGCTGGGCTGCGGGCCCATGGGCAGACCCAGGGCGGGGTGCCGGCCTCCAGCGCAGCGATAACTTGGTTGGTGACAGATTGGTAAATGTCTTTGCAGGGTTGCATAAAAACCTCAGGCGTAAAAAAGCCCCGTAGGACGAGCCAGACGGGGCAGGGTGGTGGGAGTGGACGATGGATTCGTGGTGAGCAGGAGGGGACGGCAGGCAAGCCCGCCCGTCCACGGCAACGAGCAGCCGAGCCCCAGTGGGCTGGGGCGATGGCTTTAGTGGTGGGAGATCAGTGGCTTGAAGCCGCAGGACGCCAGGCACCCGCTAGCTGGGTGACCCAGCCCAATCGGCTAGCCAGCCGAGTGACCGTTTCGACGGCAGCGTCGAGCTTGTGGTCAGACAGCAGCGCAGAAAGTGCGGGGTGAACCACATACTGTGAGAGCGCCAGCGCCAGCATGGCGCCGAGGAGCCAGAGCATGAACGATAAAAACAGGCCGAGCATGGCTGTTTCGATGATCCAGGCGCAGCCGGCCGCGATGGCGACGCCGACAGCGACATCGCCCGCGACCGCCGCTACGCTACGAATCAGGATATTGCGACGAGAGTGAGACATGGGGAAGGTCCTTGGTGTGAAGGGGTTGAGGAGCGAGAGCTTGAAGAGCGCGGTGTTGAGCAGGCTGGGCTGCCGGTAGCGGCGGTAGAACACCGCCCGCCTACGGCGTGTTCGGGCCACGCCTACACCGCCAGGCGCACAAGGCCTGGGTAGTACTTGTCACCCTGGATGAAGCCAAACGTGCGTTTGGCAAGTGAGGTGCCGACCGAGGTCAGCAAGCCGGCGAAGGTCGCGGCCATGACACCGGAGAAGGTTCCCCAGTGGATGGCAAGCGTCAGCAGGGTGACGGCCACGTCCAAGGCCATGTCGTGGTTGAGCAAGCGCAGCATGGTGCGGCGCTTTAGCTTGATGAACACAAAGACGAGGCCAAGGAAGATGGCCAAACCGGTTTCAAACATGGTGAACTCCTGAAAATCAGATCGGATTGATCAGACAGCTCAGGCAGCACGGCGAATTCCATTCGCCGTTGGTTTGACCGGGGGCCAAGCCGCAGGCGGCGTGGCTCTAGGGTCCCCTATCCCTTCAGGGGTGGAGGTGAATCCGAAGTGGGGGTGTTATTCGGACCCCGGGGTAGGGGGTCCCGTGGAGCCGGAAGTGACAATCTTTTTTAGAAAAAAATTTCTGTCAGAAAAGGTGACTTGGGACTGGGGACAGGGAATTCAGACCTGGCAGGCGTCAGTTCCCCAGAGGGGCAGGCAGACGCTGTCTGGAGGCGTCAACGTAAACTCGATGTGCAGAACAGGACACTCGATGACCAGCAAGCCAGACGCAGCAACCGACTCGCAGATGATCGACGAGCACGCTTCATTCGTGCTGGCGAAGAGGGCGTCGTTAGCGGAAAGCTCGGAGCGAATTCGTTTGGCCCGCTTGGCCGGCAGTTCTCACACGACTTTGCGGACGACGCCGATTCCATGCACGCCCTCGTCATCCTTGACGAACTCTTACCTTGGGTTTCCGGAGGACTTACCAAACGAGGACAGGTCAAGTCCGAAGGCCTGACGGTCCACGGTCCAAAGACCACCGACGCAGGCTGCAGCAGGATCGTCTACTCGGTTGCTTGCGTCGCCTTCACGTACTCGAACAGGTCAAACACGGTCATGCCAAGCGCGTTCGCTATAACCTCAATGGCGTTGAGCGTCGGGTTGGCCTGACCCGTCTCGATGCGACTCAAATAGGTTTGGTAGAAGCCGCATTTCTCGCCAAATTCCACTTGGCTCATCCCAATGCCATGACGCAGTGCGCGGACACAGATACCGAATTG
Organism: Betaproteobacteria bacterium; assembly: GCA_037134215.1. Lineage (GTDB taxonomy): Bacteria > Pseudomonadota > Gammaproteobacteria > Burkholderiales > Burkholderiaceae_C > Rhodoferax. The sequence goes on from JBAXMQ010000030.1 coordinate 15,836, forward strand.
ATGAGCCAAAGTTTTATCCACGGCCCTGAATATCTGGGTTATGCTCCTATTCACATAAACACTAATTCATATAAAAGTGTGGCCCGCTCCAAGCCTGATGGCCTGGCGGCACAGTTGGTCTGAGGCAAAAGCCCTATTGATCAACTTGAATGCAAGGGGGGAAATCGATGAGCCTAGACCTCAGTTCGCTGAAGAGCGAGTTGCAAGAGAACTACCTTCGAACAGAAGAAGTTTTGACAGGGATGGATGCGTACATCGCGGCGATGGGAAAGCGATTTACTGGGATGGAAGCGCACGTCGCGGCCCTGGAAAAGAGAGTTACGTCGCTGGAGAGTCAAATTGTTGCCGTTCTGGCATCGATCTACGATGACGGCGACACCCTGGATCCGCAATCCCCTCGAATCTACCTTGGGCCTGGGCCATGAGGCCAAACTACTTGGCTAGTCTGTCGGGACGCCACGGCACCGTCGACCCGGACTCCATAGACCCCATGCGGGACCTGCTGGACAAATATCAGCAGTACAAAAATTCGGCGCCCCTGGACTTAGCAGCCGTGGCCATAAGACTTGGGGAACAACCAGTTGATGGGGAAGCCATAGATCCATTGGCTTTGAAGGCGCTGCACGCCACCAACCCAAATTTTGATCCCGACATGGTCGGCAGCTATTCCGACGATGCGTGGATGGGTATTGTCAATACTGCCAAGGGAAAGTACTTTGAGTACTTGGTCGCGGATAGGTTATCTCGCGGTGAGACTGTTGGTGACCTCACCCTACCGGCCGGCTACAGTGCCCGCTTAGCTGACTCCATGAACCAGCCGGGTTGGGATATGCAAATTGTCGATACCCACGGGGATACTGCCGAATTGCTGCAACTAAAAGCGACGGAAAGTGCAAGCTACATTTATGAGGCGCTCCGGCGCTATCCGGACATTCGCATATTGTCGACCACAGATGTTGTGCCAGCGGGAAGCATGCTGATTGATTCAAAGATGTCAGAGCAAGATCTAGAGAGCGCCATCAATGCGACAGCTGAAGCGACGCATCATGGTTATCTGGACTCCTTTTGGGAAAACTTTCATCCGCTGATTCCTTTGCTCATCATTGCCGGCACTCAAGGCTACAGGATCGTGCTGAAAAAGCAAACGGTCAGTGACGCGGCAGAAATCGCAAGGGCTCGCGTAACCCGCAGTCTGGTGGCCAGCGCTAGCGGTGCAGTGTTCAAAACCCTCACTGGCAGCTGGTTGGTATCCGCGTTTGGTGCCATCACCGTGGGTATGTTCTTTGACAGAGCCCAAAACATTGATGAACTGCTTGAAGCGCTGCGGTCCAGAAATGCGTTGTTAGAAGCTCGGAAAGTGCACTACCAAAACCTCATGCTGCAAGCATAGCTATGGGCTGGCTTTCATCAGCATGGTCAGTATTTAAGCAGGTCGGCGGCGCGGTCTTGGGTGTTGTCGGAAGGGTTGCCGCAACAGTTGTGGCCGAAGCCAAGATATTCATCAATGACGTGGTGACAGGCTATAGCGAAGGCAGACGCGCTAAGCCGGAGACTGAACAAGAACACGCAGAGCGGGCGCTTGAGTCCGTCAATGACGAAATCATGAAATTGCGGCAGCGTTTTCGGGATAACCGTGGGCTGACAGATTCAGAAAATACGCGTTGGCAGGAATTGAAGAAACGCCGAGTAGAACTGAATGACGGAATTACAGAAGTCGATAAGCTGCATACTGCGAAATGTATCGTTGGCCAGGAAAAAGACTATCGGTCACTGTTGGTCAACGACGCCAGCGCGCACGTGCTGCAGTACCACGTCGGCAAAAGCACCTACAACAAGATGTGCAGATGTGGGCGCCCCATGGTCTTGCAGTGGAGCCTAAAAAAAGGCGCCGAGCGGCTCGATGACTTTTTTTGGGGATGCTCGGGGTATTACCTTTTAATCAGTCAAAGGCATGCTTGTATGCTGGTCGAACGATTAACTCTGGCAGACCGGAGCCTATTCGTAAATATGAGCCGTCCCGAGTTCGAACTGGATGCGGCCACCCTGACAAAAGAGGCTATCAACCCCACAAAGGCTAAGAGAATTCGCCAGGCGCTTGACAGCATCCAGCAATCTCATAAAGACAAGCGTGCAGGAATTGCGACCTACCGGTGTCCGTTTCATGGAGAAAGCATGCGCTTGCAGCGAAAACATGAACACGTGGATCAACTGTTCGATCAATATTTTCTAGGTTGTCCACGTTGGCTGCCGGATAAATCAGGTTGCAATTTCTTGATCAAGTTGAAATCTGCTGCTCAGGTTAGTAGCGTGCTGGATACTGAACAACGTCAAGGGGTTTTGGGTGTCTGACTTAGAAAGTTCATCCTTTCACCTTCAGCAACTGGGCCACTTCCCACATTTCTTTTCCGACGAAGAGCGTAGTGAGTTGAATAAGTGGGGTGCCCACGCTGAAGGGTTGGCCAATGGGACAACACTACCGACGTCAGAGAGAGAAGCTAAATTCGTCGAAGTCGCTGGCGGAAAGTCTTCCCCGGTAACCCGCTTTCAAAGGCTATGGCTGCGCTATCGTCAAGCCGTGTTAATTCAAGAAAAGCTGCTGTCCAGCGAAAAAAATTTGGTCACGGTTACCCATCAGCTTGATTCTGCGAAAAGTCAGATTGAACAACTTCAGGAGGATGTCATCAGGCTGACAAAGCTCTGGAAATTAGCCCGCGATTCTGTCAACACGCCGAAAACGAATCCGGTGAATAATCTAAAATCGTCAGCCCAATCATCAAGCTCTCACCAGAATTGCCGTGCAACTCAAGTAGAGACTTCCCCCGAGACATCGAGGCTAATTTATGTGCGAGATGTGACCAACCGAGATCAGTATTTTCAGTTCATAGAAAAGGGGCTGAGTAGCTTGTCAGACAACGAGATATTTACGCTGTTCAATTTGGTAGATGCGCTCGGTTTGACTCACCGGGAAGTCGCAGACTTCAACATTGAACACATGCATCGAGCCTTCAAATATCAATCTAGTGAAAGCATTGGTAGCAGGAATTGGGATTGGCGCGATCAAAATGAAGCCAAGTGATCGACTACGAGTATTTTTTCATGGACGGTTTCCGACGGTTGCAATGGGCCATCTTTAATGACTTGAAAACAATCCATCACCGTGTCGTTAGGAATGCTCTGATTGACCCGACCGCGAACCTGGTAGCGGCCATTCATTTGTCAGATCGTGGAATTTCGGCTTCAAACCTTTGAAGCCACACCGTTTTAACTGGGCCCTTTAGTGCTCCAGCACCTTTTTCCCAAGCGCCAGTCCTTGAATTCGGGCGCACTCGTACCCCGGCACCCATCAGCTTGTGTCTCACCATCAACAGGTTCGATAGCGCAAACAAGGTCTTGAGTTGTGCCCTGCTCCTCGCAGGCCCCCGCCCCAGTAGCGCACCTTCCCAAAGCCGAACTGTTGCTGGATCGCCCGAAACGGGTGTTTCACTTTGGCCCGAATTCAGATGGCGACCATGGGCTTTTCACCACACCTTCACCCCATTGAACTGCTGGTAGTGCTGGCTCGAAACGCTTACTACGCCGTTAATAATTTCCAACTTTCCGGCGTCCATCAAAGCGTGGAGATCGCGGCGGAGCAGGATGCCTTCGGTGTGGTTGGTGCGCCAGCCGCCTTTGGCGCCCAGATGGGCTGCCTCCAGGGCTGAGGCTTCATCGCAGCCGCTGATCGGGCAGCGGCCGTTGTACTTCTCAAAGATGCGTTTCCTGAACTCGCCCTGACGGGTGCGGTATTCCACGATACCGTACTTGGCCTGGTAAGCCTTGGCAAAGCGGATTGGCAGTGCCTTGACGAACTCGGGTCGGTCAAAACGGCCATCGAGCAGGTGCAGGGTGCAGACGGCCTCGGGTGTCCGCAGCCCACGGGCCATGCCCTGCCTGAACCGGCGCACGGCGGTGTTGCGGCTGTCTACATAGCGGCTGACTTCATGGTCATCGAGGATCGTGGGTTGACCATAGGGTGACTTGGGCATGACCACATGACGCCAACGGATAGGGGTATCCAGCCCAGCCCATGCGCCAGCCGCCACCAGCACATTACAGCCAGAGCCTTGCATCCGGGTGGCCGCTTCGCCGGTTGTTTCTTCTTTGCTGGCCCTTACTGTTGCGCCGGGTATCAAGGCACCCAAGCTGGCTGCATCGTCGTGTGAGGTGACGATGACCAGCACCGCGCCTTGCAGGGTGTTGACATGGGCTGCCACTTTGGCGAGGTGATCGCTGGCGTCTTTGTTCCAGTTTTCACTGACGATGTCCAGATGCCCATGCTGGGCTGGCTCAATGGCCGTTGACCACGGGCTGGTGTCTTTCAGCCCCAGTGCAGACTTGAAGTCGCTGAAGGTGCCATTGACCGTGAGCGTGGCGGAAATGAAGATCAGGCGTGGATGTGTCAGCAGGCGCTTGAGCGCACGGGCAGGCAGCCTGTGCGACAGACGCAGGGCACCGTCTTCATCCAATCCCACGGTCTGGTACCACACCGGGTCTTCCAATGCGTCTCTGATGCCCCGGCAAGCGGCCTTGACGGACGCTGGCTCATCCAACTTGTCATGATGGCTCAGCAGTGCCTTGATGACCGCATCGACGGTCTTGCGGTGGTCCTTGCCGGGCTTGATACCAAGCGTGTCGAAGGTGTAGGGGTCGATGGCGCAGTCAAAACGCAGTGCAGCGGCATCGGGCAACTGGTCGGCTTCATCAAAGACTATGGCGTATCGGTCTTTCAGACCCAACAAGGCACCATCGGCCAGAACGTCGATCAGAGCCGCCTGATGGGTGCAAATCAACACGTCGGCAGCGAAACAGGCCCTCTTGTGCGCTTGGTACTGGGCGAGGGTCTCAAAGTTTCTGCGGGGGGTGAATACCTCTATGGACTGCCTCGTTCGCGCTGCGACCATGTCTTGCGACTCCAGCAACTGGGTTGCCAAGGCGCGGGTGGGGACGCATATCGCAACGGGCTTGGCACTTGCCATCAGGGGAAACAGATAGGCCCGTGTCTTGCCCAGACCGGCAGCCCCTTCCAGCAGCAGTGGCGCACCACCGCTCTCCAGATGCTGGGTCACCCGACTGGCGAACTGCGTTTGTTCCTTGCTTCGATAAATGACCTGCATCTGTCGGATGCTAACTCCTCTAGTAACCACACAAATTAATGATGGCTAGACCATTACCCGTGGTGGCATAACAGCCGTTGCACTTCCAGTAACCACACACATAAATGGTGGCTAGACCCCGAATAATGTCGGCCATCTGCTCCTGCATCTTCCAGAAACCACACAAATAATTGGTGGCTAGACCCAACAACCCTAAGGGTTGTGCATTGTGTACTTCCAGTAACCACACAAATAAATGGTGGCTAGACCTAACGTGGGCGCGCACTTTGTGTGCCAAGACTTCCAGTAACCACACAAATAAATGGTGGCTAGACCGCCACCTTGGGCCATAGTGCGGTTGACCAGCTTCCAGTAACCACACAAATAAATGGTGGCTAGACCCACGTACCTGCTGCTAAGCACGATCCCCAACTTCCAGTAACCACACAAATAAATGGTGGCTAGACCAATGAAACCCAACTATGGCTCCCTGCTGCACTTCCAGTAACCACACAAATAAATGGTGGCTAGACCTGCTTGATTGTGCGATACACTATTTCCCATCTTCCAGTAACCACACAAATAAATGGTGGCTAGACCTCATGCACGTGGAGCTGACGCGCAACTCCTACTTCCAGTAACCACACAAATAAATGGTGGCTAGACCCGATCCTCCGTAAGCCCTTGATTCAGAAGCAATAAAGCGTCACCTGACTCCAAAAAAATGTCAGCCTTCATGTCATCGGAACCACAAAAACGGAATTAAGGCGCCACCATCGCGTTGCCAAGGGCCGTCAAATTGACCTTGGCCGGTGCATAAGCACCCACCGTGATGACGCCCAGCAGCGCACCGTCTTGGTCGGTCATTTCAAACCTGCCGCTGACCTCACCGCAGCCACGCGCCGTTTGACCACCCAGCACGGGAGTGCGGCTGAACAGGTCCAAGGCAGCGGTCAGGGTCATCATGTCCTTGGCGGTCGCTTTGTCGATGATGATGCGGCTCTTCAACTCGATGCCAGAGGGCATGGCCTCATAGCTGGTCAGGGTCTTGGTGGAGTTTTTCATGTCGCCCATCGCGGTCACCAGCGAATCGCGGTTGGTTTCGGCCAGTGCCAACGCGGCCTTGAGTTCGGTGGCGTCCTGTCCAGCTTTCTCGGCCTTGCGTATCTTGCGGCCCAAATCAGTGACCACCGCCTCCGCTGCCGAACGCTTTGAGTTGTTGGTATTGCGCCCCACAAACTTGTCAACTTCAGCGGGGTCCATCAGGTCCAGCACATCGGTGTCGCTGTCCAAGTCTTTGCGGACCCCGGCGAATGACTCTGGCTGGACATCCACCACCGGCACAAAGTGACCCACCGACAGGCGTGACTTGACACCCAAGCCCGCACCGAACAGGTCAACAATGTGGTTGTCAGCACGTCGCTTTTTCAGGGCCACCAGATCAATCTCCTCGCTGGCCTCGCTGGCGGCGTCTTGCCCAAGCATGGCTTCATACACCTGATGCAGGGTCCAAGGTTTGCCTGCCTGCTGGGCAGCTTCCATCAGGGGTTGCACCGCAAGGCGCCTGAGCTTGCCGCGCATCGTGGTGGCGGGGATGTAGGCCGTTTTCTTGGGTTGGCCGTCGCTGTCAACGCCACGGGTCATCTTTGGATGGCCTTCCTGATCCGGCAGTTTGATGGACACCGGCTGTACGGTGGTCAAGGTCGCGTCGATGATGATTTTGCTCATGCTTATCTCCCCTTAAATGGTTAACAGTGAAAAACCGAAGGCGCGGCCGGTGTTGCCGACGCCAAAACGAAGGGCGTTGTCAAAGGCCACAGGGTCAATGACTTTCAAAACCCCGGTGAAGTCTGTGGCGTCAATCGAAAAATCACGGCGCCTGTCATCTGACACCCTCGCCATACCGCTGGTGCAATGCACAGACACCAAGGCAAAGCCGTGACGCAGGCCCTGCCTGCCAAGCCATTCTTGCCTTGCCTTGTGGTCACCCCGTGCCGGGTAGATATGTCTGCCCCGCACTTTGCTGGCGACACAGGCGCGGAGGTTGAACAGGCGCAATTCGCCGGTCTGCACGGTGGGCAGGTCAACGCCCTCGGCGTCCAACTGCGCGTTGGTACGGATGGTGAGGGTGTCGCCGTTGTCACGCCACAGGTGGGGTGCGCCGTTGGTCAATGCCGCCACTGCACGGTGGATGGGGTAACCGCTGATGGTGGTTGGCTTTTTGAGATTGAAATCTTTCACTTCTTGACTCCTTTGACGACAGGTGGTTTGACGGTCCAGTCCTCGGTCTTGGCCCCGGCATTGGTGCAGATGCGAACCCGGCGCTTGTCCACCGAGACGAAGATGTCTTTGGCGGAGATGGGGGCCTTGTCGAACAGCATGAAGATGCGCGGCTCAATTCCATCCCAAGCTGCCAGTTCAGCGGCAAATGCCTCAAAGCGGGTCATGCGAGACTTTTGAACACCCGGGACTGCAAGGTCTAGCTGCAAGGTGGCTGAACCGGGGCGCACGATGGCCCAGCCCGATTGCATACGGCTCAAGGACGACTTGCCGGTCATGGGGTAGGAGCCGCGCAGCACATTGCCCACATCGGCCCAGTTGTCACCGGTTGGTTCGATGAAATGGCGCCCGAAGTTCTCCATGAAGAAATCAGCGGTACTCATGGCGTGGCCTCCTTGGGTACCGCGCAGATGGCCCGGTGCTGGGGCATCCAGTAGGCGGGTCGCCATGCGGCGTCGGCTCGGATCGCGTCAGGGTCACCGTGCCACATGGGTAGTGGCACAGGGCGCAAGGGCTGGTTGTTGGCGTCAGTGATGCCGTCGAGGTCCGACTCCAGCAGTTCCCAGCCTCGCACCTGACCGAACCCGGCAGTGCGCTTCTTGCCGATGAACTCGACCTCTTGCAGTAACTCTAGCACCTGTTCGGGGTCACCTTCGGCGTACCACTGAATCGACTGAGCGACGATGGTCTGGTAACCGTTCATCACGTTGCCGAAGTCGCTGCGCCGTGTCAGCCCCATGTGGCGGTGCGGTTGACCGCCTTTACTCTGCTTGATCAGATCGAGGTCAAGGTCATGTGTGGCCCTGAGACCGGCGATGAAGCCGTGCTTGCCCAACTCAATGGTGCCCACAGGCATTGCCACACTGGCGTGGTACAGGCCGTCTCGACATCGCAATGGGATGGCCGCGTGGGCCTTGTCAACGTCTTGTAATTCGTCAAACAAGACGGCACCGAGAAGGCCATCCAACGTGAGTGTGCTGATGATGGCCGGCGTGAGCAGGTCTACCTTGATGGCAAATCGTTCCATTTTTGCTCCTCCTGTGCGGCCATTGTGCAGCAGGGGACAGTAGAGGTGTTGCTTGCGGGGGGGTGCGCGTGCGAGGGCGACTTTGCTGGGTCGTCGGGTACTGATTGCCATCGGGGGGGGTGCTGATGATCCCGCGTCATTTCCGTTCGTGATTCGGGTGCTGAGGGGTTGGAAACCGAGGGTGCATCATCTCATTAATTCTGCTAATATTTCATAGTATGAAAATACGTCAAGGCAAACTAACTGCCCGGCAACAGCTGTTTTGCCAGATGTATGTCGGCCCCGGAAAACGCAACGCCGCGCTGTCAGCCCGCATGGCCGGGTACGCCGCAGGCTGCTCACACGTGACAGGATGTCAGCTGCTTCAGCATCCTCGTGTTGCAGCCGCCGTAAGGGGCCTGGAAGAGGCCGTTGCTCGGGAGGTGGGGGTCAGTCGCCAGGAGGTCATTGCGCAGCTCTTGGGCGCTGCCGACCTGGCTCGTGACCTGAGGGAGCCGGCCGCGATGATCAGCGCGTTCAGAAACTTGGCACAGCTCTGTGGGTATTACCGGCAGCAGGGTGGGGGAGCGGAGAAGGGCGGGGATGGGGGTGAGGTTTTGGCAGGCTTGAACCGGCTTAGCGATAGGGAGCTGGGTGACCTGATCAAGGCGGGCACTGCCGAGTAGTGCAAGACTGGGGGGGCACCCTACGCACCTTGAAGCACCAAAAATCATATCTACAAAACTATTTTATTTTTTACTCAAACAAGGTGTAAAAGGTGTTGAAGGTGTCGGAACCCGCGCCAGCTCTCACTTTTTTGTGTTTTGAGGTGTAGGCATAGGTGTTGGAAGGTGGGGCATGGAGCCCCAGGACACTCACAACCAGGGGTCTTTTTGCAGCCCCAGCTTCTTAATTAAGGCCTCACGGCATTCATGTTGCGGCGGGAACCGATAAATGTCTTGCGATGTGGCGCCTGCATAGGGCACAAGAGTCTCCTTCCGGATTTCGCCGGGGACGACCGACTTGAGAAACATCCCCAGCCTTGTTTCTGAACTTTTGCTGTTGTAAGTGCCGTTGGCGTCAGCGAAGCTGTCTCTCAGTTCGAAGCGGGGCTGTATTTCCCAGCCCTTATAAGACGCGCCCAGGAAGTCCATCCACCACTGCATGGCAGGGTTGAGAGAGCGAATGATCTGGTCGTCCAGTGCGGTGGTCCAAGGGAACTTGCGCACGTTGAAGTCCGAAAGGTCACGGGTGACTAGGTCGTGCATCATCGCCGCCAGGCCACCCTCTTTTAACATCTGCTTGTCGATGGCCGCGAAATACGCGTGGTCTTGCAAATGCTTGTCGTTAACTTGCAGGACGCAGAACCGGCGCTCCCTCGCACCGGCTGGCACCACCCATTCGTTGTTGGAAGCCATCATGACGTGAAGACGATTGGCGGCGGTAATCACGTTGACGCCCTTGCCCTCGATCTGGATCGTGTTTTCTGTGACTAAGCCCTTCAAGACGCTCTCACCCTGCTTATCACCCGCCCAAAAGGCCTCATCTACAAACAAGAAGACGCAGTTACGGAGATGGACGTTGAAGTTGCCGACCAACTGCCTGACCTGGGTCACTTGCAGGCAGTGTTCACCGAAGAGTAAGCCGAACAGGTAGGCCAGCTTACCCTTGCCAGCGCCACGCTCACCTTGCATAACCAGGGCGACCTCGCCAGGTTTGTCGGGGTTCTGTATTGCAAACGCCATCCAGTTCAAAACGTACTCAAAGCACACGGCATCACCATTGCAAATCACATCAAGGATATGGTGGTGAAGTAGGGTCCAACTGCCTGGTACGGGTGAAATCGGAAATCCGCGCCACAAGTTGTAGCAACCCGCTGGCGTAGGCAGCCCCGGCATGAAGACAACTTTCTCAAAGGAACGGCGGGCGGGATGGCTATGCCAGATGTTGGCAATGCCGACCATCTCTGTCGTTGTTTGGCCGTCTTTTCTTGCTGAACGTGTGATTGCAATTTTTTGGTTGCCGTAAAACTCTAAAAACGCCTTTAGCGTCATTCTGGTCAATACCGGGCGGTTCAGTTCTTGGTCCTGGTCCTCCTTGAAAACCCAGCTCTTTCCGCCTTCAAACGCCATGAAATGCACATCGTCCAGAGCTTGAACTTTGTTGGGCATGTTGCACTGCGTGTCGATCCAGCCATGATCTTTCGCCAAATAGAAAACGGTACCCAAGGTTACAGGGGTGCCCGGCGCCTGGTCCTTAAAGCTGCTCCACGTTGCCAGGGCGTCGTCCTCGTCGAACTTAGTCGACTGTTTCGACCACGCCAGCCATTGGTCGTAGCCGGTAACGGAACCAAGCCCGTGGCGCAGCGCAAGCCCGACCCGAATCCATGTCTCACGGTCATCAGCGGGGATCGCACTCAGGGCACTGACCGTACGTTCAATTTGATGGGTCGGCAGGCTTCTGAGGGGGGTGTTGGGTACGACGACCAGAGCGGTGCTTTTGGAAGGCTCTTTAGCGCCAACATCGGGGATCACATCTGGATCGAGTAGATCGCCCTCGGCAGTGAAGAACTCGAACAGCACACCAGCGTCTGGCGGACAAGCCGGCGTGTACCAGAGCTGTGCAGTTGTCTTGCAGCGCTTGTCGAGCTGGTTGTCAAAGGCGACCTGAAGGTAGGCATAGACTTTTTCATGTTCGGCTGCAGTGACGGGCCTGCTGTATGGGATCACGAAGCGCCACATAGGCACATCCGCGCTGTGGCTGTACGAGCTGTAGACCAGGTACCGGTAGCCCTTGAGTTTGGCCTGGATGAAGGTTTTGTCGATGCGTCCGGTGTCGATGTCGCCGGTGAACGCGCTCATAGACACAACGTGAACAGCATCACGGGTGCCGGGCTTTGAAAAAGCCGCCATGATGAAGTAGGGGCCGTTCTTTTCATGGTCGCGGATTCGCTTTTGTTCCTTGTCGGTTTTGTCCAGCGCGAGGTATTCCGTCAGCGGCAGCTTGCCGCGATTGGTATCCGGCACGCTGAACCGTTGGACAAAGTCAGCCCAGGGTAGCTCCTCCTGCTTTGGGTTGCGGTCGGTGTTGCCATTGCCGAAGTTCACGGTCAGCTTGAGGACGGCCTTGGCAGTTTGGGTCTTGCGCGGTTTGCGGTTGGTGGTGGCTTTCATGGCTCAGCCCTCCACTTTCGAGGACAACTCGACGCGGGTCTGAATCCAGCCGTCTATGCTGGATTCGAGCCAACCGACGGCGCGGATGTACGCAAGATTCAATCTCGGCAATGAGCAAGCCATGGCGTACAACACCGAGTCCACATAAAGCAAAAGAGCAAAAAGCTCTGGGGCTAGAAAGAATGCGACCATGATTTAGCTCGCTTTTTTGGATGTTTGACCGGTGCCTGAGCGATCAGCCCATTCAAAAAAAGCAGCCTCATCAATCAAGACGCGACCACCTAAGCGGCGCACTACCGTGTCAAATCCGTTGGCTGGCGCGTTGAAAATCAGGTGGCGCAAGCCGCCAACTGGAGGCCAGGCGTGGTACTCACTCCAAGCGGTTACAGGTATGAGGCGGGTACGTGATTCAAGTGCGAGCATGAAAGTTCTCCAAATGCTGGTGTGCCAGCGGTATGGGAACTTTCATGCGGCAAATCCGGCGAATAAAGCGTGCAACACGCCACGGTATCGCAGGAAAAGGTCGGTTTTAGAAGCAGGCTTGCAGGGACATTCAGTGAAATTTCGCGAGGATTTGCCTTGCTAGGTCCCAGGGCAATTTGCCGTTGAGGATGCGGCAAATCGTTTTTGGGTCTCGGAATTCGTTCTCCGGCGACCTCCAAAGTGCTAAGGCGACCCTCTGTATAGTCAGTCGTTCACCTGCGCGAGCTGCATCTAGAAGAATCTCTGCTCCTTTTTCGACCACCAGCTCACGGTCGAAAACTGACCTTTTAGGCCGTCCGCGCCTTTTTTTGGGAGGCGCTTTTTCGGGTGGGGGCTGTCCCATGGGTGCCCAATTGGGATAGGGCACCGGCTCAACTGCTTGTGGCACCCACACCGGTTCTGGACATTCCCCCTGAAGTCCTTGCACGAAAGCTTCGGGAAGTTCGATGCCGAAATGATCACACCAGGCAGCGAGCTCGTTAGGTGTTGGATTGGCGGGGACGACGCCACGAGCTACGTCTGTGTCCCAGCGCTGGACCACGCCAAGGTATTCTTCCAGCACATAGGACATGCGCCCCCAACCTGCCGCTGGGGGGGGCAGGTGCTGGAGGAGCGAGACAACCTGATCCCTGTTCAAAGGTCCGAATGAGGCGAACGACCCAATGTAGCCTTCAATTTTCTCAGGCTCCCAAGTGCTCAATCGTTTCATCCAGTCCGGGTCTGGTTCCGAACCATTATTGCCGCGATCAGCTTGCATATTTGGTCACTCCTGCGGCTGCACGCTGCACGACCGAGCGTAGGTGCTCTACCGACAGATGCGAATAGCGCTGTGTCATCTGCAGCGTGCGGTGTCCGAGCACTGCCGCGATCTCCAAGATGGATGCCCCGGACATCGCCATGTAAGAAGCGGCGCTGTGACGAAGGTCGTGAAAGCGGAAGTCACTCAATCCAGCTTTTGCACGGGCCGTTTCCCAAGGCTTGGTGACATCGCGGGGTCGAACAGCCCCTTTGCCATTGATGGTGGTCTTGTCGCTTGGAAACACCAATTGCGTGTCCAATCGGCGCACGCGTCTGCGCGCCACCATCGTCTCAAGGGCTGGCGAGCACAGAGGAACGGTGCGCCGCGATCCGTTTTTTGTCTGGCGCAAAGTGACAACCTGACGTTGCAGGTCGATGTCGCCCCACTCGAGAGTCATGATTTCGCCACGTCGCATGCCCGTTGCAAGCGCCAGGATGACCACTGCGTAGAGATCCGGACTGGTTGATGCCTTGCACGCGCTCAACAGCCGCGTTTTTTCGTCCTCAAGCAAATAGCGGTCACGCCCTCGTGGCTCAGTAGGCTTACGGATGCCCTGAACCGGATTGATGGTGGCCCACTCCCAGTCTCCAATCGCTACGGAAAATACATGAGACAGGGACGCCAGATACCTGACGACTGTGGCTGGAGCGCGGATTACACCGGCCTTGTCGGGTGCGCCCAACTCATCCCTGCATTGCGATATGAGGGACCGGGTGACACTTTCGACGGGCGTTTTGCCGATTCTCAGCTTCCACCATGCCAGGTGTAGCTTCTGGTTGCTGGCGTTGCGCTTCTTTGGTAGGACGTATTGCTCGTAGCGGACCAACAGGTCTGCAAGTACCCGGCGTCGATTTGCCTCACCTGCGAAATGAGCCTCATCCCTGATGCGTGCTCCTGCCTCGGCTGCCCAGCGTTCAGCTGAGTGGCGGTCTGCATGCGTACTGGACATAACCCGCCCCAGGTATTTGACTCTGACTCTGTATGCGTTTTTGCCGGAAGCGAGCCGGCGCTTTTCAATCAATGACATTTTTTGATCTCCATGGCCATGGCACATGTGTGAATGCCGCAGCCCTAGGTTGCCCGCGCCGTGCCGCAGGGAAATGAAGTTCGAGCCGAGCGTGTGACACGCGGAGGCGAAAACCCGCACGGATTGACAGTATTTTTGTAACTTTGGGGGCTGCGAGCCAAGCCCCAGTGGTCAAGACGGCATATCTGCCGCTTGTCACGCCGGCGAGTTGCCGACTGGGGTCCCATAAGCTGGGATCGCACGGGAGTTTGCCTCTGCCCGCGCCGCAGTTGTATCGCAACTGCTCGACTATCTGTATCCACCGGGTCCCATTTGGGTCCCGCGCCAAGAGCAACGAGCTGGGCTTTTCGGCCCAACCTGTTGATTTTTATGGCTCCTCGACCTGGGCTCGAACCAGGGACCTACGGATTAACAGTCCGGCGCT
>JBAXMQ010000031.1:0-29620 GCA_037134215.1 Betaproteobacteria bacterium
ATTTACGACCAGGCCGCCCGTTCGGCCGCCAGCTTGTAAGGGGAGACCTCATGACACGCGACAACAGCCAACGCTGGCAGTTCTGGATCGACCGGGGCGGCACCTTCACCGACGTGATTGGCCGCCGACCGGAGCCTGACGGCAGCTTCTCCCTGCTCACCCACAAGCTGCTCAGTGACAACCCCGAGCAGTACCGCGACGCCGCGGTGGCCGGCATCCGCCACCTGCTGGGGCTGCGCCCGGATGAGCCGGTGACGCCAGCGCTGGTGGCCTGCGTCAAGATGGGTACCACCGTGGCCACCAACGCGCTGCTTGAGCGCAAAGGCGAGCCCACGCTGCTCGTTACCACGCGCGGTTTTCGTGACGCGCTGCGCATCGCTTACCAAAACCGCCCGCGCCTGTTTGACCGCCACATCCAGTTGCCCGAGCTCCTGTACACCGCCGTGGTAGAGGCGCACGAGCGCATTGGCGCCCATGGCGAGTTGCTTAAGCCACTCGACGAGGTGCTATTGAAAAAGGAGCTAGAAACCCAATACCAGCAAGGCTTAAGGTCGGTTTCCATTGTTTTTATGCACGGCTACCGATACACCGCCCACGAGCAGGCGGCCAAGCGGCTGGCGCAGGCGGCAGGCTTTACCCAGATCAGCACCTCTCACGAGACCAGCCCGCTGATGAAGTTCGTGAGCCGTGGTGACACCACGGTGGTGGACGCTTACCTGTCGCCCATCCTGCGCCGCTACGTGGCGCAGGTGGCGGCCGACATGCCGGGCGTGCCGCTGTTTTTCATGCAGTCCTCGGGCGGGTTGACCGGGGCGGATCAGTTTGCTGGCAAGGACGCCATCCTCAGCGGCCCGGCTGGCGGCATCGTCGGCATGGCGCGGACAGCGCAGCTGGCGCTGGGTGAACTGCAACAGGCGGGTTCGCCTGAAGCCGCAGTGCGGGTGATCGGCTTTGACATGGGTGGCACCTCCACCGACGTGTCGCACTTTGCCGGCGAGTTTGAGCGCGAGTTCGAAACCCAGGTGGCCGGTGTGCGCATGCGCGCACCCATGATGAGCATCCACACTGTTGCGGCTGGCGGCGGCTCCATCCTGGCGTTTGACGGCGCGCGCTTTCGTGTCGGGCCGCAAAGTGCCGGCGCCAACCCCGGCCCGGCCAGTTACCGCCGAGGTGGCCCGCTGACCGTGACCGACGCCAACGTGATGCTGGGCAAACTGGTGCCGGCGTATTTTCCCAAGGTGTTTGGCCCGCTGGCCAATGAGGCCCTGAGTTTTGAAGCCGCCGAGGCCGGCTTTGCCGCGCTGGCGCAGCAGACCGGCCAGCCGGCCGAGCAGGTGGCCGAGGGCTTCATCCGCATCGCCGTGCAGCAAATGGCCAACGCCATCAAGAAAATCTCGGTGGCGCGCGGCTACGACGTCACCGGCTACACCCTGCAATGCTTTGGCGGCGCCGGGGGCCAGCATGCCTGCCTGGTGGCCGACGCGCTGGGCATGACGCGCATCCTGGTGCACCCGCTGGCCGGCGTGCTCAGCGCCTACGGCATGGGCCTGGCCGACCAGAGCGTGAGCCGGCAGCAGGCGGTGGAGACGCAGCTCCAGCCAGCGGCCATCCCGCAGATCGAGACCCAACTCGATGCCCTGGCCGCCGTCGCCCTGGCCGAGCTGGCGCGTCAACCCGTTGGTGCAGGTGCCGCCCGTGTCATGCGCCGTGTGCATGTGCGCTACCAGGGCAGCGACTCGGCGCTGGTGGTGGCCTGCCCCGACCTGACCGCTAACGCACGGCCGGAAGAGCTGGTGGCCCAAATCCAGGCCCTGTTTGAAGCCGCCTACCGCCAGCGCTTCGCCTTTTTGATGCAGGGCAAGCCCCTGATGGTGGAGGCCGTGTCGGTGGAGGCGGTCGTAGCGGGTGATGCCCCGGCCGAACCGCGCCATGCGCTGCACCCGCCGCGTGACCTGCAGGCCAGTGGTGCGGTGCGAGAAACACTGCGCATGTACTGTGAGGGTGAATGGCAGGCCGCCGCCCTGCTGGTGCGTGAAGACCTGCAACCCGGCGACCTGATCGACGGCCCAGCCGTGATCGCCGAGAAAAACGCCACCACCGTGGTTGAGCCCGGCTGGCAGGCGCGGCTGACGGCGCTGGACCACCTGGTGCTGGAGCGGCGCAGGCCAAGGGCCAACCGCCTGGCTGCCGGCACCACGGTCGACCCGGTGCTGCTGGAGGTGTTCAACAACCTGTTCATGAACATTGCTGAGCAGATGGGGCTGCAGCTGCAAAACACCGCCCACTCGGTCAACATCAAGGAGCGGCTCGACTTCAGCTGCGCGCTGTTCGACGCCGCCGGCAACCTGATCGCCAACGCGCCGCACATGCCGGTGCACCTGGGCTCCATGGGCGAGAGCATCAAGACCGTGGTGCGCGACAACGCCGCCAGCATGCAGCCGGGCGACGTGTTCGTGCTCAACGACCCCTACCACGGCGGCACGCATTTGCCCGACATCACCGTCATCACCCCGGTTTATCTGGACGGCCGCGCCACGTTTTACGTGGGCTCGCGCGGCCACCATGCCGACGTGGGCGGCATCACCCCCGGCTCCATGCCGCCCTTCTCCACCTCGATCGACGAAGAGGGGGTACAGATCGACAACGTCAAGCTGGTGGACCAGGGCGTGCTGCGTGAGGCTGAGATGCTGGCACTGCTGGGCAGTGGCCGCTACCCCTGCCGTAACCCGGCGCAAAACATCGCCGACCTCAAGGCCCAGATTGCCGCCAACGAGAAAGGCGTGCAGGAGTTGCACAAGATGGTGGCCCATTTCGGGCTGGCCGTGGTGCAGGCCTACATGCGCCACGTGCAGGACAACGCCGAAGAGTCGGTGCGCCGCGTCATCACCCGCCTGAAAGACGGGCAGTTCACCCTGCCGTTGGACAACGGCGCCCAGATCAGCGTGGCCATTCGGGTGGACGCCGCGCAGCGCAGCGCAGTGATCGATTTCACTGGCACCTCGGCGCAGCTGGCCAACAACTTCAACGCCCCCACTGCGGTCTGCATGGCGGCCGTGCTCTATGTGTTCCGCTCGCTGGTGGACGACGACATCCCGCTCAACGCCGGCTGCCTCAAGCCGCTGCAGGTCATCATCCCGCCCGGCTCCATGCTCAACCCCAACCCGCCAGCGGCGGTCGTGGCGGGCAATGTGGAGACCTCCACCTGCATCACCAACGCCCTGCTGGGCGCGCTGGGCGTGATGGCGGCCAGCCAGTGCACCATGAACAATTTCACCTTTGGCAATGCGCGCTACCAGTACTACGAGACGGTGGCGGGTGGCTCCGGCGCAGGCGAGGGCTTTGCCGGCACCAGTGTGGTGCAGACGCACATGACCAACTCGCGCCTGACCGACCCCGAGGTGCTGGAGTTTCGTTTTCCGGTGCGGCTGGACAGCTACGAGATCCGCGCTGGATCAGGCGGCGCCGGCCGCTGGCGCGGCGGTGACGGCGGCGTGCGCCGCATCCGCTTCCTGGAGCCCATGACCGCCAGCATCCTGTCCAACGGCCGCACCCACGGCGCCTTCGGCATGGCTGGCGGCCAAGCCGGCCACGTTGGCACCAACCGCGTGCTGCGCGGCGACGGCACGGTGGAGTCTCTGGGTCACATCGGCCAGGCGCAGATGCAGCCTGGCGATGTGTTTGAGGTGGCGACGCCGGGTGGGGGTGGGTATGGCACGGTGGATGGGTGCTGACCCCTTCACCCACAAGTTTGTCGGGGCGCTGTAGGGACAGCGGGCCAAAAAAGGCGTTTTCATCACCACATCCAGCTACACCGCCGACGCTGCCGACGATGCGACGCGCATCGATACCAAGGTGGTCCTGATTGACGGGCAGCAACTGGCCGGCCTGATGATCGATTTTGATGTGGGTGTGGCCTCGGCAGTAAGCTATGTGGTCAAACGGATCGATTCGGATTACTTCGAGGAAGGCTGAGGCCGGCAAGCCGCTGGAGGGTCAGCGGGATGCTTATCAAGGCATGTGCATCTAAAGCTAGCACTGCCGAGCCTACAAAAATTGCTGCCATGCTGAGCAATGTTTTTGTATTTACAATAACCAAGATGCGTATTACCTTCGATCCGGCCAAGCGAGACAAGGCTTTGTTGGAAAGGGGATTGGATTTCGCCGATATTTTTGGAATGAGGAAAGCAAATGAACGCGAAAAAACCCGGATTGCAGCGTTCCTTGACATCTGACCTGGGACTGGCCGACGCCCGCCCTGTTGCTGAGGGCGACTACGACGAACTGCCCGAACTGGATGAGGCCATGCTCCCCCGCGCTATCGTCCGTCGGGGCGGGCGGCCTGTGTCCGCCAACCCGCGCAAGTTGATTTCCATTCGCTTGCCTGTCAATGTGATTGAGCAATGGCGGGCCACAGGCCCGGGCTGGCAAACCCGTATGGCCGAGCGATTGAGTTCGGTACCCTGAGAGCTGAGAGCTAAAGCGCCGGCTGGATACGGCTGCCCAGCCGGGCGACTTGACAAAAACGTACCTTTTAACGTACGCTTAATCCAAGGAGTTTGACATGACCATTTTGACCGCCAGCGAAGCCCGTGCCAATCTGTACCGCCTGATTGACCAAACCGCCGCGGGCCATGAGCCGATCTACATCACCGGTAAGCGCGGCAGCGCTGTGCTGGTGGCAGAGGAGGATTGGCGCGCGATTCAGGAAACCCTGTACTTGCTGGCTGTACCCGGCATGCGGGAAGCCATCAAAGCCGGCATGGCCGAGCCGCTTGACCAGAGCAGCAAGGATTTGGACTGGTGAATTGGCAGATCGTTTACACCCGCCAGGCCCAAAAAGACGCCGGCAAACTGGCTGCCAGCGGCCTGAAGGCCAAGGCGCAGGAATTGCTTAGCGTCCTTGCCGTGGATCCTTACCAAAGCCCACCGCCCTTTGAAAAGTTGGTGGGCGATCTGGCTGGCGCTTATTCAAGACGCATCAACATCCAGCACCGCCTCGTCTATGAGGTGTTCACTGCTGAGAAGGCCGTGCGCGTGCTCCGGCTCTGGAGCCATTACGACTAGCCGCTGAAGCTACTTCTTGGCCGCACTCGCCGCCGGTTTGGCCGGCTCGGCCTTGAACTCGGCGCCGTTGATGGTCAGGCCTTCTTTGGACAATTTGGCGGCGGTGGCCTCGCCCACCCCCTTGACGCGGCTGATGAAGTCGGGCCAGTCTTTGAAGTTGCTTTTCTTGCGCTCATCCAGGATGCGGGTCGACATGGCCGGGCCGATGCCCTTGATGCTGTCCAACTCAGCTGCATTGCCCTTGTTGGCATCGACTGCAGCACAGCAAGCGGCGGCGTAAATCATCAGCAACACAGACAAGATTTTTTTCAACATGGGGTGTCTCCTCGGGTTAGGGCTAAGGTTCAATGCTGACCGGATTCTGCCAGCCAGTGCACGTACTGTGCCACGCCGTTCTGCACATCGGCAAAGGCGTGGCCGCATCCGGTAGCGCGCAGCGCCGTCAGATCGGCCTGGGTGTAGCACTGGTACTTGCCGCGCAGCGCATCCGGAAAAGGCACGTACTCGATCAGCCCAGCCGCCACCATTTCGTCCAGGCCCAGTGCCGCCTCGCCGCGTTGGCTGCGCAGGGTATTGACCACCGTGGTGGCCACGTCGTTGAAGGGCTGGGCGCGGCCGCTGCCCAGGTTGAAAATGCCCGAGATGCCGGGGTGGTCAAAGAACCACAGGTTCACCGCCACCACGTCATCCACAAAGACAAAGTCGCGCATCTGGGCGCCGGGGCTGTAGCCGCCGTATTCGCCAAACAGCTTGACCCGGCCCTCAGCCGCAAACTGGTGGAACTGGTGAAAAGCCACGCTGGCCATGCGGCCCTTGTGCTGCTCGTGCGGGCCATAGACGTTGAAGTAGCGAAAGCCCACCACCTGACCGGTCTTGCCCAGCACAGATCGCTTGAAATCGGCGCCGCATTCACGCCGCATGCGCTGGTCGAACAGCAGCTTGGAGTAGCCGTAGACGTTCAGCGGCAGCTCAAACGCTGGCTCTTCGCGGAAGGTGTCCGAGCCGCCGTAGGTGGCGGCGCTGGAGGCGTACAACAGACGGGCGCCGCGTTTCTGGCAGGCGTGGAACAGGCTGCAGGACAGGCTGTAGTTGTTGGCCATCATGTACTTGCCGTTGCTCTCCATGGTGTCGCTGCAGGCGCCCTCGTGGAACACGGCTTCGACTTGGCCGAACGCGCCGTGGGCGAACTCGTCGTAAAAAGTGCCTGCGTCCACATAGTCAGCGATGCGCAGGCCGGCCAGGTTGCGAAACTTGTCGCCCTGAGTCAGGTCATCCACGGCGATCACGTCGTCAATGCCGCGCGCGTTCAGGCCGCGGATGATGTTGCTGCCAATGAAGCCGGCAGCGCCGGTGACAACGGTGCGGGTCATGCGAACAGCTCCTCATAGGACACGCTGGCGGTGCCAAACTTGCCCACCACCAGGCCACCAGCCCGGTTGGCTACCGGCATCGCCTGACGCAGGCTCCAGCCTGCGGCCACCAGCGCCGCCAGGGTGGCGATTACTGTATCGCCGGCGCCGGTCACGTCAAACACCTCGCGCGCTTGCGCGCTCACATGGTCGCGCCCCTGGGCATCAAACAGGGTCATGCCTTCTTCGCTGCGCGTCAGCAGCACGGCGTCCAGCCCGAGTTGCTGGCGCAGGTTCTGGCACTTGGTTTGCAGGTCGTCTTCGTTGGCCCACGCGCCGATCACCTGCTGCAGTTCAGCCCGGTTGGGCGTGATCACGCTGGCGTCGCGGTAGCGCGAGTAGTCGCTGCCCTTGGGGTCGATCAGAATCGGTTTGCCGGCCGCGCGGGCGCTGGCAATCATGTCGCTCACATGGGCCAGGCCGCCCTTGCCGTAGTCTGAGAACAGCACCGCACCATGTTCGGGCATCAGGCGCTGGAACGCCGCCGTTTGTGAAGCGAGCACCTCGGTTTTGGGGGTGTTTTCAAAATCGAGGCGGATGAGTTGCTGCTGACGCCCGATGACCCGCAACTTGACGGTGGTTTTGAGCGCCGGGTCGCGGCCGAAATGGGTGTGGATACCGGTGACGGCCACCAGCGCCTCCAGCTTGCGGCTGGCATCGTCGTCACCCACCACCGTCAGCAACGAAGCCTGCGCGCCCAGCGACACCACGTTGTAGGCCACATTGGCCGCACCGCCACTGCGTTCCTCCTCGCGCGTGATGCGCACCACCGGCACGGGTGCTTCGGGCGAGATGCGATCGACATTGCCATACCAGTAACGGTCCAGCATCACGTCGCCGACCACCAGCACCCGGGCATTTTGAAGTTGTTCGCGCGGCATGGTCATGGGGCAGGGTTCCGGTTCATAGCTCTTCCACCCGTCGTGCGGGGTAACTGTCCCAGGCCTGGCAGCCCGGGCATTGCCAAAAATGCTGTCGCGCCTCAAAGCCGCAGGCCGCGCAGCGGTAACGCGTCAGCGGCTTGACGGCGTGGTCCAGCGCACGTTGCACCTGAGGATGGAACTGCTCGTGCTCGAATTTTTCGCCTGCTATCCACTTGGCGGCAGCCACCAGCGAGGGTTCGCGCTCCAGGTGCCGCACATACCAGTCACGGGCGCTGGCGCTGGGTTGCTGCAAACTGGCCTCCAGCGCCACGATGGCGTCGAGCACATCGAGGGAGGCGATCTGGTTGTAGCTGCCCACCAGCAGGGGTAGCACGTCGCGGCTGCGCTGGCTGTCAATGGCGTACCCGGCCAGTGGCCCGGCCACCAGGGGCATGGCTGCCGGTGCAGCGTCCAGGCAGGCCAACAGCAGGTCGCAGGCTTGGCTGGCTTGGCCTTGGCGGGCCATCAGGCGCGCCAGCTCCAGCCGTGGTCGTGCCGCATGTGGGGCAGTCTGCAGCGCCTGCTGCAACAGGGCTTGGGCCGCCACTGGCTGCTGCGCAGCCAACTGCGCGCCTGCCTGCTCGCACAGGTAATGCGCCAAGCGGCTGTCAAAGCTGCCCTGCTGGGAGGCCTCCAATTTGCGGGCGATGTCGGCAGCCTGCGCCCAGTCGCGGCTGCGCTCGTGGTTGGCCAGCATCGCCAGCCTGGCCTGCGCCTCAAACGGGGTGTTTTCCAGTTTCTGCAGGGCGGCCTGGGCGCGATCGAGCAGGCCGGCCTTGAGGTAGTCAAGGGCCAGTGCATGCTGGGCGCGCTGGCGGTCCAACTGGCTCAAATCGCCGCGCGACAACAGGTGCTCGTGCACGCGCACGGCGCGCTCGTACTCGCCTCGCCGACGAAACAGGTTGCCCAAGGCAAAGTGCAACTCCGATGTGTCGGGGTCGTTCTGGACGGCTTCAATGAAGGCATCGATGGCCTGGTCCTGCTGTTCGTTCAGCAGAAAGTTCAGGCCCTTGAAATAGGCCTTGGGCGCTTGGCGGTTTTCAATGCGCAGTTGGCGCAGGTCTAGCCGCGACGCCAGCCAGCCCAGCACAAAGGCCAGCGACAGGCCCAACAGCAGCCAGCTCAGCTCAAATTCCATGGGGTGCGGTGTCGGGACGTTGAGACTGCTCCGCGCCGGGCGCGGCCTCTGGCCTGGTCGCGCTGGCGGCTTTTTCAGCCTGGTGTCGCCGCCACCAGCGGGGCGCCATGCCCAGTGCGCCGACCATCAGGCCGGCCGCAAACGCCGACAACACCACCAGCACCTGTGGCGCACGCCATTGGGTACCGAAGAAAAAATGCACGGTGGCATCCTGCTGGTTGTTCAGCGCAAAGGCAAACAGTGTGAAAAAAATGGCTGCCTTCAGCAACCACTTGATCAGGCCCGCGAGCTGTTTCATTCATCTCCCCAATGACGCCCTGATTCTATCGCCCGGGTGTCTGCACCCACCACTGCGCTACCGAACGCGTCAGGCCGGGCGGCAGGTCAAGCGTCAAATCTTTCGCTCAAGCTCTGCCGTACGCTCATCGACCGCCTCGCGCAGGGCCTTGCCAGGTTTGAAGTGTGGCACCCGCTTTTCAGGGATGGCCACGCTCTCTCCGCTGCGCGGGTTGCGTCCCATGCGCGGCGCCCGTCGGTTGATGGAGAAACTACCAAAGCCGCGGATTTCGATCCGGTGTCCACGGACCAAGGCGTCGTTCACCGCGTCAAGGATGGTCTTGACGGCAAAGTCAGCATCGCGTTGCGTCAGCTGACCGAATCGCGCGGCCAACTCTTCGACGAGGTCGGAACGGGTCATGGTCACAATCTGCCCCGGCCCGCTTGCGCGCACCAGGGCAGGTTCTTGCCCGGTTTAGTTGTTGTCGAGCTTGGCGCGCAGCAGGGCGCCCAGGCTGGTCGTGCCGGCGTTTTCGCGGGCCGACTGCTGACTCAAGCTGGCCATGGCTTCGCTCTGGTCGGCAGCGTCCTTGGCCTTGATCGACAACTGGATGTTGCGGGTCTTGCGATCCACATTGACCACGACGGCGGTGACTTCGTCACCTTCCTTGAGCACATTGCGGGCGTCTTCCACGCGGTCGCGTGAGATCTCGCTGGCGCGCAGGTAACCAATGATGTCGTCGCCCAGGTCAATTTCGGCGCCACGTGCGTCCACGGTCTTCACCTTGCCGGTCACAACCTGACCCTTGTCGTTGATCGAGGCAAAGGTGGTGAAGGGGTCGGAATCAAGCTGTTTGATGCCCAGCGAGATGCGTTCGCGGTCCACATCGACGGCCAGCACCAGGGCTTCAACTTCCTGGCCCTTTTTGTAGTTGCGTACGGCAGCTTCGCCGGCCTCGTTCCAGGACAGGTCTGACAGGTGCACCAGCCCGTCGATGCCAGCGGCCAGACCGACGAACACGCCGAAGTCGGTGATCGACTTGATGGGGCCCTTGACGCGGTCACCACGCTTGGTGTTCTGCGCGAATTCCTGCCAGGGGTTGGCCTTGCACTGCTTCATGCCCAGGCTGATGCGGCGCTTGTCTTCGTCGATCTCCAGCACCATGACCTCGACTTCGTCACCCAGGGCAACGATTTTGCTCGGCGCCACGTTCTTGTTGGTCCAGTCCATTTCGGACACGTGCACCAGGCCTTCGATGCCGGGTTCAAGTTCCACAAATGCGCCGTAGTCGGCGATGTTGGTGATCTTGCCGAACATGCGTGTGCCTTGCGGGTAGCGGCGGTTAACGCCCATCCAGGGGTCATCGCCCATTTGCTTGAGGCCCAACGACACACGGTTTTTCTCGGTGTCGAACTTGAGGATCTTGGCGGTGATTTCCTGGCCGGCCGTGACCACTTCGCTGGGGTGACGGACCCGGCGCCAGGCCATGTCGGTGATGTGCAGCAGGCCATCAATGCCGCCGAGGTCGACGAAGGCACCGTATTCGGTGATGTTCTTGACCACGCCGTGGACGATGGAGCCTTCCTTGAGGGTCTGCATCAGCTTGGCGCGCTCTTCGCCCATCGAGGCTTCGACCACGGCACGGCGCGACAACACCACGTTGTTGCGCTTGCGGTCGAGCTTGATGACCTTGAACTCAAGGGTCTTGTTTTCGTAGGGAGACAGGTCTTTGGTGGGACGGGTGTCAACCAGAGAGCCGGGCAGGAAGGCGCGGATGCCGTTGACCAGCACAGTCAGGCCGCCCTTGACCTTGCCGCTGGTGGTGCCGGTGACGAACTCGCCAGACTCCAGGGCTTTTTCAAGGCTCATCCACGAGGCCAGACGCTTGGCCGTGTCACGCGACAGGATGGTGTCGCCGTAGCCGTTTTCGATGGAGCCAATCGCCACCGAGACGAAGTCGCCCACCTGGACTTCGAGTTCACCCTTGTCGTTCTTGAACTCTTCGAGCGGCACATAGGCCTCGGATTTCAGACCAGCATTGACGACGACAAAGCTGTGCTCGATGCGCACCACTTCGGCGGTGATGACTTCGCCCGTGCGCATTTCGGTGCGTTGCAGGGACTCTTCAAACAGGGCGGCAAAAGATTCGGACATGTTGTGGGCGGTTAACACCGCGATTTTGGTTAGGTTGCATGAACCACACCCGCAGTGCGCCCGTTGCGGCGCGAGATGACGGGTGTGGGCCGGAAGAGCCCCTCAAATGGCTTTGAAAGGCTGCTTGCCCTGCCACCAGCGCAACACCAGATCCACCGACTCTTGAATCGACAGCTCCGAGTTGTCCAGCAACTGGGCATCCTCGGCTGGCTTCAGGGGCGCGGTGCTGCGGGACATGTCCCGAGCGTCACGTGCTTCCAAGTCAGCGCGAAGAGATAGGATTGTAGCCGAAACCCCCTTGGACAGGAGCTGCTGCTGGCGGCGCTGGGCGCGCTTGTCGGCGCTGGCCGTCAGGAACACCTTGAGTCCCGCCTGCGGGAAAACCACCGTGCCCATGTCGCGTCCGTCCGCTACCAGGCCGGGCAGGCGACGAAAGCCGTGCTGCAAGGCCAGCAGGGCGGTGCGGACCTGGGGCAGCACCGAGACCCGGGAGGCGTCCATGCCGGCCTGTTCGGTGCGGATGGTCTCCGTCACATCATGGCCATTCACGTGGACCGTGTCACCTTCGAACACGATGTCGAGCGAGCCCGCCAGTGCGGCCAGGGCAGGTTCATGCTGGGCATCCAGCGCCAGGCCGGCCTGCCGGGCTGCCAGGGCCGCGATGCGGTACAGCGCGCCCGAGTCCAGAAAGTGGTAGCCCAGCCGGCGCGCCAGCGTCGACGCCAGCGTGCCTTTGCCCGAGGCGGTTGGTCCGTCGATGCAAATCACCGGCACCGCGCCAGGGGCGGGCTGTGCCAGCGCAAACAAGGCCTCAAAGTAGTCCGGGAAAGTCTTGGCCACGCACTTGGGGTCTTCGATGCGCACCGGCAGCCCGGCCGGGTTGAAGGCCGCCAGCGAGAAGCACATCGCGATGCGGTGGTCGTCGTAGGTGTGGATGCTGGCGGCGCGCCAGTCGCCCGGGCTGGCTGGCGGCCTCACACGCAAAAAGTCGGCGCCTTCTTCCACGCTGGCGCCGAGTTTGCGCAGCTCGGTGGCCATGGCGGCAATGCGGTCGGTTTCTTTGACGCGCCAACTCGCGATGTTGCGCAGCGTGGTGGTGCCCTGCGCGTACAGCGCCATCACCGCCAGCGTCATGGCGGCGTCGGGGATGTGGTTGCAATCCAGGTCAATCGCCTTCAGCGGCCAGCCCTGGCCGGGCTCACCGCGCCGGATGTGGAGCCAGTTGGGGCCGCTGTCAATCTGCGCGCCCATCAGTCGAGCGGCCTCCGTGAAGCGGATGTCGCCCTGGATCGAGTCCTGGCCCAGGCCCTGGATCTTGATGCCATTTTGGCCGCTAAGCCCCGTACTTATTGCGCCTAATGCTATGAAATAGCTAGCAGATGAGGCATCGGCCTCGACATGCAGGCTGCCGGGCGAGCGCAGCTGGCTGCCGGCCGGAATGGTGAAGCGCTGCCAGCCGTCGCGCGCCACCAGCACGCCAAAGCGCGCCAGCAGCTTGAGCGTGATCTCCACATAGGGCCGCGAGATCAGCTCGCCCACCACCTCGATCACGATGTCGCGCCGCGCTACCAGCGGCAAGGCCATCAGCAAGGCGGTCAGGAACTGGCTGGAGACGTCGCCACGCACTTTGATCGGCGCGTCCAGCCGCAGCTGGGGCTGGCCGATGCGCAGTGGCGGGTAGCCGGGCTGGCCCAGGTCTTCAATCTGGCAGCCGAGTTGGCGCAAGGCGTCGACCAGGTCGCCAATCGGTCGCTCGTGCATGCGCGGCACGCCGCGCAGCTCAAAGTCGCCGCCCAGCACCGCCAGTGCCGCGGTCAGGGGCCGGATGGCGGTGCCGGCGTTGCCCATGAACAGCTGGGCCTGGCGCACCGGCAGTTGCCCAGCCAGGCCGTCCACTTCGACCGTGGTGCCGCTTTGGCGCACGCCACAGCCCAGCTGGCGCAGCGCGGCCAGCATCACGCGGGTGTCGTCCGAGTCAAGCACGTCGTACAGGGTGGTGCTGCCCAGGCACAGGGCCGACAGCAGCAGCACGCGGTTGGAAATGCTTTTGGAGCCGGGCAGCACCAGGGCGCCGGCAGCACCGGCGAGCGGCGGAATGTCGAGGAAGTCGGTGGCAAACATCAGAGTTCCGGTTGGCCCAGACGCCACGCGGCGCGGGCAAGGCTGGCCTGCTGGATCAGGCCTTGCAGAGCGGCGCTGTCGCCATGGATGAGGGCCTGCTCCAGCTTGTCGAGACTGGTTCGTAACAGGCGGCTCTGGCTCAGGACCTCGTCCCGGTTGGCCAGCAGGATGTCATGCCACATGCGCGGCTCGCTGGCCGCAATGCGGGTGAAATCACGAAACCCGGGCCCGGCGACGGCCAGAAAGTCGGCCGCCTGCGGCTGCGCCGTGACCATGTTCATGAAGGCAAAGGCCAGCAGGTGCGGCAGGTGGCTGACGGCGGCCAGGGCGGCGTCGTGCTGGGCGGGTAACATCTGCACCACGCGGCAGCCGATGGCGCGCCAGACGTCAGCGGCCCGGGCCAGCGGCTCGGGTAGGGTGTGGCGGGTGGGCGTCAGGATCACCAGCCGGTCCTGGTACAGCGTGGCGTCGGCGTGCGCCACGCCCGACACTTCGCGCCCGGCCATGGGGTGCGCCGGCACAAAGCAGCCCTGCTTCTCGCCCAGTGCGCTGTCACTGGCGGCCACCACATCGCGCTTGGTCGAGCCGACATCCATCACCAGCATGCCGGGGTGCATCCGAGGCTGGATTTCGCGCAGCGTGGCCTCAATCGCGGCCACCGGCAGCGCCAGCAGCACCAGGTCCGAGCCGCTGGCGGCCTCGGCGGCGCTGGCTGCGCCCGCATCGATCACCCCCATGGCCAGCGCGCGCTCACGTGTGGCGGCCGAGGCGCTGAAGCCGACAACCCTATCCACCAGGCCCGCCTTTTTGAGCGCCAGCGCAAACGAGCCGCCCATCAGGCCGCAGCCGATGAGTCCGAGTTGGCGGAACATCAGTCGCCCGCCGGGTAAGCGCCAAGCTGCTTGTAAAAGGCGCACAGGCCCTGCAACGCATGCAAGGCCGCTGCGACATGCGGCTGGCTCGGATGGCCGGCAATGTCGATGTAAAAGAAGTACTCCCACTGGCCCGAGCGCGCTGGCCGCGATTCAAAACGCGTCATGGAGACACCGTGCTTTTTCAGTGGCACCAGCAGGTCGTGTACCGCCCCGGGCTTGTTGGGCACCGAGACGATCAGGCTCACGCAGTCGCGCCCGGTGGCGGGCTGGCTGGCCAGGGTTTGTGGCAGGCAGACCACGGCAAAGCGGGTGCGGTTGAAGGCGTCGTCCTGAACGCCTCTGGTGACGATGTGCAGACCGAATTCGCTGGCGGCGCGCTCACCGGCAATGGCCGCCCACGCCGGGTTGCCCGCAGCCAAGCGGGCGCCTTCGGCATTGCTGGACGCGGCACGCCGCTCCGCCTTCGGCAGATGGGTGGTGAGCCAGTTCTGGCATTGGGCCAGCGCCTGCGGATGGGCAAACACCACCTCAATGCCAGCGTCGGACGGTTCCAGCCGCATCAGGTTGTGGCGAATCAGGAAACTGGTTTCGCCCACGATCTGCAGCGGTGAATTGAGCAGCAGATCGAGCGAACGCGAGATCACGCCCTCGGTCGAGTTCTCCACCGGCACCACACCAAACTCGGCGCTGCCAGCGGCGGTGGCACGAAACACCTCGTCGATGCTGACACAGGGTACATGCGCCAGGCTGGAGCCAAAGTATTGCAGCGCAGCCTGTTCGCTGAACGTGCCAGCCGGGCCGAGAAAGGCCACCCGCTGCATCGCCTCCAGCGAGCGGCAGGCTGACATCACCTCGCGCCAGATCACCGCAATGTGCGGCGCTTTGAGCGGGCCGGGGTTGGCGCCCTGCAGTCCTGCAATCACCTGGGCCTCCCGCTCGGGGCGGAACACCGGCGAGCCTTCGGCGCGTTTGATCTCGCCGACCTCCAGCGCCAGGTTGGCGCGCCGGTTCAACAGGGCCAGCAGTTCCTGGTCCAGGGCGTCGATCTGGGTACGCAATTGGGGCAGTGTGTGTGCCATGGGGTGCCGTGTCGCCTCAGCGCGTTGTTTTTTCAAATTCTCGCATGTAGTCCACCAGCGCCTGCACGCCTGCCAGAGGCATGGCGTTGTACAGGCTGGCGCGCATGCCCCCCACCGACTTGTGGCCCTTGAGCTGCAACAGGCCGCGTGCTTGGGCCCCAGCCAGAAAATCAGCGTTCAGGCGCTCATCGCGCAGGTAGAAGGGGACGTTCATGCGCGAGCGGCAGACCGGCGCCACCCGGTTCAGGTACAGACCGGAGCTGTCGATGGTTTCGTACAACAGTGCCGCCTTGGCGCGGTTGCGGGCCTCGATGGCGGCGATACCGCCCTGGCGCTTGAGCCACTGGAACACCAGCCCGGCCATGTAGATGGCGTAGGTGGGCGGGGTGTTGAACATCGAGCCGGCATCGGCCACGTTTTTGTAGTCAAACGCGCTGGGGCAGACCGGCAGGGCGTGGCCCAACAAATCGTCGCGCACCACCACCAGCGTCAGGCCGGCCGGTCCCAGGTTTTTCTGGGCGCCGCCAAAGGCCAGCCCGACCCGCGACCAGTCTACCGGCCGCGAGGCGGCGTGGGAGGAAAAATCAATCACCAGCGGCGCGTCGCTGCCCAGCGCCCGCAGGTCAGGCAACTCGTGGTATTCCACGCCGTGGATGGTTTCGTTGCTGCACAGGTGAACATAGGCGGCGTTGGGGCTCAGGCGCCAGCTCGCCGGCGAAGGCAGGCTGGTGTGGCCGTCGTCGTCGTTGCTGGCGACCAGGTTGACCGGGCCATAGCGGGCGGCTTCTTTGAATGACTTCTGGCTCCAGCTGCCAGTCACCACAAAATCCATAGGCGCGGCCGCCGCAGCGCCTGCACGTCGACCGGCCAGGTTCAGTGGCACGATGGCGTTCTCGGCCAGGCCGCCGCCCTGCATGAACAAAATTTTGAAGTGCGCCGGCACGGCGAGCAACTCGCGCAAGTCGGCCTCGGCCTGCTCATAGATCGAGACGAATTCGCGGCCACGGTGGCTCATCTCCATCACGCCCATGCCGCTGCCTCGCCAGTCCAGCATCTCGGCCGCCGCCTGCACCAGCACCTCGGCCGGCATAGTGGCCGGTCCGGCAGAAAAGTTGAACGGACGATTCATCAGAAAACCAGCATCAAAATGGGCTAAAACCCACGTCCGGTGGGCTTCTCTCGCTATTTATTCAATAGCGGTCAGACGTCGCTGCCGGTGTCTTCGTCGCTGGCAGCGTCGTCGTCCGCCGGGTTGGCGTCATTTTCGACAATGCGCTGCAACCCGCTGAGCTTGGCGCCTTCGTCCAGGCCAATCAGCGTCACGCCCTGGGTGGCCCGGCCGAGTTCGCGGATTTCCTTGACGCGGGTGCGCACCAGCACGCCCCGGTCGGTGATCAGCATGATCTCGTCGTCCACATGCACCAGCGTAGCCGCCACCACCCGGCCATTGCGTTCGGATTGGGTGATGGCAATCATGCCCTTGGTCCCGCGACCGTGCCGGGTGTATTCGATGATGCTGGTGCGCTTGCCGTAGCCGTTTTCTGTGGCGGTCAGCACGCTTTGCTGCTCGTCCTCTGCCACCAGCATCGCGATCACGCTCTGGCCGTCCTCCAGCATCATGCCGCGTACGCCACGCGCCTGACGGCCCATGGGCCGCACATCATCCTCGGCAAAGCGCACCGCTTTACCTGCGTCGCTGAACAGCATCACATCATGCTTGCCGTCTGTCAGCGCCGCGCCGATCAGGAAATCGCCCTCGTCCAGGTCCACGGCGATGATGCCGGCCTTGCGGGGGTTGCTGAACTCGTCCAGCGTGGTTTTTTTGACGGTGCCCATGCGTGTGGCCATGAACACATACTGGTCGGCCGGGAAGCTGCGTTTTTCACCGGTCAGGGGCAGCACTACGGTGATCTTTTCGCCTTCCGTCAGGGGGAACATGTTCACGATGGGGCGACCGCGCGAGCCGCGCGAGCCTTGTGGTACCTCCCAGACCTTGAGCCAGTACATGCGGCCGCGGTTGCTGAAGCACAGGATGTAGTCGTGCGTGTTGGCAATGAAGAGCTGGTCCACCCAGTCGTCTTCTTTGGTGGCGGTGGCCTGTTTGCCGCGCCCGCCACGCTTTTGCGCGCGGTATTCGCCCAGCGGCTGGCTCTTGATGTAGCCGCTGTGCGACAGCGTTACCACCATGTCGGTGGGGGTGATCAGGTCTTCGGTGCTGAGGTCGAAGGAGCTGTGCTCCACCAGGCTGCGCCGGGCGCCGATTTTGGACTGGCCGAATTCGGTGCGGATTACCGTCAACTCATCGCTGATGATGGTGGACACCCGCTCCGGCTTGGCCAGAATGTCGAGCAGGTCTTCAATCTCTGACATCACCTCTTTGTATTCGGCAACGATCTTGTCCTGCTCCAGGCCTGTCAGGCGCTGCAGTCGCATCTGCAAGATCTCTTGCGCTTGGGTATCAGACAGGCGGTACAGGCCGTCGCTGCCCATGCCATAGTGCTGCTCCAGGCCATCGGGCCGGTAGTCGTCTGCGTTGATGATGCCGCCGTCGGCCCGGGTGCGGGTCAGCATCTCGCGCACCAACTGGCTGTCCCACGAGCGGGCCATCAGTTCGGTTTTGGCCACCGGCGGGGTCGGCGCGTTGCGGATGATGGCAATGAACTCGTCGATGTTGGCCAGCGCCACCGCCAGGCCTTCAAGCACGTGGCCGCGCTCGCGTGCCTTGCGCAGGTTGAACACCGTGCGCCGCGTCACCACCTCGCGCCGGTGCTGCAAGAAGACCTCGATCAGGTCTTTCAGGTTGCACAGCTTGGGCTGGCCGTCGATCAGCGCCACCATGTTCATGCCGAAGGTGTCTTGCAGCTGCGTCTGCTTGTACAGGTTGTTCAGCACCACCTCGGGTACTTCGCCGCGCTTGAGCTCGATCACCAGCCGCATGCCCGACTTGTCGGATTCGTCCTGAATGTGGCTGATGCCTTCGAGCTTTTTCTCGTGCACCAGCTCGGCCATGCGCTCCTGCAGCGTCTTTTTGTTGACCTGGTACGGCAGTTCGTCCACGATGATGGCCTGGCGTTGGCCTTTGTCGATGTCCTCAAAATGGCATTTGGCGCGCATCACCACCTTGCCACGCCCGGTGCGGTAACCGTCTTTCACGCCATTGATGCCATAAATGATGCCGGCCGTGGGGAAATCAGGCGCCGGCACAATCTCCATCAGCTCGTCGATCGTGGCCTCCGGGTGGCGCAACAGGTGCAAGCAGGCGTCCACCACTTCGTTCAGATTGTGCGGTGGGATGTTGGTGGCCATGCCCACGGCAATGCCGCCCGAGCCGTTGACCAGCAAATTAGGCAGCCGCGTCGGCAACACCAGCGGCTCTTTTTCAGAGCCGTCGTAGTTGGGGCCGAAATCGACGGTTTCCTTGTCCAGGTCGGCCAGCAACTCGTGGGCGATCTTGGCCAGGCGGATCTCGGTGTAACGCATGGCCGCCGCGTTGTCGCCGTCCACTGAGCCAAAGTTGCCCTGGCCGTCCACCAGCATGTGGCGCATGGAGAAGTCTTGCGCCATGCGCACGATGGTGTCGTACACCGACTGGTCGCCGTGCGGGTGGTACTTGCCGATGACGTCGCCAACGATACGGGCTGACTTCTTGTAAGGCCGGTTCCAGTCGTTGTTGAGTTCGTGCATCGCAAACAGCACGCGGCGATGGACGGGTTTGAGGCCGTCCCGGGCGTCCGGCAGTGCCCGCCCGACGATCACGCTCATGGCGTAATCCAGGTAGCTGCGCCGCATTTCGTCTTCGAGGCTGATCGGCAGGGTTTCTTTGGCAAACTGGGTCATGGCGCGCTCAAGGCAGGTTCGAAGTCAGACGAAGAACAGCGCCGATTCTAGGTTGAAGCTGTAGTTTTCCTGCAACTTCACTTGATATTTATCAGGTGTGATCCAGCCGTGGACCCGTCGGCGCCCCTCGGCGCGTCAAGCCCGGAAATCTCTGTGGCACAATAAAGTGACCGGTACAGGTGTGCAGCACCCGGGCCGTCAAGTCATTGATCGCGGCGTCGCTGCGGCACTTAGTCCCTTTAAAGGAGAATCATGAAGAATTTGAACAAAGTGGCAAGCTTGCTGGCCGCAGTAGCTTTTGTTGGTACCGCTGGTGCTCAAACCATTGACAACTGGCGTAACCCGTTCGGCGACGTCTGGAAGAACTCTACCGGCTTGTGCTGGCGCGATACAGCTTGGACGCCCGCCACCGCCGCCGTGGGTTGTGATGGCGCGATTGTTCCGCCTGCCCCTGCAGCAGCGCCCGCGCCTGCTCCTGCCCCAATGCCTGTTCCCGCGCCTGCACCTGCGCCTGAGCCTGCGCCTGAGCCAGCACCAGTTCCCAAAGCCGCTCCCGCTCCTGTTCCCGTCCCAGCGCCAGCCCCGGCTCCCCAGCCACCTGTGGCCACCAAGGTAACCTACGCCGCTGATGCGTTCTTTGACTTTGACAAGTCCGTCCTCAAGCCAGAAGGCAAGGCCAAGCTGGATGATCTGGTCGGCAAAGTGAAAGACATCAACCTGGAAGTCATCATTGCCGTGGGTCACACCGACTCGACCGGTCCAGATGCTTACAACCAGAAGCTGTCTGTCAAACGCTCCGAAACCGTGAAGGCTTACCTGGTGTCCAAAGGCATCGAAAAGAACCGCGTCTACACCGAAGGCAAGGGCGAGAAGCAGCCTGTGGCCGACAACAAGACCAAAGAAGGTCAGGCCAAGAACCGCCGTGTCGAGATCGAAGTGGTGGGTACCCGTACCAACAAGTAATCGCACATCGGCTTCCGTGCAACCCTCCGGGGTTGCATCAAAAAACCCCGCCTTGGCGGGGTTTTTTATTGACCCGACTGGTCGATAATTGATGTATGAATGCTCACGTCAACGCTGATCCGGCGGAACTCGCCAAATTTTCGGAGCTGGCCCATCGCTGGTGGGATAAAGAGGGCGAGTTTCGCCCCTTGCATGACATCAATCCGTCGCGTCTGGCCTGGATCAACGGCCTGTCACCGCTGGCTGGGGCGCGCGTCCTGGATGTGGGCTGTGGCGGTGGCATCCTGGCCGACGCCATGGCCCGCGCCGGAGCCACAGTTACCGGTATCGACCTGGCCGCCAAGGCCCTTCGGGTGGCCCAGTTACACGCGCTAGAGGCGCAAACCCCCAACCTGCAGTACCGCGAGGTAAGCGCCGAGGCGCTGGCGGCCGAACAGGCCGGCAGTTTCGACATCGTCACCTGCATGGAAATGCTGGAGCATGTGCCCGACCCAGCATCAGTCGTGCGCGCCTGCGCTGCGCTGGTCAAGCCCGGGGGCTGGGTCTATTTTTCAACCATCAACCGTAACCTCAAATCCTTTGTGATGGCGATTGTGGGCGCGGAGTATGTGCTTAATCTGCTGCCACGTGGCACCCATGACTATGCGCGGCTGATTCGCCCCAGTGAGCTGGCCGGGCATTGCCGCGCGGCAGACTTGGACTTGCGGCACACCCGCGGCATGGCCTACAACCCCCTGACACGGCGCACGCGGCTCACTGACGACACCAGTGTCAATTACATGCTGGCCACCCAAAAGCCAATGCATCGGCCTGCCTGATGTCTGCCGCCATGTTGACCGAGGTCAAAGCCGTGCTGTTCGATCTGGACGGCACCCTGATTGACAGCGCCCCAGACCTGGGTGCTGCTGCCGACAAGATGCGGGTTGAACGTGGCCTGCCCTCGCTGCCACTGTCGCACTACCGGCACATGTCGGGCGCAGGGGCTCGCGGCCTGATTGGCGTGGCCTTTGGCATCACGCCAGAGCACCAGGAATTCCCCGCCCTGCGCGACGAGTTCTTGAACAACTATGAGCAGTGCATGACCGAGCGCACCTTCGCTTTTGAAGGTGTCCATGAACTCATCACGCGACTGGTGGCGATCAACATGCCCTGGGGCGTGGTCACCAACAAAGCGGCCCGCTTTGCCGTGCCCCTGACGCGCGCCATGCCGCTGTTTGACACCGCCCGCACCCTGGTGTGTGGCGATACCACGCCGCACACCAAACCGCATCCCGCGCCCCTGCTGGAAGCTGCGCGGAGAATGGCAATGGCGCCTGAGCAGTGCCTGTATGTGGGCGACGACGAACGCGACATTGTGGCCGGCCTGGCCGCTGGCATGGGCACTGTGGCTGCGGGCTACGGCTACCTGGGCCAGGCAGCGCAACCTGCGGCCTGGGGCGCCCACGCCCTGATTAATTCTCCGGTGGCCCTCTTGCAATTGCTGGGCAGGGCCTAAAATCACAGTCTTGGGGCTGCACTGGTTTCGACGTGGGTTCGGACGCGCAGCAGGGCATGTCGAGCTGAATGCGCTCGTAAAACAGATTCAAAAAAACTAACTGCAAACGACGAACGTTTCGCACTCGCCGCTTAATTGCGCGTGAGCCTCGCAACAGCAAGCCAATAGGCTGGGCAAGGGTTATCGGGCCGCAAGGTCCGGTAGTCCAGGCTGCGGGGTAATTTCATTTGGCTGGGCCTGCCTTGGGTAACTTAGGGTGAGCCAAGACAATAGGTTGCTGGCGATTTGCATAGCGTGCCACTGCGCGATGCGAAAAGTGAGATCCAAACCAGATGGCTACACATGTAGAACTGTTCGAAGAAGACTTGCGGACGCGGGTTCAAATCCCGCCAGCTCCACCAAACCCCTGTTTAAAGGCCGCTAAGGATCACCACTTAGCGGCCTTTTTCATTGGTAAATCAAGGTCTTACGCAGCACCGAGGGCTAACGAGGACTATTGACAGCCAAGTCATAGTGGGGGTACAAACGGGGGGAAACAACGCGAAATTAGTCGAAATTTGATGTTGTACCCCCACGAATCGTACCCCCGCCAGGAGCCGTACCCCCATGCTGACCGAACCCGAATGCAAAAACGCTGTGTGCCCGCCGGACAAGAAACAGGCGCGATTCTCCGATTCCGGGGGCATGTACCTCCAAGTCAGCCCGGCGGGCTCCAAACGTTGGTTTCTGAAATACCGAGTTGACGGCAAAGAAAAGCAATTGGCTTTGGGTAGTTATCCGGACGTGTCCCTGAAGTCGGCTCGCCTAGCGCGTGACGCGGCCAAACTTCAAAAAGCCGAGGGCGCCGACCCGGTGCAGGCCCGCAAGCTGGAAAAACTTAAGAGTACTCGCCACACCGGCGACACGTTCAAGGCTATCGCCCTAGAGTGGTACGGCAAGCAAGCGCCCCAGTGGAGCGACAGCCACGCTGGACGGATGCTGAGACAGTTGGAGCGTGACCTGTTCCCCTGGATCGGAGAACGACCCATTGCGGATATTCACGCCATGGAGCTTTTGTCTGCCCTACAAAAGGTAGAGGAACGCGGTGCACTGGAAACCGCAGACAGGGCGCTGATGCTGGCGCGGCAGGTTTGGGACTACTGGCTACCAACAGCGGAAATTCAGCAACGCAACATTACCGAAGGCTTGAAAAAGCGACTAACACCGTACCGAGGCAAAAGCTTTCCGGCCATCGTGGAGCCCAAGCGGTTTGGTGACTTGATGCGGGCCATTCAAACCTACAAAGGTGGGCCGATCGTGCGTACGGCCTTGCAATTGGCGCCGTTGCTCTACCAAAGGCCAGGCAACCTGCGCATGATGGAATGGGCGGAGCTCGATCTTGACGCTGCGCTGTGGACCATCCCCAGCATGAAGATGAAACGCTCTAAGCTGGAAAAGGAGCAGGGCGACGCCCATGCCGTACCACTGCCCACACAAGCCGTAGCCTTGCTACGCGGCATCCGGCCCCTGACCGGGCACGGTGTTTATGTGTTTCATGGTGAGCGAAGCCACGACAGGCCCATTTCAGACAACAGTGTGCGCAGTGCTTTGTATGCGCTGGGCTTTGGCAAGGAGCAATCCTGGCACGGTTTCAGAGCCAGCGCACGCACGATGCTGGTGGACGAATTGAATCTTGACCCGCTGGCCATCGAAGCGAACCTGGCTCATGCGGTGAAGGATTCCAACGGGCGTAGCTACAACAGGACGCAATACTTGAAACAGCGGTTTGACATGGTGCAGCAATGGGCAGACTACCTGGACAAATTGGCAGTCGACGCCTAATTGATAGGTGACCAATCAGAAAAAATAGCAGCAGGATCTGCCCCGATCTTCGTTCCAAGCATGGCACCCTCACCACCAATCCACGGCAACCGCCAAGGGGATTTAAGGAGTGACAGATGCCTATTTGGAGACTGCCAGCTGTCAAGGCTGAATTTGGTTGGCGCTCGGACGCCAGCGCGTACAACTCGATCAGGGCCGGCTTGCTGACGGCTGGCGTTGCCATCGGGCAGCGTTCGCGGGGGTGGCCTGATTTTGAAGTCAAGGCGATTGCCGCGGCGAGGATCGCGGGCAAATCCGATGAAGAAATCCGCAATTTAGTCCGGGTGTTGCACGCTAGGCGCGGTGAAACGGCAACGGTGTGAATGTGAACAAATTGCCTGATACCAAGCTCCTGCGGCCAGTGCTTGTTCAACAACTGGCCCATCAGACCGCCTCCCCCATCGAGAAGGTGCTGGGCGGTCTGACCAAAGCACGACAGCGGCAGCCGGGTCAGTGGAGCGCCTGCTGCCCAGCCCATGCGGACCGAGGCCCGAGCCTGTCAGTGCGCGAGACGCCAGAGGGCGCCGTGCTGGTCCACTGTTTCGCGGGCTGTACCGTGGACGCCGTGCTGGGCGCCTTGGGGCTTGAGCTCAGCGACCTGTTCCCACCGCGAGAAAAGTCTGGCCGCGAACCACAGCGCCAGCCCCGGCTGCTGACTGCGCCGCAAGCCTTGGAGCTGCTGGAGGCCGAGGCGACGTTTATCGCCGTGGCCGCCCGCAACATCGCCAACGGCGTGACGTTGACCCAACCCGACCTTGACCGCCTACTGCTGGCCGCTGGCCGGGTGGGCTGGCTGCGCGACCAAAGCCTGGGGGGTGCCCATCATGCTTGACGCAACCCCCCTGCACCTGATCGACGCCGAGGCCGCTAGCCGCATCCAGCAGCGCCGAAGCCTGCCCGAGTGGGATGAGCCGACCGACCAAGACCCGACCGACACCAAGTACCGCCTGGAGGCGCTGGACCTGCGCGAGCTGGCCGAGTACCAATTCAAGCAACGCGACCCGCTTTTGTTGCCCTGGCTCAATTCGCAGGACCTGGCAATGGTGTTCGCAGGACGCGGCATCGGCAAGACCCACCTCAGCCTGGCAATAGCGTTCGCTGTGGCCTGCGGTTCATCGTTTGGCAAGTGGCACGCACCCAAGGCTGCCAAGGTGCTGTACCTGGACGGCGAGCTGCCCGGCGCCGTGCTGCAAGCTAGACTTGCTATGCACTTGCCTGACATGGAGCCGCAGCCGGGCTACTTCCGCGTATTCACGCCCGACCTGCTGCCAGATGGCGTGCCCATGCCTGATCTGTCCACACCTGAAGGTCAGCACGTCATCAACCGCATGATCGAGCCCGACACCGCGCTGGTGATCATCGACAACCTGTCCGCCTGGTGTAGGACTGGCCGCGAGAACGAGGCCGAAAGCTGGCACCCCATCGCCACCTGGATATTGCAACTGCGCCGCCGTGGACTGGCCGTACTGCTGGTGCATCACGCTGGCAAAGGCGGCCAGCAGCGCGGCACCAGCAAGCGCGAGGACCTGCTGGACGTGGTGATCGGCCTGAGCCGCCCCAAGGACTACGAGCCCAGCCAAGGTGCCCGGTTTGTCCTGGAGTTCACCAAGGCACGCAACCTGGCCGGCGACGACGCGCAGTCGCTGGAGCTGGAGTTAGGCGGCACCGAAGAACGAGCCGAATGGAAATTCAGCACGCTGGAGGCCAGCACGTTCGACCGCGTGGTGGCACTGGCTAACGAGGGCCTCTCGCAAGCCGAGATCGCCACCGAGCTGGATCTGAACAAGTCCAACGTCAGCCGCCACATGCGCCGCGCCAAAGAGTTGGGCCTGATCAGCCAGGCCGCGAAGGGTGCCAAATGAATCTGTACCAACAACTACTTGCACGGTTTGCTAGGCCGAAAGTTGCGCAGTTGCATTCCCAAGCAACGCAACGCCGCAACTCTGACGACGAGAGTGCAACCAGCACCGCAACCCCTGCGCAACTTTCGACCACTGTCGCTGGGGAGGCCACCGCAACCAGCAGCGCAACACCCACGCAACTGACGAGTTGCGCAGGGGGTGACTCAGTACCGCCAAAGGTTGCGTCATCCAGTGACCCGTTTGACCAGCGTGCGACTTGTGATACGTGCCGGTTTTTATCGTCGGGCAACTTGTGCCGCAGCCACCTCTGCGCTGGCCTGGCGAATCGAGCGCTGGGTGCTGACTTTGCGGCGCTGCGCCAGCGCTGCCAAGGTTGGGCGCCAAGCATGGCTCGGAATTAACGTGATTTAACACATAGGAAACAGAGCATGAATGAGCGCAAATCAACCAAGTGGAAACCGGGTCAAACGGGTAATCCGAAGGGCCGGCCACCTGGACAGTCTGAAATCACCAAGCTGCGAAAAAGCATCATGGGCGATGCCCCGGACATTTTGGCCGGGCTGGTAGCGGCCGCCAAAGCTGGGGACGTACAAGCTGCTCGTCTGATTCTGGAGCGCGTGTTACCTCCTGTAAAGCCCGTGGAGCAGGCTATTGCATTGGACTTGACTGGCGACTCCCTGACCGCCAAGGCCAGCGCGGTGTTGAGCGCTGTATCCGCTGGCAACCTGGCACCTGGCCAGGGAAGTCAACTGATTACGGCCATCAGTCAACTTGCCCGAGTGGCCGAGATTGACGAATTGACCGCTCGCATCACAGCCTTGGAGGCAAGAAAAAATGCCAAGTCTTGAACAGCGCCTGACCGCCCTGGAGTTTGAATCACCAGCGCACCTAGGCGTCATTATTTTGCGAGGCGTGGTACCCGGCATGCGAGATGCCGAGCTCCAGCGGCTCAGCGATGGCCGGGGCGCCACTTGCACGCGTCAGCTGGACGAAAAAGAGGATGAATTTGTCGAGCGGGCGCTGGCGTCGTTACCCGCCTTTCCTGGTGTGCGGCTGCTGAGTGGCTCCTGTTACACCGATCGCCAATAAGGGCTGCTTAGGCTCTTGAGCAAGAGATCTCGCTTTCTTCGGCCTGCTTGCTACATTGGCACTGGTGATTCTCGCGCAAGTGGCGCAAAGGA
This sequence comes from Betaproteobacteria bacterium, assembly GCA_037134215.1. GTDB lineage: Bacteria > Pseudomonadota > Gammaproteobacteria > Burkholderiales > Burkholderiaceae_C > Rhodoferax. The sequence continues at coordinate 26,239 of JBAXMQ010000031.1, forward strand.
GAACGGCATGACCCATGGATACGCTATGTCAACGCCAGGTCGAGCACGTGGTGCAGTGGGCACAGAACCCGGGCACGGTGGACTACGCCAAACACAGAGCCCGCGAGTTGGAAGCCTGCCAGTCAGGCCTTTGGACTGGCCTGCGGGCAGCCGTAAGGGCGCAATTTGGCCAGGCAAAGGTTTTGGTATCCGAGCCCCTGAATTTGAAGAAACCCCGCTGAGTTGGGATGAGGTCGCTGTGGCGATCAATGAATTGTTCGGACAAAGCAAGTCAACCACCAGCCAGCACGAAGGAGCATCAGCATGAGCGTATTTACCGTCCCCGTAATCCCCAACATGTTCATGACCAGCCGCGAGATTGCGGAACTGACTGGCAAGGAGCTGGCACACGTCCACCGCGACATCCGAGCCATGCTGGATGAGCTGAAAAAAGATGATCCAGATTTGGATCATCCCCAGGAAAGCACGGATTCGCGCGGTTACACCACCTGTTTTTACCTGGACCGGGAGCTAACGGAGACATTGCTGACCGGGTACAGTGCATCTGCGCGGCTCAAGGTGATTCGTCGCCGGCACGAACTCGAAGAGCAGGCCCGCAAACCCGTTGCCGCGATTTCACGGGTTGACTTGCTCAAGCTGGCCATAGACGCGGAAGAACAGCGCCTGGAACTGGAGAGTAGGGTGGTGGCACTGGCACACAAGGCTGAGGCAGTGGAACGGCTGGCGCCGGCTGATGGCTCGTTTTGCATCTGGGATGCTGCCAAAACGCTCCAATAGCAGCGGTGCGGCTGAAGCAGGGGATAACCAAATGAGCGTAAAGAACGAGCACGGCCTGACGCCGCAGCGGGAAGAGTTTGCCGAGATTGTCGCCAGTGGCCACTCCATGACCGGGGTCGGCATTTTTGACAACGACATTCTGGTGGTCGACCGGGCCGTCAAACCTCGGCATAACCACATTGTCGTCGCGGTGGTCGATGGCGACTTCACCGTCAAGCAGTTGTATCAGCGATTGGGCCGTATCAAGCTCAAAGCCGCCAATCCTACTTTCCCGGACATCACGCCAAAGGACGACCAGACTATCGAGGTTTGGGGTGTGGTCACGGCCAGCGTCAAGCAGTTCCTGATCTAACCGTTTGATCGTTTCTTTGAAACGCCTGCGCTTGGCGCTATCCCATGCCAGTTCCCTACTCACCTCGCCCTTACCATTAGTTCAGCGCAATATGAGACTGATGCTAGAGGGCACTAATTAGATTGATTTGTATGACTGGTTAGGGTCCGTCTATGACCATTGCCTCCGCGCAGGGATTGCTGCTATGCAGCCCATTCTGGACGCAACATGCGAATCAAAGTCCAATAGACATTAAAGTTCGTGGGTTGCTAAAAAACCTATATTCCGTAACGCCAACTGTCTCCGCAACAGAGATAATCACTGCTGGTCGGCCGAGACCAAAATAATCAACGTTGGCAACTAAACAAGGAAAATCGAATGAGCAAATTGATGGAACTCCAGGGTCAGATCGAGAAACTGCAAAAGCAGGCCAATGACATCAAGACTCGCGAGTTCGACAAGACGGTGGCTGAGATCAAAGCGCAGATGCTGGCCTTTGGCATCACCGTCAAGGATCTGACGGTTAAGAAAACAGCGGCTAAAGGCAGAGGCAAAGCTGCCAAGACGGTACGGGCCGCCAAAGCTGACAGTGGCGCCAAAAAGGCTGCCAAGCCAGTTGAAGCTAAATACCGCGGCCCCAATGGCGAAAGCTGGTCCGGACGCGGACTGATGCCGAAGTGGATGCAGGCTTTGGTTACCGAAGGTAAGTCAAAACAGGATTTCGCAGTCTGAGTCAGAGCCGTGGATTTGAACTGGTTCACTCGCGGCCAAACTGCTAAAGCATATAGTTTGGGTCGCTGAGAGTTTAGCCACAGTAGACCCGTTACGGTTTTTTGTAAACCTAAGCTATTGAATCATTTCGGGGTTTGAACGGCACGACGATGCGACTCAAGTCCAAGCTGACTACCTGTTTGCCAGTGTGACCGACAACGTGTGCATCAAAGAGACCCAAAAAGGGGGCTGGGGCCTCCGTGCGTCCTGGTGAATCGTGAATTCCGGCGGTAATCACGATGTTCAAGCACGGCACGCGCACCCTCGCCTGTGTCAGAAAAGTGTAGTGCTGTCGCTGCGAGGCGGCTGATGGGTTGGCGTTGTCAAACACATCGCCTGCGATGAGCAGGGCGTCGATTTGCTCGCTCTCCAGCGTGTTTAGCAGCCACGACAGGAATTGTTCGTGCTCGAAGGTGCGGTCGTACTGGTTGAGGGTTTGGCCCAAATGCCAGTCGGAGGTGTGTAATAGCTTCATTGGCGTGTCTTACTCGCGGGAGATCCATGACAGTGCTCGCCGATGAGCGGCGTTCAGATTCGAGTGATCTTTCGCAGCGAGTGTGCAGAGGTATTTGGAGTCCGGCGTGATTCCAACGCGTCCAAGGTCGAGTCGGTCTGCGTCCCAGCAGGTCTGAACCGTGACGTCCCCCTTGGACAGCCCATCGCTGTGCGTTGTGCACGCATGGGTGAGCAGGACCATTTCCTGCTCCGTGGCATCGAAAAAATGACCGTGTAGCTTTTTCGCGAGCAAGGCGCCCCTCTGGCCATGGCCGTCATCGGTGTACTCATTGACGCGGCAGCTGTCATGAAAAAATGCAAACAACTCGACCACATGGGTGTTGGCCCCTGTGGTCTTTGCCAGCATCAGGCCATTGACACGCACCCGCGCCCAGTGAGGTATGCCGTGGTGGCCATGCCAGTTGATTTTGAAGTTGGTGCGCAGATGGGCGATCAAAGCCCTGCGGTCAATGTGGCTCATCATCAGTCCCCCCTATTTGTCAGCGCCTGCAATGCCGAAATCAGCGAATCATGCCCGTCGATTCAGATGGGTTCACCTTTTTGCAAGGACGTATTTTTCGCCGTAGTGGCGGCAGAGCTTGAGAAAGCTCTTTGCCGGTGGCGCAATAATTTGCTGTCCTTGGGTGGTTTCTACCGAGAAGGTGCACATCACAGGCGACTTGGCGCGTGAATCACCAAGGTGTTCAATGGTGATGGTGAAGGCAGGCTCAGGTTTGACCAGGTAGCGTTTGGCGTCGAACTTGTACGCATTCGCGACCCATGAGCAGCAATTATCGCGAGCAGACTCGACCAGATGCCCGTCTATCAGTTGGACGTCTGCCCCACCGGTATTGAAGAAGGCAATCAGTTTGCCGCTGGGCTTGTCCAGTCGGTACAACACGCCCTCGCAATTGGGGCCGGCACCACATTCCGAGATGATCTGGACCTCGTAATTTCCGTCACGGTCCCAGTCAAAAAGATGGGCTCGCCCCCTCTCTGGCGAGTCCC
>JBAXMQ010000032.1:0-27586 GCA_037134215.1 Betaproteobacteria bacterium
CGGTAGAGAGTTCTGAACGTCACTGAATCAAACGTCCCGATCTTCCAAAAACCGCCGGCAGCCCCGGCGGTTTTTTTTGTGTGTTTGTAGTGTCCATTGATCGAACAAGGAATCTGCCATGAAGCCCGAAGCCACCGTCACCCACCCGACCGACCGCACCGGTCAGACCGACGACCAACGTATCAAGGACATCACCGTGCTGCCGCCCCCTGAACACCTGATCCGTTTCTTCCCGATCCATGGCACGGCCATCGAGTCCCTGATCAGCAACACCCGTCACCACATTCACGACATCATGGCAGGCGCCGATGACCGACTGCTGGTGGTGATCGGCCCCTGCTCCATCCACGACCCGGCTGCGGCCATGGAGTACGCGCGCCGCCTGCTGGCCCAGCGCCATCTGTACGCCGACACGCTGGAGATTGTGATGCGCGTCTATTTTGAGAAGCCGCGCACCACGGTCGGCTGGAAGGGCCTGATCAATGACCCCTACCTGGACGAAACCTTCCGCATCGACGAGGGTCTGCGCATCGCCCGTCAGCTGCTGATTGACATCAACCGGCTCGGCCTGCCGGCGGGCAGCGAATTTCTGGATGTGATCTCGCCTCAGTACCTGGGTGACCTGATCTCCTGGGGTGCGATTGGTGCACGCACCACCGAGAGTCAGGTTCACCGTGAACTGGCCTCCGGCCTGTCGGCGCCGATTGGCTTCAAAAACGGCACCGACGGCAACATCAAGATTGCGACCGATGCCATTCAGGCGGCGGCGGGTGGGCACCACTTCTTGTCAGTGCACAAAAATGGCCAAGTGGCCATCGTGCAGACCCACGGCAACCGTGACTGTCATGTCATCTTGCGCGGCGGCAAGACGCCAAACTACGACGCCGACAGCGTCGCAGCGGCCTGTCAGGACTTGCGCAAGGCCAAACTGCCACCGACCTTGATGGTGGACTGCAGCCACGCCAACAGCAGCAAGCAGCATGAAAAACAGTTGATGGTGGCGGGCACCATCGCTGAGCAGTTGGCGGCGGGCTCGCGCAGTATTTTTGGCGTGATGGTGGAAAGCCACCTGCACGCGGGGGCACAGAAATTCACGCCGGGCCAGGATGATGCCACCGCGCTGACCTATGGCCAAAGCATCACCGACGCCTGTCTGGGCTGGGATGACTCGCTACAGGCCTTGGCGGTCTTGTCCGAGGCGGTCAAAGCCCGCCGCGCCATCCGCTGATTTCCGTGGGTACAGCCCGCACTGATGAAATCAGCCGGAAAGCCTTACGAAGAAAGGGTTTGCTGCTTCTGATTTTGTAGCGAATCCAGCAGTTTTTGGTGTACGCCACCAAAGCCACCGTTGCTCATGCACAGAAGGTGGTCGCCCGGCTTGGTGGCCGAGACCACCTCCGCCACCAGCGCCTCAATGCTGTCGGCCACCGAGGCTCGCGCACCCATGGGCTGCAGGGCGCTGCGTGCATCCCAGTCCAGTCCGCCGGCGTGGCAAAACGCCAGATCGGCGCCCTCTAGGCTCCATGGCAACTGGGATTTCATGGCGCCAAGCTTCATGGTGTTGCTGCGCGGCTCAAACACCGCCAGGATGCGGGCACCAGGCGGCAGGCGGCGGCGCAGCCCATCAACGGTGGTGCGGATGGCCGTCGGGTGGTGCGCAAAGTCGTCATACACCGTGATGTCCCCGCCCGCGAAGCCGACCCGACCGCAAACTTCCATGCGCCGCTTGACGCTCTGAAAGCTCGCCAGCGCCTGTGCCGCAACGGCAGGTAACACCCCCACATGCTCTGCTGCTGAGATAGCGGCCAATGCGTTGAGCTGGTTGTGCACCCCGCTCAGCTCCCACTTCACATGACCCGCCTCCCGGCCCTGATGCTGCACCCGGAAATCCTGCGGCTCACCTTGTGCGGTGAAATCGCTGACCGCTGCGCCAAAGCTGCGGACTTCGCTCCAGCAACCCATGTGCAGCACCCGGCTCAGGCTGTCTTCGAGCCCGTTCACCACCAGGCGCCCGGTGCCGGGCACGGTCCGAACCAGATGGTGAAACTGCCGTTCGATCGCGGCCAGGTTGTCAAAAATATCGGCGTGGTCGAATTCCAGGTTGTTCAATATGGCGGTGCGCGGACGGTAGTGCACAAACTTGCTGCGCTTGTCAAAAAAAGCGGTGTCGTACTCATCGGCCTCGATCACGAAAAGCGCGGGACCACCCCCAGGTGGTCTGCCGCCAAGCCGGGCTGAGACACCAAAATTGATCGGCACGCCGCCGACCAAAAAGCCTGGTACCAAGCCGGCCTGCTCCAAAATCCAGGCCAGCATGGCGGTGGTGGTGGTCTTGCCATGGGTGCCCGCCACTGCCAGTACATGCCGTCCTTTCAGCACATGGTCGGCCAGCCACTGCGGGCCGCTGGTGTAGGGCACACCGGCATCCAGAATCGCCTCCATCAGCGGGTATTTCGGCGAGCCATCGGCTCGGCGTGCCCGGCTGACCAGGTTGCCGACCACGAACAGGTCTGGCTGCAGCGCCAACTGCTCAGTGCCGAAACCCTCCATCAACCCGATGTCCAGGGCGCGCAACTGCTCGCTCATGGGCGGGTAAACACCGGCATCGCAGCCCGTCACCCGGTGGCCGGCTTCCCGGGCGAGCGCGGCCAAGCCGCCCATGAAGGTGCCACAAATACCGAGGATATGAATGTGCATGCCCTGATTCTAGGAGGCTAGGTACAGGCAAAATAGCGACGATGGAATCCCTAAAGGCTGAAATTTCCGCCGTCGCTGCTCGCCTCGTGGTGGAGGAGGGTCTGGACTACGGTCCGGCAAAGCACCGAGCGCTCAAGCTGATGGGCCTGCCCGGCCGTACAGCCCTGCCCGGCAACGATGAGCTAGAGGATGCCGTGGTGGACTATCTGTCGGTATTTTGCGCCGACACGCAGCCTCGCGAATTGCGCGCCCTGCGGGAGCTCGCGGTGGTGTGGATGGCGCGTCTGGCCGACTTCCGACCCCATTTGAGCGGTGCGGTCTGGCACGGGACGGCGACCCGACTGACCGATATTTACATTCAGTTGTTTTGTGATGACAGTAAATCTGCAGAAATATTCCTGATCGACCACCAGGTCCGCTATGTGCCACGCACCGTTAGCGGATTCTGGGGTGAGTCGGTGCCCACGCTGAGCGTGCATGCTTTTTGTCCGGGTCTGAACGAAGAGGTGGGCGTGCACCTGCTGATTCACGACCATGATGACCTGAGAGGCGCGCTCAAACCCGATGCCAAAGGGCGTCCGCCCCGGGGTGATCTGGCGGCCGTTCGTGCTTTGGTGCATGATCCGCAATCATGACCGACACACCTTCCAGCCCAGCGCCATCCGAATCGGGCAAGACTTCCCGGCGTTGGCTGCTCAGCGGTGTGGCGGCGCTGGCCGTGATTGGCGGTGCGGCTGTGGCTTGGCGCCGCCAGGCACCACCAGCCAAGCCCCAGACCGGCGACGGTCAAGCCAGCGGCTTGTGGTCGCTCCAGCTGAGCACGCCGCAGGGTAGCCCTTTGGCGCTGGCGGGCCTGCGCGGCCGTCCGCTCCTGGTGAATTTCTGGGCCACCTGGTGCCCACCCTGTGTCGACGAACTGCCTCTTTTGAGCAGTTTCTACCAGCAAAACCAGGTCAAAGGCTGGCAAGTACTGGGCATCGCCGTGGATCAGACTGATGCTGTCAATCGCTTTCTGGCGCGCAGCCCGGTGTCTTTTACCGTCGCCATGGCTGGAATGGCTGGTCTGGAATTGAGCAGGAGCTTGGGCAACTTGAGCGGCGGCTTGCCGTTCACGGTGGTCCTGACCTCGGCTGGCGAGGTGGCGCAGCGTAAAATGGGTCGCATCACAGAAGCCGAATTGGCCGCCTGGTCCGTCTTGACCTGATTGCGTCGGAGGTCTCTCAGAGAGACCAAATAAATAAATATCGCCAAAGTTGCAGTAAATTTGCCGCTTTTAAGGTAAATTTGCGAGCTATTGCTAAAAAATTGTTGGAGCATCCATGGACCTGAGAAAACTGAAGACCTTGATTGATCTGGTGTCGGAGTCAAATGTGTCAGAGCTCGAAATCACAGAGGCAGAAGGCAAAGTGCGGATTGTCAAAGGCGGCGTGTCCATGGTGCCGCAGTACGCCTCCCTGCCCGCTGGCCCAGCAATGGCACCGGTAGCGCCGGCCGCCCCAGCTGTGATCGAGCCCGTCACGCCGCCTGAGGCTGCAGGCCACATGGTCAAGTCGCCGATGGTCGGGACCTTTTACCGGTCGGCATCGCCGGGCGCCAAGGCCTTTGTCGAGGTGGGTGACGTCATCAAGGCCGGTGAGACCCTGTGCATCATTGAAGCCATGAAGATTTTGAATGAGATCGAGGCCGATGTGTCCGGGACGGTCGCCAAGATTTTGTGCGACAACGGGCAGGCTGTCGAGTACGGTCAAGCGCTGTTCGTGATTGTCTGAGATCAGCGGCCTTTCCCATGTTCAAAAAAATACTGGTTGCCAATCGGGGTGAAATTGCCTTGCGGATTCAACGCGCCTGCCGGGAGCTCGATATCAAGGCGGTGATGGTCTATTCAGAGGCCGACCGGGATGCCAAATACGTGAAGCTGGCTGAGGAGGCGGTTTGCATCGGTCCGGCGCCGTCGGCCCTCAGCTACCTCAACATGCCCGCCATCATTTCGGCGGCAGAGGTCACCGACGCCGAGGCCATTCATCCGGGCTATGGTTTTCTCAGTGAAAACGCCGACTTTGCCGAGCGTGTGGAAAAAAGCGGCTTTCAGTTCATCGGGCCGACGCCCGAATCCATTCGCATCATGGGCGACAAGGTGTCGGCAAAGCAGGCCATGATCAGGGCTGGGGTGCCCTGTGTGCCGGGTTCGGAAGGGGAGCTTCCCGATGACCCGGTTCAAATCCGTCGTATTGCCCGCACCGTGGGCTACCCGGTCATCATCAAGGCCGCGGGAGGTGGTGGCGGGCGCGGGATGCGTGTGGTCCATACCGAAGCGGCACTGGTCAATGCCGTGGCCATGACCAAGGCCGAGGCGCAAGCCGCCTTTGGCAATGCGTCGGTTTACATGGAAAAGTTTCTCCAGAATCCTCGGCATATCGAAATCCAAATTCTGGCGGACAAGCATAAAAATGCGGTCTACCTCGGTGAGCGCGATTGCTCCATGCAACGCCGCCACCAAAAAATCATTGAAGAAGCGCCTGCGCCGGGTATCCCGCGTAAGTCGATCGAGCGCGTGGGCGAGCGTTGCGTGGCGGCCTGCAAGAAGATCGGCTACCGCGGTGCCGGCACTTTTGAATTCCTGTATGAGAATGGCGAGTTCTATTTCATCGAGATGAATACGCGGGTCCAGGTCGAGCATCCGGTGACAGAAATGACCACGGGGATCGACATTGTTCGGACGCAGATCATGGTGGCCGCCGGCGAGCGTCTGCCTTTCACCCAGCGCCAGATCCAGGTTCGCGGCCATGCGATTGAGTGCCGCCTGAATGCGGAGGACCCCTACAAATTCACGCCCTCACCGGGTCGCGTGACGATGTGGCACGCGCCGGGCGGACCTGGTGTGCGGGTCGACTCTCACATCTACACCAATTATTTTGTTCCGCCCAATTACGACTCCATGGTGGGCAAGGTCATTGTGCACGGCGACACCCGGGAGCAGGCGCTGGCCCGTATGCGCACCGCGCTGGGTGAAACCGTGGTTGAGGGCATCAACACCAACATCCCGCTGCACCGCGAGCTGATGGTCGATGCCAAGTTCATGAGTGGCGGCACCAATATCCACTACCTTGAAGAGTGGCTGGGCCACCGTTCGCGCTGACGGTCATGTTTGAACTGAGTCTGATCTGCCCACAGCATGCGGTGGAGCGACTGGGCGACGCACTGGATGCGCTGGATGCCCTCAGCTACAGCGTCGAAGATGCTGATGCCCAGACCGACGCCGAGCGCGCTTTGTTTGGCGAGCCTGGCATGCTGCCGCCTGCGGGGGGCTGGCAGCGCTCGCGTGTGGGTGCGCTGTTTGAGTCCCGCGCTTTGGCCGAGGACGCCTTGGCCATCCTGTTGGGTCAGGACTTTGGTGCTGAATGTCAGTGGCTCGGCATCGCGGCCGTACCGGACCAGGATTGGGTGCGCTTGACGCAATCGCAGTTTGCCCCCGTCGAGATCACCCCCGACTTTTGGATTGTTCCGAGCTGGCACCAGGCGCCCGAGCATGCGCGGACCGTGATTGGGCTGGACCCTGGCATGGCGTTTGGTACAGGTACCCATCCCACCACCCGGATGTGCCTGCGCTGGATCGCTGGCACGGGACGCGCCCGCGCCGGTGGCTTTGGCCGCGTGCTCGACTACGGCTGCGGCTCAGGTATTCTCGCCATCGGCGCAGCCAAGATGGGTGCGGACGCGGTGGATGCGGTCGATATTGATGTGGCCGCCGTGGAGACCACCCGGCTGAATTCACTGGCCAATCGGGTCGACGTCAGGGCCGGCCTGCCCGAAACCGCGTCGGGCCGCTATGGCACGGTCCTGGCCAACATCCTGGCAACGCCGCTCAAGGTCTTGGCCCCATTGCTTTGGTCGCGCGTCGCACCGGGAGGCGCCCTGGTCTTGGCTGGTATATTGGAGCGGCAAGCATCGGAGCTGGCTCAGGCCTACGCGCCTTTTTGTCAGCTGGAAGTGGCGGATCAGGAGGATGGATGGATCCTGATGACGGCGAAGGCCTGAGGCCTGAGGCGGCAGTCGCAGCCCAAGAATCGCCGCCTGAGGGCGAGGATTTGCCACCGCTGAGCGAGTTGTCCTTTCTGCGATCGAGCCCGGCAGATGTCGTTGAAGACCAACCCATTTTGCTGGCAGCACTGATGTCGCTGGCCTTCGCGCTGGCCTTGGTCCTGCTGATGCAGATGGTGATCCATGAGCGCAACGCTATTGCGGCGGCCCAGCCCCGTTTGGCGCCATGGTTGACAAGCTTGTGCCAACCGCTCAATTGCGGACTCAGTCCCGTTCAAAGGATTGGGGCTGTGATGATTGAAAGCTCCTCCTTTTCCCGAGCCCGCGGTGACAGCTTCCGCTTGACGATCGCCTTGAAGAACACGGCGCTTGTGGCGGTCGCTGTGCCGTCCATCGAGCTGACTTTGACCGACGCGCAGGACCAAGCCCTGCTTCGCCGGGTAATCCTGCCTGACGAATTACAGCTCGTGACCGATGCACTCGAACCGGGGGTTGAATTGCTGACCGCCGTGGACGCTGCGCTGGCGCCTGAGATTGCAACGGGAGTGGCTGGTTACCGGATGGTTGCTTTTTACCCCTGAAGCCCGACGCCTTGACTGGTTACGAAAAAAAAGCCCAACGCCATCAGGCGCCGGGCTTTCAACTGAACAGAGGTCAGTCTCAGGGCTTGCTGGCTGTCGGAAACGGCCATGCCGCCTGGGGGTTCAGCGTGGTTTGCGCCGCTGGGGCAGCAGGAGCAGGCGACGCCTTCGCAGGGGGTGCTTTCGCGGCTTTCTTGGCGGCCGGCTTCTTGGCTGCTTTCTTGGCGGCTGGTTTCTTGGCTACGACCGCTTTCTTGGCAGCGGCTTTTTTGGCCGGCGCAGCCTTTTTCGCTGCTGCGGCTTTCTTTGCCGGCGCGGCTTTCTTCGCTGGAGCGGCCTTTTTGGCGGGTGCCGCCTTCTTCGCCGGAGCCGCCTTCTTCGCTGCTACCGCTTTTTTAGCGGGCGCGGCCTTTTTGGCCGGTGCAGCTTTTTTGGCCGGTGCAGTTTTCTTTGCTGCTACTTTTTTGGCCGGCGCAGCCTTTTTCGCGGGAGCGGCTTTTTTTGCAGCCGGTGTTTTTGCAGTTGCCATCATTTTCTCCTTGATCAATTTACAAAGAGCACTTCATGCAAGTTGGAGTGCATGAAAGGATCCATGGTGTTGGGTCGCAACCCAGCACCATGAACACGGGAACACGGTTGGGTACGTGCCGCAATGCGGTTCGCCAACAACCGTGAAATTCTTGTCGTCATGATGGGCGCTTAATCCCAAGACAGTGCGCCACCAGACTGGTACTCAATAACACGTGTTTCAAAGAAATTTCGTTCCTTTTTCAGATCGATCATCTCGCTCATCCATGGGAACGGATTCTCTTCGTTCGGGTAAAGTGCCTCCAAGCCAATTTGCGTGGCGCGGCGGTTGGCGATGTAGCGCAGGTAACCCTTGAACATCGAAGCATTCAGGCCTAGCACGCCGCGTGGCATGGTGTCCTCGGCATAGCGGTACTCCAGTTCTACCGCTTTTTCAAAAAGCTCTTTGATCTCGGACTTGAACTCGGCCGTCCACAGCTGCGGATTTTCGAGCTTGAGCTGATTGATCAGGTCGATGCCGAAATTGCAATGCATAGACTCGTCACGCAGGATGTACTGGTACTGCTCGGCAGCCCCCGTCATCTTGTTTTGCCGGCCCAGGGCCAAAATCTGGGTGAAGCCCACATAGAAAAACAGGCCCTCCATCAGGCAGGCGAACACAATCAAGGACTTGAGCAATGTCTGATCGTTTTGCGGCGTACCGGTCTTGAATTCCGGGTTCATGATCGCCTGAATGAACGGGATCAGAAACTCGTCCTTGTCGCGGATGGATTTGACCTCGTTGTAGGCGTTGAAAATTTCACTTTCATCCAAGCCTAGCGACTCGACAATGTACTGATAGGCATGGGTATGGATCGCTTCTTCGAACGCCTGGCGCAAGAGGAACTGACGACACTCCGGCGCCGTGATATGCCGGTAGGTGCCCAGCACGATGTTGTTCGCTGCCAGGGAGTCTGCGGTGACGAAAAATCCAAGGTTGCGTTTGATGATCCGCCGCTCATCCTCCGTCAATCCTTTGGGATCTTTCCACAGGGCAATGTCGCGCGTCATGTTGACCTCTTGCGGCATCCAGTGGTTGGCGCAACTGGAAAGGTACTTCTCCCAGGCCCATTTGTATTTGAAAGGGACCAACTGGTTGACGTCGGTCTGACCATTGATGATGCGCTTGTCCGCTGCATTCACCCGGCGCGGACTGGCCGTCGTTGTGGGACCCGTACCCGTTGCAGAGGCTGGTGCACGCGCACCGTCATGGAGCACCTGAACCAAGGTCGACTTCGGCTCTGACGCCAGAGAGGAGGATGGGCCTGCTGGATGTGGCATCCGGGGCAGTGGTTTGACTTCTTCGTCCCAGGTCAACATATATATTCCAATCGCTTGATTATGAGATAAGGCTTTCGAATTGAAAAGCAATGTTTGACCAGAGCCTGGATCAGGCTATGCATATGTGGTGCAGCAACATCGACTTTCAATCCTTGGCAGCTTCGACCAATTTACTGGCAGGACTCGCACGTCGGGTCATCGACGCCACAGAACTTGACGTCTGTCGCCGGACCCGCCGCCAGTTGCGCCCGTGCTGCCGCAGCGGCGAGTTCCAGCGCGCTCAAGGCGGCGCCCCCGCCCGTTTCCTGCACCGAGGACACAGCATTCATGCGCCCTGCTGTTACCGTCGATTTCTCGGCATGGGTAGCCGACATGGTTCGCAGGTAATAGGTGGTTTTTAAGCCGCGGATCCAGGCCAGCTTGTAGGTGTCGTCGAGTTTTTTGCCTGATGCGCCCGCCATGTAGATGTTGAGAGACTGGGCTTGGTCGATCCACTTTTGCCGGCGCGCCGCTGCTTCGACCAGCCAGGTCGTCTCAACCTCGAAAGCTGTGGCGTACAGGGCCTTGATGTCCGCCGGCACACGGTCGATCGGTGCGAGCGAGCCGTCAAAGTGTTTGAGGTCCATGACCATCACGTCATCCCAGAGCCCGAGCCGCTTCAGGTCCCTGACCAAATAGCCGTTGATGATGGTGAACTCACCTGACAGGTTGGACTTGACAGACAAATTGCCAAAGCAGGGCTCGATGGAGGCATCCACCCCGATGATGTTGGAGATGGTGGCCGTGGGCGCAATCGCGACGCAATTTGAATTACGCATGCCGTCGCGGGCGATTTTCTTACGCAGTGCGTCCCAGTCGAGTTTGCTCGAGCGGTCCACCTCAACGTAGCCGCCGCGTTGCTCTGCCAGCATGTCCAGCGTGTCGATGGGCAGGATGCCTCGGTCCCAGAGCGAACCCTTGTAACTGGAGTAGCGGCCGCGTTCGCTGGCAAGGTCGGTCGACGCCCAGTAGGCGTAATAGCAGATGGCCTCCATGGACTCATCGGCAAAAGCAACGGCCGCGTCGCTGGCATATGGAATACGCAGTTCATACAAGCTGTCCTGGAATGCCATGACACCCAGGCCGACCGGGCGGTGCCGCATGTTGGAGTCACGCGCTTTTTTGACGGCGTAGTAGTTGATGTCGATCACGTTGTCGAGCATGCGCATTGCTGTCTTGACGGTCTTTTGCAACTTGGCATGGTCAATCGCGCCGTCTTTCAGGTGTTGCAATAGGTTGATCGAGCCCAGGTTGCAGACGGCTGTTTCAGTGTCGCTGGTGTTCAGCGTGATTTCGGTGCACAAGTTGCTCGAGTGGACCACGCCTGCATGCTGCTGGGGTGAGCGCACATTGCAGGCGTCCTTGAAAGTGATCCAGGGGTGCCCGGTTTCAAACAGCATGGTCAACATTTTGCGCCAAAGGTCGGCCGCAGGCAGGGTGCGTGAGGGCTTGATGTCTCCCCGTGCGGCCTGCGCTTCGTAGGCGACATAGGCCGTCTCAAAGGCCAAGCCGAACTTGTCATGCAGGTCGGGCACATTGCTGGGAGAGAAGAGGGTCCATGAGCCTTTTTCCATGACGCGACGCATGAACAGGTCGGGGATCCAATTGGCTGTATTCATGTCATGGGTGCGGCGCCGGTCATCACCGGTGTTTTTTCGCAACTCCAGGAACTCTTCGATGTCGAGGTGCCAGGCCTCCAGGTAGGTGCAGACAGCCCCCTTGCGCTTGCCACCTTGGTTGACCGCTACGGCAGTGTCATTGACCACTTTGAGGAATGGCACCACACCTTGCGACTCACCGTTGGTTCCTTTGATGTGAGAGCCAAGGGCACGCACCCGGGTCCAGTCGTTGCCCAGGCCCCCTGCGAACTTGGACAAGAGGGCGTTCTCCTTGATTGACTCATAGATGCCGTCCAGGTCGTCCGGCACGGTGGTCAGGTAGCAGCTTGACAATTGCGAGCGCAGGGTGCCACTGTTGAACAGTGTCGGCGTGCTGGACATGAAGTCGAAGGAGGACAGCACCTCATAAAACTCGATGGCCCTGGCCTCCCGGTCGATTTCATTGAGCGTCAAACCCATGGCCACACGCATGAAAAAGGCCTGCGGCAGCTCAATGCGGTTTTTGCCGACGTGCAGAAAGTAACGGTCGTACAGGGTCTGCAGACCCAGGTAGTCAAATTTGAGATCGCGTTCGGCCTTGAGCGCGGCGCCAAGCCGGGCCAGATCAAACTGCAGCAGTTTCTCGTCCAGGAGTTCGTTGGCAACGCCCTTTTTGATGAAGCCGGGGAAGTAGTCGACGTAGGCCTGAGCCATGCCAGCGGGTTCGACATCCTGACCCAGGACTTCTTTGGCGATGGTGTGAAAGAGCAGTCGGGCCGTGGCGTAGGTGTAGTCGGGATCCTTCTCAATCAGCGTTCGCGCCGCCAGCACCGAGGCCTTGTACACCTCGTCCATCGGGACGCCGTCATACAGGTTGCGCAGGGTTTCTGCAAATATCGGATCCGGCCTCACATCAGCGCCCAGGCCCTCGCACGCTGCGCTGATCAGGCTTTTGAGCCGGCCAAGGTCGAGAACCACACGTTCCCCCTGATCGATCGCATGCAACTGCGGCAGCTCAGGCGCCGCTGATATGGCACTTTTGGCGCGTTCCTGGGTGCGCTTTTCGCGGTAAAGGACGTATGCGCGTGCCACCTCGTGGTGACCGCCGCGCATCAGGCCGAGTTCGACATGGTCTTGCACGTCTTCGATGTGAAAGGTGCCACCTCCTGGCCGTGAGCGCATGAGGGCGCGTATGACCGACTGGGTCAGCACGTCCACCGTTTCACGAACGCTGGAGGACGCAGCGCCCTGGGTACCGTGAACGGCCAGGAAAGCTTTCATCATGGCCACGGCGATCTTGTTCGGCTCAAATGGCACAACCGCACCATTGCGCCGGATGATTTGGTATTGACTCAGCAGGTTGGGTGCCATCGGGCTGTTGTCTTGTAAACCGTGGGGTGCATGGGTTCCTGTGCGCAGGTTGTTCGGTGTGTCGAATGCGGTTTGCATCGTGTGCTCCTTGGGTGCTGGGTAGCGTTTGGCGGGTAACTTTATCAGGCTGAAAAGGCGTTCTCGGCCAAGTTCACTGGTATCAGCACACACTATATATGGTGTCCGGGTGCAAAACAAGCCACTAGGGGTAGTGTTTGACGTCGTTCTGGCTCGTATGTGACATTTGTCGCCTTCGACCCTGCTACTGACCCCGAAAAAACCTTCGGGCAAGCGCTTATGCGAGTGCTCCGAGCGCCAGAGCAAGGCAGGTCAGCCGCTCAGCCCGGGCCAGACACGTGGCGGCAGCGACTGCTTGTCGCAGCCCAGTCTTTTTTGCAACTTGGACCAGTCAAAGCCTGAGCCTGGATCGGATTTTCGGCCAGGCGCCACATCCTCGTGGCCAGCAATGTGGGCGATCGGGTAACGCTGCAACAGGGCGGCCGCCAGACTGCCCAGTGTTTCGTACTGCCTCGGCTCAAAGACATCTCCCTCCAGCCCCTCAAGTTCAACGCCAATGGCATCATCATTGCAGTTGTCTCGTCCCCGATAGTGGGACACACCGGCATGCCAGGCCCGTTCGTCGCAGTCGACAAACTGCCACAGTTGACCATCGCGCCGGATGAAAAAATGACTCGATACCTGCAGCCCTTCCATGGCCTTGAAATAGGGGTGTTCCTCCCAGTCAAGCTGATTCATGAACAGGCGCTGCACTGCGTCGCCAGCGAAATGGCCCGGCGGCAGGCTGATCGAGTGCAACACGATCAGGTCGATGCGTGCCGACGCAGGCCGAGGCCCCTGGTTGGGAGACCTCATATGCCTGGCGAAGCTGTACCACCCCCCCTGCCAGAGCGATGCTGTCGGTGGTCCCTCAGACGCTGTCATGGCTTGTGCCTCAACTCTTCATTGCGCTCCATACCCGCACGTCTTGAAGACCTTGGTCAAGCGGGGCATGGCCCTGAGCAATCGCGAGCAAAAGAATCGCAAGCAGGCTCGCCAACAGCGTCCGTGCTGTCCTGAATACGTGCCACAGCTGCCCGGTCTCTCGTTGGTCCTCGCCTGACTCTGAGCTCGAATCAAGCAGAGTGGGGCTGAACAGGGACGGCGAAGGCGGCGGGGCGTTCATTCAGGGCTCTGCGAGTTGCCGGTGTTCCCTGTTGCAATACACGCCAAGACGCCCTGGTACGGCCTCAGCCACCGGCAGGTGCACCGAGCAGTGCAGGCACCGCACCATCTCCGTCTGCGAAGGCTCTGCGGGTGGCGGCCGCTGCGACGCATTCTTGCCGCCTTTGGACCGACCGGAGCGCCACAGCCAAACTCCCAGCAGCAGCGCACCAAAAAGCACCAGCAGCTTCATCCACTGCGACCCAGAAGAACTTCCATAACGAAGCGTGAGCCCACGTAGGCCAGCAGCAGCAGGCCAGAGCCAATGTAGAGAATGCGCACCGCGCGTTTCCCGCGCCAGCCGAACCGGACGCGCCCGATCAACAGCCATGCAAATGTCAGCCAGGACAGAACCGAAAACGCGGTCTTGTGGTCCCACCGGAGAGTCGCTCTGGCTCCGTAGAGTTGGCCTCCAAACACGAGCCCCAACACCAGGGTTGCGGTCAGCAACAAAAATCCAGCACCAATGAAGCGAAATGTCAGTCGCTCCATGGTCAGCAGGGGCACGCCACTGTGAGCATCGACACCCCGACGTATGCTGGCCTCGGTCCGGGTCATGAACCAGGCGTGGACAACCGCAGTGCCTATCATGCCGTAGGAAGCGATACCCAAAGCCCAATGCAAGGGCAGCCAGGGCGATGCGCCGGCATGCAGGGGCGTGCCCGGAAACACCAAGGCCAGCATGATGGCGCCGGTGCCCAGTGCCGACAGCGGCCAATGCATGTGGAGCATGGGGTACAAATAGGTCTCGACCGCATAGACTGCGGCGATCAACCAGACCATGACCGACAAGGCCGGTGCGAAGCCAAAGCGAGCCTGATCGGCCAGCAGGTTGGATGCCAGCATGGCGCCATGCAGCAGCCAAGCCAGCCAGGTGAGGGCGCGAGCGCTGGATGACCACCAGCGCGATGCGCCGGCCGCTGCCGCCAGGTAGGCAGCAATGGCGCCCAGCGCCAGAGACAGGCTGAGCAGAGAGGCACTGGCTAAAATCATGCCCACAGTTTAACGTTTCGTACCCTGCCAATCTCCTTTGGCGCCCAAACTAGGTGCCGTTTCCCGGCAATTTTCTATGGCTTCAGCCCTTACCGACAAACTCTCCCGCCTCGTCAAGGAAATGCGGGGCCAGGCCCGCATCACTGAGTCCAATGTGACGGACATGCTGCGGGAAGTGCGCATGGCGCTGTTGGAGGCCGATGTGGCCTTGCCCGTGGTGCGTGATTTCATTGCACGGGTCAAAGAAAAAGCGCTCGGGCAAGAGGTGCTGGGTTCGCTGTCGCCTGGGCAGGCACTGGTCGGCATCGTCAACCAGGAACTTGCGGCCACGATCGGCGATGGTGTCAGTGACATCAACCTCGCCGCGCAGCCACCCGCGGTGATTCTGATGGCCGGCCTGCAGGGGGCTGGCAAGACGACCACCACGGCCAAGCTGGCCAAGCATCTGATCGAGAAGCGGCGCAAAAAAGTGCTCACGGTCTCGGGCGACGTGTACCGGCCGGCAGCCATCGAGCAACTCAAGACGGTAACGGCGCAGGCCGGGGCTGAGTGGTTTCCGAGTACCCCCGACCAGAAGCCGGTGGACATTGGCCTGGCCGCACTGGATTACGCACGCAAACATTTTTTTGATGTGCTGCTGGTGGACACGGCCGGTCGCCTGGCGATCGATGAGGCCTTGATGCTGGAAATCAAGGCTCTGCACGCCGCGCTCAGCCCGGTTGAGACCTTGTTCGTGGTGGATGCCATGCAAGGTCAGGATGCAATCAACACCGCACGCGCTTTCAAAGAAGCGCTGCCATTGACCGGCATCATCCTGACCAAGACCGATGGCGATTCGCGCGGCGGTGCAGCTTTGTCGGTACGCCAGGTCACTGGCGCGCCGATCAAGTTCGCGGGCACCAGCGAAAAGATCGACGGCCTGGAGGTGTTTGATGCCCAGCGCCATGCCGGACGCATCCTGGGCATGGGCGACATCCTGGCGCTGGTCGAGCAGGTGACGGCTGGTGTGGACATGGCCGCAGCGCAAAAGCTGGCGGCCAAGGTCAAGAGCGGCGCAGGGTTTGACCTGAACGATTTTCTGGGACAAATCCAGCAGATGAAGCAGATGGGCGGGCTGTCCAGCCTGATGGACAAATTGCCGGCCGCCATGGCTGCGAAGGCGGGTCAGGTGGACATGGCACGCGCCGAAAAAGATATCAAGCGCAAGGAGGGCATCATCCACAGCATGACGCCGCTGGAGCGCAGCAAGCCCGAACTGATCAAGGCCACGCGCAAGCGACGCATAGCCTCCGGCGCCGGTGTGCAGGTGCAGGAAGTCAACCGCATGCTCAAGGAGTTCGAGCAGATGCAGGACATGATGAAAAAGATGAAGGGCGGCGGCATGATGAAAATGATGAAGCGCCTGGGTGGCATGAAGGGCATGCCGCGGATGCCGTTTTAGCTCATATCTTCCCGCCAAATTGGCTTTCAGCCCTTGTCCAAGCTGGATAGTTTGCTATATAAACTGAAGCAAACTTGATCAGCTACGAAGGTTGAGTGCCGCTGCGGATTCCTGGGTTAGTACCTCGCCGCGCAAGGTGTAGCTGCGTGTTTCGGTGATCCGCACATCAACCATCTGCCCGACCAGCCTTGGCTGGCCGACAAAATTGACCACCCGGTTGCATTCGGTGCGCCCCATCAATTCGGTGGCGTCGCGCTTGGAGGTGCCCTCGACCAGGATGCGCTGCACCGTGCCTAGCCGGCTGTCGCTGATGCGCTTGATGTTGGTGTTGATCACAGCCTGCAGCTCTTGGAGGCGGCGTAGTTTGACCTCGTGCGGCGTGTCGTCCGACAGGTTGGCCGCCGGGGTGCCGGGGCGTGGGCTGAAGATGAAGCTGAAGGAGTTGTCAAAGCCGATATCGTCGATGAGCTTCATCATCTTCCCGAAGTCATCCTCGGTCTCGCCAGGAAAGCCGACGATGAAGTCACTGCTCATCGCCATGTCGGGCCGTATGGCGCGCAGTTTGCGCACCGTGCTTTTGTACTCCATCGCGGTGTAGCCGCGCTTCATGGCCATCAGGATTCGGTCTGAGCCATGCTGCACGGGCAAGTGCAGGTGGCTCACCAGCTTGGGTACCGTGTCGTAGGCGGCGATCAGCGACTGGGTGAACTCATTCGGGTGGCTGGTGGTGTAGCGGATGCGCTCGATGCCGGGGATGTCAGCCACGTAGGTCAGCAGGGTGGCAAAGTCGGCCGAATCGCCGCTGGCGCCCATGGCAGCGCGCCAGGCATTGACGTTCTGACCCAGCAGCGTCACCTCTTTCACGCCCTGATCGGCCAGCCCAGCCACCTCCACCAGCACATCCTCGAAGGGGCGCGACACTTCTTCGCCCCGGGTGTAGGGCACCACACAGTAACTGCAGTACTTGGAGCAGCCTTCCATGATGCTGACGAAGGCGCTGGCCCCGTCCATCCGTGCCGGCGGCAGGTGATCGAACTTTTCGATTTCTGGAAAGCTGATGTCCACCTGCGCGTGGTTCAGGCGCTGGCGCTCGGCCAGCAACTGCGGCAGTCGGTGCAACGTTTGCGGGCCAAACACCACATCGACATAGGGCGCGCGCTCGATGATGGCGGCGCCCTCCTGGCTGGCGACACAGCCGCCGACACCGATGAGCACCCCTTTTTTTTTCAGGTGTTTGACGCGGCCAAGATCGGAAAACACCTTTTCCTGGGCCTTTTCCCGAACCGAGCAGGTGTTGAACAGGATCAGATCGGCATCGTTGACGTCGTCGGTGGGTTCGTAACCCTGGGCGGCGTGCATGACATCGGCCATCTTGTCCGAGTCGTACTCGTTCATCTGGCAGCCGAAAGTTTTGATGAAGACTTTTTTACTCATGACCGGGGCACCCTTACTTGAAAGACCAATGTGCCGTCACTGCCTGAGGGCTCAGACTCAGGCGTATGCCCGAGCGGTCATGCTCTTGGTCAGTCAGCATCGAGCCGATGGCGTACCCCATCATCGCACCCGCGACCGTGTCTGAGAGCCAATGCTCCCGTTGCTGCACCCGCCCCAATGCGGTGCTGGCCGCCACGGCGTACAGCCAGGGCATATTGTGTTCTTGGGCGAACGGCGTCGCGAGGGCGAACGCCAAGGCGACATGGTTGGAGGCAAACCCGGACTGCGCCGAGTCTGACCCAAAGCCTTCGAAGCTGCCCGAGCCCTTGCCCTCGAAGGGGCGGGCGCGGCCGACCGTGAACCGTGTGATCAGGTTGGCGCCCAGCGTCAGGCCGGCCGCCTTCAGAGAAATGTCCGCTGTGCTGGCGGCTGGTTCGCCACCGAGTCCGGTATACAGCAGGGCCGTACCGAGCCCCATCGCAATCGGCACAGCCGTGCCTGCCTTACCCAAGCGTTCCATTGTGCCGCCCTGATGCGCTTGGGCCCAGTTGTCTACCCTGTTGTCGAACAGGCTGGCCGCAACAATGGCGCCCGCTCCCCAGGCCCAGGTACTGCCTGGGATGTCGTTGATCTGGCGACCGAGCTTGGCGGTGCTGTCCACCAAGCGTTCCAGGGCGTTCGGATCGGGTTCGTGACTTACCTGGTAAAGGTCTTCGGCTGACCGCATGGCTGTCTTCGCGGCAGGCCGCCAAGTCCTGGCTCGGGGATCGCGCAACTGCGTCACATCGTAGAGTGCAACGCTGCGGCCCAGTCGCGCACCACCATCGCGGGTCAGCGGGTTCCAGGCCACCAGTCCCGTCAGCGATGTGGATTTTGGCAGGATGGCATCCAGCGGAAAGGCGATATACAGGCCTTTGTCGAAACTGCCTTCACCAAACTGTTCGGCCGAAACATCCGTTTTGGTTGCCCAGCCGCCCATGGTCACCCCGTTGGCAAAGGTTCGGCTTGCCGACAGCGTCCCCCCCCAATCACCGGCCAGGTAGCGGCCAGCGCTGAGGTTGAGTTGCACCCCGTTCCAACCCGTGTCCCAGTACAGGGTCGCATGACCGGTGTTGACGCTGTAGTCGCGAAACGCGAGGTTTTGCCGGAAATCCCGCTGTCGCACATGGTTGACGTCCATGCCGACCGCGACCCGGCTGTGCCATGGTCGGTACAGCCACTCTGCCCCCGCGCCGCCGTACATGGACTCCAGCATGCCTGCGTACGCACTTGCGTAGTGCCCCGCGCCCAAATCTTGAACATGGGTCAATTGCAGCAGGGGCAGGGTCAGTCGGGATGAAATTGCATATTCGCGCTGGTAGGTTCTAACCCGCGGCAAATCACTGGGGGCGTCGTATTTGAAGCCCTCATAGTTGTCCAGCAGGCGAAGGTTGATTCTGCTGCTGATCCAGGTGCTGTCTGAAAATCGGTACTCCTGAAAGCTTTGAACACCCAGTTGGTACAGCAGGAAGCTGTCAGGGCCGCCCAGAATGTGGCTGAAACTTGGTCCCCACTGCTGGTTGAATTTTTGCTCGGGGCCTATCCAAATGGAGGGGTCTGACAAGTCCGTAGGGGACGCGTCTGCCACACCAGTGAAGTTCCGGGCTTGTTGGTCGGGTACCCGCTGGGAAGGCGGAACGGCGTAGAGGCGCTGCGCCAGCCAATCTGCCCGATTGACATCGATTTGCGTCATCGGCAGCCCATGGTCCTGAAGTTGCAGTTTGAACCAAAGGGCACCCGCTGGCGCGTCCCGGTTCAGCACGTCGATGGCCCGGTCGATTCGTTCTTGCAGGTAAGTCGCAGCATCGGCATCCGCCAAAACCGTCACGCTGTTCCCCTCTTCCTCAACGCGTCGAACTTGCCATCCGGTAAAGCGTTCAAGCGCTGCCGCCGTGTCGGCCCACCCATTTGCCTGCGGCTGCACCGGCCTGATGGCCCGCGCCGGCGGTAACTTCGGATCCAGTAGCTTGGGCGAGTCCAGTTGGTGCAGGCCGCCGTGCAGTGTCAGCCCGAGCATCAGGCGGTTGCCGCGCTCAATGCCCATGTGCAAGTCGACGGACGGCGAATAACGGTACACCGCGCCAACATTGAAAGGGCTGGTGGCAGTCTGCCGATTGTCCTGCGGTTCACGCTGGTAATCGTTGCCATCAAGCTCAAATTTAAGTAGCAAAGGGTCGTGTGGCGTGTGCCACTGCAGGCCGCCAAACAAGGCGGCCGGGCCATGAAACCAGGTTTGCAGACTGGGCGTGCCGCCCTGACCAACGTCATTCACTGGCCGTGACTTGAACGAGCCGAACACCAGGCACAGGGGGTTGGCCACATTGCCCCGCGCTCCCAGATACCCCCAACCCAGCCCCAGGCTGGCATCCCAGTTGCCCCAGCGCTTGCTGGCCACCAGGTATTCGCCCGAAAACAAGCCGGTGCCGCCTATGTCGCGAACGCCCAGAGCTAATTGAGGCCAAGAGTCGCTCTCTTCCAGCAGGCGCAGCTTGAAGTCGATCGACTTGTCCTTGTAAGTTTGGCTGCCGGCGATCTCAGGGCCGTACAGGCGGTTGGAGACGTCGGTGTAGCGGAAGCCTCCTTCCAGCCAGTCCAGCGGCTGCAACATGATATTACCGTGTGTGTAGGGGTCAATCTGGCTAATGCGCAGGCGGACCGAACCCGCAGGCGCCATGCGCGCCGTGGGGGTCTGCAACAGGCCGATCTCGCCCCAGTCGCTGGCGCTCAGCTGGCCGGGTCTTGGCACTGGCTGCAGCACTGGCGCCATGTTCCTGCCCGGCGTCTCGCCCAGTGAGGCCACGTATTCCGCCGGGGCTTGGGTGGCCAGAAAGCGTGCCAGGTTGTCGGACAGGCTGTTGGGCAGGCTGGCCTGCCGACCCGGTGCCCAAATCCATGCCCCGGCCGAAGGCTCGTCCTGCTCGTCCAGGTTCCAGCGCGCAACGCCCAAGCGCACGGTTCGACCATCCGACTGCGTCAGCCAGGCCCAGTCCGCCTGGGCAGGCAAGCCGACGTCGCTGCAGGCCTGCAAGTAGTCGGGCACGCGCGCCCCGGTGCGGTGCTTGACCAGGCAGGGCCGGCCGCTTTCAGTCAGGACGGCTACCTGGCTCGGCCGCGGGTACAGCGACACCGTCTGCCCGGCTTGCAGGACCGGGTCCTGGCTGGGTGCGCCTTGCAACCAGCGCGCATCGGGCAGGGCCACCGTCAATCGACCGGTCAGGGGCAGGGCCAGCAGCCAGTCGGCCAGGGTTTCTCGCTGGGCCGGTGACAGGCGAATGCCAGGCTCATTGCGCAGTGCCTGAAGGGTGGCGCGACGCAGCCGGTCTTGGGCGGTTCTCTCGGCCGGCACCCGCCAGTGCAGGGCGCTGGTGTCGGCATCCGGTCCGAACTGACGCAGCAACCAGTCACTGAGGCGCTCCCCGGGCACGACATCGGCCTGGCTCGCCAGGCCCTGCGCCTGGGCGGGAACCATCAGCCCGATAACCAAACAAAGACTCAGGGCAACAACAGCCCGGGCTAGGCCGGCGATCATGCAGGATTGTCCTGGGGCGGCCAGGGTTGCAGGCTCAGGCAAAACGTGACCGACAGGCATTGCTGTGAAAAAACAACGGCGGCCTGCCCGTTGTAACGCCCCCACGCATACCAGGCTGCCGGTAAGGGGTTGCCAAGACTGCTGTTGGCTTCCTCCTCGCGAAACCACTGGTAGCGCCGAGCCCGTTCGGGTAGCAGGGAAGCTGCCAGCGCCGTGTTGGGGAGGCCCGTCCAAGGAATGACCACCATGTCGCTGGCGATGCTTTGTCGATAGCCTGGCATTTCGTCACGAAGTCGGCGGTAGCGGTGGCCTGCGGCCGTGACCTCCTGCCAGCGAGGCGCTGGGGGTATCGTCGCCACGCGGCGCCAGTCGAGCTCCAATCCGGCGGTGCCGATGATGCGTCCCTGTCGGGTCTTGAGCACCTCGCCTTGGCTCGAATACCAGACCTCAACCTCCCCTTCAGGGTGAGGATCAAGATAGCCAAGTACCAGCAAGGCCGGCGGGCGGCCTGGCACATCGACGCGCAGGTAGCGCAGTTGGGGGTTCAGTTGGGCAGGGAGTGCGTCATCGTCGGGGGGTAAAGCCGCCTTGGCCACGAGGCCATAGAGCTCTGCATAGGGTACCGCGCTGGATGCGCAGCCCGACGACCCGATGATGAACCCGACAAGGCCTGCCAGACCAACAAAACCGCAAAGGCGGCTAAAAAGGAAGGTGCGCAAAGTAAATCAGCAAAAAAATAGCGCCCGAGGGCGCTATTTGCAGCGGTTGTAGCTGGTTACTTGGTTGTTGTGCCGGTTGTGCCGGTTGTGCCGGTCGTGCCGGTCGTGCCGCTCTTGCTGTTTGTCTCAACAATGCCAGCTGTGATGGCCGCCACGACCACTGCACCGGCGACGAGGCCGGTCGTGCCGACGGCCGCGATGGCGCTGCTCAGTGCGGTAGAAGCACCTGCGGCAGCACCGGTACCGGCCGCTGTTGTGCCAGCAGCCGTGCCGGTCGTTGCGACGGGTGCAGCGGTTTGAGCAAGAACCGGCTGTGCCAGCAAAGTGGTGGCCGACAGAAGCGCGATGACGAAATTGGACGTTTTCATGTTGATCCCTTGCGTTGAGTAAAAAACCGAGTTTGAATTTACTGGAAAACCATTGGCGTGGCAAGAAAAATCTGGTGGCGCTTCACGGATTCGAACCGCGGACCTGTGGATTATGATTCCATCGCTCTAACCGACTGAGCTAAAGCGCCGATGCACCGAGTCGTCGAAACGCAGGCAGGGCGGTAGTATAGCCTAGGCCAGGTGCGACAAAACATGGTTCAAAGCGTGGCGCGCAGCCGAAGTTCGGGCTGCGGATTCGGTTCAAAGGGCTGAACAACCTTCGACGTCGCCATGAGGCTGCATTCCAATTCGGCCAGCGCCAGCGCCGCCTTATGCATCGCTTCGGCCTGAGTTGGGGTCAGCGCAAATTCGCATGATGGTGTCCCGGCTTTTCGAGCCAGCACCAGCGCGCCAATCACCGCACCAAGAGGTTTGGCATGGGCCGTCTGGCCTGCCGATTGCGTGAAGCGCACCATCTTGTCCTGAACCGCATGCACAAACGTGTTGAACCGGATCCATCGGTGCTCGTCCCACCGGACCGAAGGTTGCGGCATGCCATTCGGGCCTGTTGCGGGCGCGATGTACCGGTCCACCAGCTTCCGCCCAGCCTGCTGGCCCAGCTCTGCAAGTTTGAGCAGGTCTTCCGGCTCCATCTTCAGATTCAGGCCGCCCTTGCTGTCTTCAGGATCCAGGTAGATGTTGACGATGCGTTCGCGCACACCCGGCAGGCGCGCGGTCGCGTTGTCGTTCCAACGACGCGCGGCGTCGAGAATGCTGTTTAAAAACGTGAACAGGCTGCCCAGGCTGGGTGGCGCTGGGCGCTGTACAGAGGGAGGGTGGCGGAGTTCCGGCGGCACGGTCTCGGCCTCGTCTATCCAGACCTGATCCTTGTCCGACGAATGCGGTCGGTCCACCAGGGTGATGCCGAAGGTGGGCCAGCGTGGCAGCACCGCATCAAACAGGTGGATCGGAAAGTTGGCACAAATCCCGCCGTCCGAAAACCAGCAGCGGTAGGGATCCCCGCTGGCCGGGACCGCCCACAGGGGAACGGCCTTGAACAGGATGGGAAAGCTCAGGCTCAACCGGGCCGCCACCAGCACGGGCAGCTCACCCTTGGGCAACTCGCGCAAGCCCAGCTGCGGGTGGCCGTCCAACACCGGGCTGAAGGCGCACAGGTGCCGCATCACGCTGGCAGGAAAATAGGGTGCCAGGTCCGCTTCCAGAAAGTAAAGCCGCTCTGAGTTGTCGTTCAGGGGCAAACCACAAGCCCTGCCGTGCGTCAGGTTGGTGCTCATCATTTGCAATGCGATGGACTTCGGCCGCTCGATCCGGCCGTCGCGGTACGGGTCCAGGTCAGGCCCGCCGGGTGCATCCCACAGGTCGCGGAAGGTGAGCGGCTTGTCCAAGTCCCGTCCGGAGGCGCCCTGTATGCCCTCGTGGAGCCAGTCGGTGAAGCCCTGCGGGCCGCCCTTGGGTCCCATCCCGGTACACAGGCCGCAGCCTGGCCCGCCAAGTTGGGTTCGAACGTCGCCCACCAGCCGCCAGCCGATGATGCCCAGCAGCAGTACCGATATGGCCGCCACGTTGGTCAGTAAGACCAGCAGCAGGGGCAATACCGTGGCCGGGTAAAGCAGGCACAGGGCCCCCAGCAGCAGTGCCCCGCCAATCAGCAGGAGCAAGATGCCTCGATCCCGGGGCCGACGCAGTTTCGGGCGCAACAGGTAGTCGGCCAACAGGTCCTTGACGATGGCCCAGGTACCCACCCAGCCCTTTTTCTTGCTGAAAAAACCGACAAAAAGCTTGAACAGTCGCTCGCCGCCCGGGGACGGATGAAACAGCGTAAACAGCTTGGTCTGACCACCGCTTTGCAGTTCGGCCAGCGCCTCAGGAACCTCGCGAAGCACCTTGTTGAAGCCGTTCACGGAGCCATAGCGACGGCTGTACTCGCTGGCGGCCGTCAGGGCGGCTGCCACGGCGCCCACCGAGGTTCCGCCAATGCTTTGGAAGTGGTAGTGCTGCGCCAATTCCATCACAGCCCAAGGGTAAACCACCCCATCGGTGACGCCGCCTTTCATGACCACATCGCAGTACCGGTCCAACGGCGGTGCCTGTGCCGGGTCCAGCAGGTCTGGGCCGACCTGGCCTGTGGTGTCGGTGGTCATCGGCTTTTTGGATCTCTCTTGAGATGGTCAACCGGCCCCATCTCGCCGGGGTAAGGCAATAGAACGCTGTAGTGAGTGCGCGGCGGTTCGGCCAATTGCTTGACGGCGCTCAGGCTGGGGAAGAAAGCGTAGAGCGTGCCTTTGGTCGTGACAAAGGGCTCCAGCCCCCGCAGTGTCAGCGCCGCGGTATCGCTCAGGGGGATGTCGTAGACATGCCGCGCAGGGTCGTTGAGGCCGATCAGCGGGTCGCGGGCGTTGCCGCGGTTGTTCGGGCCCATGGGCGTGTCGTTGGCCCATTGGCCTACCAGGTGCTCAAACTGGTGTTCCAGGCTAGCGCAAAAAAACAGGCCAAGCAGCCCGCGTGGCTCTTTATTCGCGGCACCACTGTTCGGGTCGTAGAGCGGGCCATAGGGCATGCCCCGGCGCAGGATGGGCCGACGCCTGAAGGGCACCACCGGATCGTCGCGCGGGTTCATGCGCCGGATGTGCGCGCCAAACGGGCAACCCCGCCCGGCCTGGTCGTTGGCGAAGTCGAAGCTGCCATCGGCAGGCGTATTCCCGGCCACTGCACTCGCTAGGCGCGCCATCGTGTCGTCAGGCTGCACCAAATGCCCGTCATCCCATCGCCCGAGCAATTTGGCGCGAATGAAGTCTTCGGCTTGAGCCAGTGTGTACTTGCCTTGCAGTGTTTTGGCCTGCTTTTGCACAAAATTGCGAAACTTGGGTTCGTCCTGCTCCATTTTGCGGAATGCTGCAAAACTGCCGTTTTTGAAAAAATCGGCCAGATCCTTGGATTGGTCGGCAGCGGGAACTCGGCTGGATGCCGGGCGCTCGGCCGCCAGCCGCCAGGGGTTGCCGCCGTCGTTGTTGTCGTAGCCCAGCACGAATTCGCCCAGGCGGTGGCGGTTGTGAACGGGGTCGGGCTTCTCGCCGAGCCCAGGAGGCTCGGGCAGGATTTTTGGATTCGACAGGCCGTCGCGCATGCCGAAATGCACCGTCCGTTTCTTGGGGTCGGTCGTCAAGTGCGCCGCGTCGTGTCGTACCCACTCCTTTCCGAACGCCTCGTCACCAGCCATTTCTTTCAGGATAGCTTCTGTTTCTCTGAGGGCCTGTTCGGTGTTTGCGTGAAGGACCAGCAGTATGTGAGCCTTATCCGGCAGGAAACTTTCCTCCCAGTTGTCTGGCGCACTGCCGTCAACGTCGCCCAACTGGCTGGCCGCTCTGTGCCACGCGCCTTGGGCAAACGCGGCAGCCTTGGCCCGCAGCACGTCAAGCAGCCTTTCGTCAGTTTCGAGTTTTTGCAAACCAGCAAAGGTGATGCCCAGGCTAAGCGCGCAGGGCATGGACTGCTCGCGTTTGCGACGTTTCTCTATATCGACCCAGCGTTCATCGGCACCCACCAGCCAACCATCGTCGGCAAGCTGCCGAAGGAATTTCCGTGCATTCACTGGGTCTTGTACGGTCAGAATGAGGTGCCAGCTGAAATTGTAGTTGTAGCCTTGGGTGACCAGTCTCTGGATATCGGAGCTTAGCGTTGGCTTAACCTGCGAGTCAGTTAGTGCATTGGTGCTCATAGCGGGGCCTTTCGGGTGAATGCGCGCTGGACCAGGGCCGCCTCGGCATTGGGCTGGGCGCTGAAGAAAAAGTCGGCCTCGGGCGGCTGGTTGAAGCGGCGGATGAGGTTGACAAAATCCTGAGGAAACTCGTCCACCGGCATCGGCGGTGCATGCAGCATGTGCTCGAACAGGAGGTCAAAGAGCGAGCCCACCTGGAGCGCGAAATGGTCGACATAGGGGTCAAAGCCGCGGTAAAACACCGTCAGCAGCATCAGCTGGCTGTCGTTCTCCAGCAGCACAAAGCAGGCAAAGTGCACGTGCTTGGATTCGCGCAGCATTTTTTCGATGCGCGGCGCACCGTATTGGATGACACGCTTGAGCTGCTCGGCGTGCACGGCCGTGGGCGGCTTGACCGGCATGCTGACCAGCAGCGGCTGCTGGGCAGCGCCCACCCGCGCCGGTGCGTGGGCAAACTGCTGCTGAATCATGGCCAAGCTGGCATTGGGGTAGGCGCTGAACACGTAGTCGCCGACCGGCGCGACATTGAAGCGGCGCAGCGCCTCGGCAAATTCCCAGGGGTGGTCTTTCACTGGCAGGGGTGGTGCGTGGCGGATGTGGGGCAGCAGGGGCTCTAAAACCGGTCCAAGATCGTGGGCTAAATGGGGCAGGTGGTCGTTGATGTCCTGGTCGATGAAGGCAAACAGCGCGAGCCGGGTGTCGTTCTCCAGCAGCAAGAAAGAGGCAAAGTGCACATGGCCTGAGCGCTGCAGGGCCTGCCTCAGTGTTGGTGGTAACAGGCGGCGAAGCAATCCCCGCACCGTCTGCGCGTGCTGCTGGGTGGGTGCTTTCAGGTCCATTACCAGCAGCAGCGGCGAATGACGGAGCAGCTCGAAGCGGTGGTAGGTCAAAGGGTAGCTCAGGCAGTGGTAGCCCCACTGGCGGGTCAGGCCAAAGCGCTGACCGTTGCGCGGGTTGATGGTTTCGGCCAAGCCCGGCAGCATCAGCACCTGGCGCACGATGTGGGTGACCAGCGGCATGGCCACGTGTTGGCCCAGGCATTGGTGCAGGAAGCTGCTGGGCTTGCCGTTAAGCGGGTCATCGGGTTCGCCACCGAATATGAGTCGGTCGTAAGGGATCGAAAGGCGGGCATAGCGGGTCTCGTCGAAGCTGTCGGGTTGGGGCCAAGTCTTCGGATCGCGCGTGGCGGCGCCCACGGCGATCACCATTTCGCTGCCAGGCGGAATGATGACACCTCCTGGGAATAAGGTCATCGGACGGGTGGTGCGGCGCGGTAGGTAGGCTACCGGCGGGTTGAGCCGTAATGCCTCCCAGATGAAGGGCGTCAGGTCGGTGTCCGCGCCTGCCCGGTGGCCGCTTTTAACCCAATCCTGAGCGGCCGCATCCTGGGCCTTTTTCAAGCGCGTGGGGCATTCAAAGAAGCACTGCAGCGCCAGTGACACGGCGCCCACCACATTACCCACCGTACCGGCGATCAGGCCGGTGACGATGGCCGCCATATCGGTGCCGCCGTAAGTTTTGCCCACACCGGCGGCGCCGGCTATCGCAGCCATGCGGCGCATCACAGGTTCGAAATTCGCCAAAGGTTGAGCCTGCGCCTGCGATGCGCCCGTTTGGGTCGAACCGTTGCAGGGCTTTGGTGCTGGCCACGGCTCAAACACACTGTCGGGCTTGAACGCCTTCAACTCATCCAACTCCCGGTTGAGAGCTTTGAACTCGTCGCGCTGCTGGGCTGTGTGCTGGTATTGATACAGGTCGATCAGCTCGGCGGCGCGGCGCGTCAGCGCGCCCATGGCGGCGGTGTTCTCGGGCAGGGCGAACGGGTCGGTCACGAAATGGCGGGCAAAGGTCTGGTAGCTCAGGGCGTGCGTTGCCTTGCGGGTGCAGGCCTCCAGCAACGGCAGGTCAGACTGGGCAAAACCGAACCAGAAGGC
>JBAXMQ010000033.1:0-27495 GCA_037134215.1 Betaproteobacteria bacterium
CTACAGCTACAGCGCGCCGGTCATTGCGGCGGCCGACGCCGCGATCACGCCCAAGACCGTGAGCCTGAGTGCGGCCAAGGTGTACGACGGCACGACGGACCTGAGCGGCAAAGTGAGCGTGGGCACGGGGGTAGGCCTGGAGACGCTGAACTACACGGGTGCGCTGGCCAGTGATGCGCACGTGGCGACAGCCACCAAAGCCATCAGTGCGATCACCCTGGCCAACGGCACGGGAGGCTACGGTGGGCTGGTGAGCAACTACCAGCTGCCCGAACTGGGCAGCAGCACGGCGCCGGTGACGATCACGGCGGCGCCGCTGATCGCGAATGCGGCCATAGGGGGCACGCTCACCAAGGTGTACGACGGGGGCACGGGCACCACGGGCCCGACAGCGAGCGTGACGGGCAACGTCGTCGGGGCGGTGGCAGGCGACAGCCTGAGCCTGAACACGAGTGGCGTGAGCCTGGCGTACAACAGCAAGGACGTGGTCACGGCCAACCAAATTGCGGTCACCAGCGGCAATGCCACGCTGGTGATTGGCAACAGCAGCGTGGGCAGCCAGCTCAGCGACTACAGCTACAGCGCGCCGGTCATTGCGGCGGCCGACGCCGCGATCACGCCCAAGGCACTCACTATCAGTGGCATCACAGCCTCGAACAAGGTCTACGACGGCAACACGGTGGCTGGGGTGAGCACCTCCGGCGTCAGCGCGGCCGTGCTGCAGGCCGGCGGATTGGTGGAGGGTGACAAGTTCACGGTCTCAGCCACGGGTGTCTTTGACAACAAGAACGCCGGTAGCGGCAAAACTGTCAGCCTGAGCAGCAACTACGGTGGCGATGACGTGGGCAACTACCTCATCACGGGCCAGGCCAGCACCACAGCGACTGTTAATGTCCGTCCGTCTTCTGTCTGGATCGGTGGTGCCTCTGGCGCCTGGAGTAACCCTGCCAACTGGGATGCCCTCCCTGATGGTGCCAATGTGTTGGCGGTGACCATTCCGGCCGGGGCTGCCGTGGTGTTTGACAGCGCGGTGGGCCCCACCCAACTGCAAAGCCTGAGCAGTGCGGGAGCCTTGCGCATTGCCAGCGGTAGCCTGGCGGTGGCCGGTAGCCTGAGCACACCCGTCTACGCGCAGTCTGGCGGCGTGGTCTCAGGCGCTGGGGCGCTGACGGTGGGCAGCAGCTTCAGCCAAAGCGGCGGCAGCATTGACCTAGCCGGCGCCGTTGACATTACCCAGGCTGTCGGTAATCTGGCGGTGGGCGCGATCAGTGCGGCCAACATCAAACTCAGTGCTCCCAGCGGTGCCATCAGCCAGATAGCGGCGCTGACCACAGCAGGATTGTTGTCAACCCAGTCAGCAGGCGCCACGACCCTGACGGACACCGGCAACCGTATCGCTGCGCACAAAGCCAACAGCGGCGGCAGTATCGCTCTGAGCAATGGGGTGCCGATTGATTTGCAGGGCTTACTCGCCAGTTCCGGTGATGTGACTGTCAACAACACGGGCGGCATCAGTACCAGCGGCGCCGTGGCTGCACCGAGTGGAGCTATCGCCCTGACGGCAAACAGTCCGCTCACCATCGGCACTGCCGGCGTTCAGGCTTTGGGCGATGTGAGCCTGACTGCGACCGACCTGACCAGCGCGGGTAACCTGACACTGAACGGGGCAGTCGCTTCTACCGGCGGCTCGGTCACCCTGATTGCCGCCAACAACCTGGTGCAAAACAGCGCCGTCAGCGCGGCTCAGGCTGTTAATGCGCGCGCAGGCACGTCAGGCAGTGGTTCCTTGAGTTTCGGCGCTGGCGCCACCAGCGACGCCAAGTCCATCAATTACTTGCTCAATGGGCTGGCCAGCGCGGCACCGGCCAGGCTCAATAACCCGGTGCCCGACAGTGTGGCGCCGACCAACTTTGTCACGGCATTCCTTGATGTGTTTGAGCAAGCCCTGAGCGAGCCGGTGGTGACCAGCAGTGCGCCAGCCAAACCAGCGGCGACTGAAACGGATAAAGCTGCCGACAAGGCATCTGACAAGACAGCGGACAAAGCGGTTGACGCCGGCACCGACCAGGTCGCCCAGGGCAAGGACAAGGAGAAAGACAAGAAGAAAGACAAAGAGAAGGCGGAAGTGGTGATCGGCGGTAACGCCTGTACGCCTTCATGATGTCGTATCGCCGATTGTCCTGGCAGGCTGCCCCATGGGCCGCTGTGCTGCTGTTGATCCTGTTGCTGCTCGGCACGACTACAGTCGCACGCGCGCAGCCCGCAGGCGAGGTAGAGTTTGTGCGTGGCGTGGCCTTTGCCCAGACCGGCGTGCAGCTGCCGCGTGCCATGGGCAAGGGCCTGGTGCTCAAAGAAGGCGACCGCCTGACCACGGGGGAGGGTGCTACCGCCATCCTGAAGCTGGCTGACGGCACCCGCATGACGCTGCGGCCGAACTCTGAGATGGTGGTGCAGGTGTACAAGTACGCCGAGAA
This sequence comes from Betaproteobacteria bacterium, assembly GCA_037134215.1. GTDB lineage: Bacteria > Pseudomonadota > Gammaproteobacteria > Burkholderiales > Burkholderiaceae_C > Rhodoferax. The sequence continues at coordinate 2,475 of JBAXMQ010000033.1, forward strand.
CGCCAGCGGCGAAGACAACAGCATGGTGCTGCAGCTGTTGCGCGGCGGCTTTCGCACCGTGACCGGGCTGATAGCCAAGGGCTCACCCGATGCCGCCAAGGTGCAGACCAGCACCGCCACCATCGGCATCCGCGGCACGGACTTTGATGCCCGGCTGTGCGGCCAGGACTGCAAGGCCGAGGCATCCAAGGTGAAGGAGCAGGCCAGCCCCAATGCCGTCCTGGCCAGCGCCAAGCTGGTGGTGGCGCAGGGCGATATTTTTGCGTTGGCCGAGGGTGGGGCTCGCCGGCGCCTCGTGGTGGGCGGCAGCGTCTACGTGGGTGATCGGATCGAGACCAGTGCCAATGCCAAAGCGGTACTGGTGTTTCGGGACGACAGCCGCTTGACCGTGGGCCCGAGTTCGACGTTCTTGATGGAAAACTTTGTCTATGACGAAAAGAACCCTGAAGATGGCCGCTTTTTTGTATCGCTGCTGACCGGCACCATGCGGGCCCTGACCGGGATCGTCGGCAAGGCCAACCCGAAGAACGTCAGTTTCACCACGTCGACGGCCACCATCGGCATACGCGGCACTGGCTTGGACCTGGACTGCGGCAGCACTGGCAGCTGCAGCTTTTTTACCTGGCTGGGCTCGATTGCGGTCACCCCCACTGGTCAGACCGCGCTGCAGGTGCTGCAGTCCGGCCAGGGTCTGTTTGTCAGCGCTGCTGGCATCCGCCCCATCACGGCACCCACGCTGGACAACCTGCCACGCCCCGACACGGTACCGGTCAACACCAAGGAGTTGTTTGGGGCTGCCAAGGCCGCGCCGGCCCAGACCGCTGCGGCCGAAAAAACCACTGAGAAGGCCACTGACAAGCCAGCAGACAACAAAGCCGACACCCAGGGAAAGAGCGATGCACCCGCCACGACACCCACTGCCACCGCAGCGGCCACCGCGGTGGCGACACCGGCCACAGCTGAAGTCGCCCCGGCTATCTCAGCGAATGATCCTGGTCTGTTTGTGACCGTGCGCGACGGCCACGTGGAGGTCACCTCGCGCAACGAAACGATTCACCTCGGCCGTGGCGAGACCGGTTTTGCCGGCGCTGATGGACGTACCGGGCGACCCGCCACCATTCCCCTGTTCATTCAGTTCGACAAAGTACCTCTCCCGACCAACACCAATGCGGCCGTGCAAGGTGTGATCAAACAACTGAGCGAGAAGCCCAGTAACCAGTGCCGCTGAGACGGGCGAGTGTCCAAGTAGCAGCCCCCGAATTGAGTAACAGTAATGAATGTCATAAGCCAAATCGGTAGTACCCAGCCCCCCATCTGGCATCCTGGCCGGGGGCTGCGCCGGGCCCTGTGTCTGGCCCTGCTGTCGGCTTTGCTGGGTGGAGCTCTGCCTGTCGTAGCCCAACAGGCGGCCCCACAGCCTGATGCAGTGGCCATGCCGCAGGCCACTGGAGCTACCACACGGTTTCCGATTCTGGGCTTCGAAGTGACTGGCGATGTGCCGCTGACGGCAGCCCAGATTAATGCGGTGCTGGACAGCTTCATTGGCGAGGGCAGTCTGATCACCCTGCAGCAGGCCACCGGTGAGCTGGAAAATGCATTCCGGCTGGCGGGCTACGAGTTGCATCGCGTTTCGCTGCCGCCGCAGGACCTGGGTGGCGTGGTCAAGCTCGAAGTCGTGAAATTTGCTCTGGGCAAGATCACCGTGGAGGGTAACGAGCGCTTCACGGAAGCCAATGTGCGCGCCAGCCTGCCCGAACTTCAGGAGGGTCAGGCACCCAACTTTCGCATTTTGGCCGTACAAACCGCCATCGCCAACGAGAACCCGGCCAAGCAGGTGCAGGTCTCGCTCAAGGAGTCGGACGAGGCGGACAAGATCGACGTCAGGTTGGTGCTGAAGGAGAGCGATCCGCTAAGCCTGTCACTGAGCCTGTCCAACACCGGCTCCGATTCCACCGGCAACAACCGGCTGTCGGTGGTCGCTTCGCATGCCAACGTGTGGGGGCTGGACCACCAAGCCTCGCTGGCTTACACCACGTCACCCGAGCGCATCAAGGAGGTGACGCAGCTGGGGTTGAACTACCGCATTCCCTTGTACCGCATGGGTGGTGTGGTGGGGCTGAGCTACACCCAGTCCGACGTTGTGGGCAGTTTTGGCGCCTTCACCAGCACCGGTGCGGGCAGCACCTTTGGTGCCAACTACAGCCACTACCTGGAGCCCGAGGGCGGCAAGCGCAGGTATTTGACGGTGGGGCTTGACCAGAAAAACTTCAATGTGTCGCAAATCAACGGCGTGGCTTCGCCTGGGCAACTGGACCGCGTCAGCCGGCCTCTGACGCTGGGGTACACCGTGCGCACCGAGGCGGACAAGGCCGCATGGGGCTATAACGTTGAATTGGCCGCGAACATGTCGGGCGGCCGGGGTAACGATCTGGCCGCCTACCGGAGTGAGGATCCGCGGGTCGGCACCGTGGACTGGACGCTGCTGCGGGCCAGCGCCAACTACTCCGGCGCGCTGGCTGCTGGCTGGCTTTGGAGCGCGCGCGCGCAGCTGCAGTATTCGGGCGACGTGTTGATATCCGGTGAGCAGTTCGGCATTGGCGGCGCCACGTCGGTGCGTGGCACGGGCGAGCGCCCACTCGCCGCGGACAGCGGCTTGTTCAGCACGGTGGAGCTCAGCTCGTCGGAACTGGCTCCCGGTGTGCGCGCGCTGGGCTTTGTGGACGGCGGCTGGCTGCACAACAACAGCGGTGGCGTCAACCCCAACAAGCCCGACAACGACCAGCTCGTCAGCGCCGGTCTGGGTTTACGCTACGCATCGGGCCGCTTTGCGCTGAGTACCGACTGGGCACGTGTGGTCACCGGTAGCGTGTTACCGTTCGTTCCGGGCTCTGGAATCCCTCAGTCGGGCGACCAGAAAATTCACCTCAATGTGTCGGCGCGCTTTTGAGCGAGCCGGTAGGATAAATTCATGGCAGGTTTGCAGTCCGGCGCTCCAACGCCGCAATCGATCACGGTCCACGGCGCCTCACGGGTTCTGGAGGTGGGTTTTTCTGATGGCGCGGCCTTTCGCATCCCGTTTGAGCTGATGCGCGTGTACTCCCCTTCTGCCGAGGTACAGGGCCACGGGCCTGGCCAGGAGGTGTTGCAGACCGGTAAGCGCGCGGTAACCTTAACAGGGCTAGAGCCGGTGGGAAATTATGCAGTGCAGCCGGCGTTTTCAGACGGACACGACACCGGCATTTTCTCTTGGGATTACCTGTACTTTTTGGGCTCGCAACAGGATCGGCTGTGGGCCGACTACGGTGCGCGTCTGGCTGCGGCTGGGGTGGAGCGTGATGCGCCAATGCCCGAGAAAGCTGGCCACGGTTGTGCCAGCCACTGACAGGTAAGCCCCCGTGACCTCCACCCATTTTGGTTACCAGTCGGTTGACGAGACCGATAAGGCGCGCCGCGTGCGCAGCGTGTTTGACTCAGTCGCGCCCAAGTACGACCTGATGAACGACCTGATGTCCTTGGGTCTGCACCGGGCCTGGAAGGCCTACACCGTGATGGTGGCCGATGTGTGCGCCGGGCACAAGGTGCTTGACATCGCCGGCGGCACGGGCGATCTGGCTCTGGCGTTTGCCAAAAAGGTCGGAAAAACTGGCCAGGTCGTGCACACCGACATCAACGAGGCCATGCTGCGCACCGGGTGTGATCGTTTGCTTGACGCCGGTGTGGCCTTGCCAACGGTGGTTTGCGATGCCGAGCAGTTGCCCTTTGCCGATGGCTATTTCGACCGGGTGAGTGTGGCCTTTGGTCTGCGAAACATGACCCACAAGGACCAGGCGCTGGCCGAAATGAGCCGCGTGCTCACGCCCGGCGGCAAGCTGCTGGTTCTGGAGTTTTCCAAGGTGGCGCCCCCGCTGGCGAAAGCTTACGACTGGTACTCTTTCAAGGTGCTGCCGCGGCTGGGCCAATGGGTGGCCGGCGACGACGCCAGTTACCGCTACCTGGCTGAGTCCATCCGCATGCATCCGGATCAGCAGACGCTGAAATCCATGATGCTTAAAGGTGGTTTCAATCATGTGGACTTCCACAACCTCACGGGCGGCTTGGTGGCTTTGCATGTTGGAATCAAGGTTTGATACTTGATGACTTGGAGGCAATATGAAAATCTGGACTCTGTTTTTGGCCCTGTGCCTGACGTTCGCTGGCTTCCATGCCGATGCCAAGCGGCTCGGCGGTGGCAATTCGGTGGGCAAGCAATCGAGCAATGTGACCCAGCGTGAGGCGGCGCCGGCCCAAAACGCTGCCAAACCCGCAACACCACCCCCGGCCGCTGCACCTGCTGCTGCTGCGCCCAAGAGGCCTTGGGGTGCCATGCTGGGCGGCCTGGCTGCAGGGTTGGGTCTGGCCTGGCTGGCGAGTTCCCTGGGCTTGGGCCATGAATTCGGCCAAATGGTGATGTTCGGTTTGCTGGCCTTGGTCATCATGATGGCTGTGGGCTGGTTTATTCGCTCCCGCAAGGCGGCACAGTCCCGCGAGGGCAACGCCGCACCCTTTGCGTTCCAAGGTGCCGGGCAGGCCAACGTGCCGGCGGCGGCCGGTGCTTACAGCCCCGCCACCGTGGGCAACGATGCGTCGGCTCGACCCTGGGAGCGCAACAGCATGAGCTTTGACACCGCGGGTGGCACGACAGGCTCCATGATCGGGTCGGGCCTGGCGGGGTCTCAGAACTGGGGGGTGCCCGCTGGTTTTGACACCGACGGCTTCCTGAGTGCGGCGAAAGCCAACTTCATCACGCTGCAAGCTGCTTGGGACAAATCTGATGTCGCGGCGCTGCGGGCGATGATGACCGACACCATGCTGCTTGAGATACAGACCCAGTTGGCCGATCGGGAGGCGCACACCGGCGCACCGGTTAACCACACCGAGGTGATTGCCATCGAGGCGCATTTGTTGGGTATCGAAGACTTGGGCGAGGCTTACATGGCCAGCGTCGAGTTCAATGGCATGATCCGTGAGGAGCCGTCGGCTGGGCCCAGTCCGTTCCGCGAGGTCTGGAACATGACCAAGCCCAAGAGCGGCCAAGTGGGCTGGTTGGTGGCCGGGGTGCAGGCCTTGCAGTAAGACTGGTGCCGACCGGTGGACAGGCCGGAAATTCAGGGAAAATGGGGACTATGGCAACACAGTCCCCATTTTATTTTCTTCAAACCCTTCTCCAGGGTTTGCCCACTCAGGCCTTGACGCCACCCCCCTGGGCCATCGAGGAGGGGCAACGCCGCATCGTGTTGCTGCTCAACCACATCCTGCAGCAGGAACCGGAAGCACGGGCCCGGTTGGCGCGGCAAAAAGGGCGTATCGTCCGCATCCAATGGCACTCTCTTGCTCTCGGTTTGATAGCAACGCCGGTCGGTTTGCTCGACCTGGCGCCGTCTGACCTTGAGGCTGACCTGAACCTGTGCCTGACCGAGTCGTCTGCCTGGACCTTGCTCCAGCAGTTGATGCGCGGGGACAAGCCGGTGGTTCGGGTCGAGGGCGACGTGCAGCTCGCAGCCGAGGTGAACTGGCTGGCGGACCATGTGCGCTGGGACATCGAGGAAGACCTGGCCAAGCTGTTGGGAGATGTGCCGGCCCATTTGCTGGCGCAAGGCGCTCGCACCCTGCTGCGGGGTCTGCGCGGCTTTGTCGGCAACCGGGCTGACGGCGGCACCGCACGGGCGCCGGCATGATCCGCCTGTTCCGGGGCGTCTACATCGTCTGGATTGCGCTACGCTATGGGCTCGACGAGCTGGTACTGACCAGTTTCAAGAAACCCTGGCTGCGCGTGCTGGCCACCGTACTGTCTGTCGGGCGGCGGCTGGACGCCCCGCGCGGGCAGCGACTGCGGGAGGCGTTGGAGCGGCTGGGGCCGATTTTCGTCAAATTCGGGCAGGTTTTGTCCACCCGGCGTGACCTGCTGCCGCTGGACATTGCCGATGAGCTGGCGCGCCTGCAGGACCGGGTGCCGCCCTTTGACAGCGCGGTGGCGATCGCCACCATAGAGCGTGCCTTCAACAAGACGGTGGGTGAGATATTTGTGTCCTTTGAGCGCGAGCCAGTGGCCAGCGCCTCGATTGCCCAGGTCCACTTCGCGGTTCTAAAAGACCGTCAAGGGCGAGAGCGCGATGTTGCGATCAAGGTGCTGCGGCCCGGCATGCTCAAGGTGATCGAAAAAGACCTGGGTCTGATGCGCATGATGGCGGGCTGGGTAGACGGTCTGTCGGCCGACGGACGACGCCTCAAGCCGCGCGAGGTGGTGGCTGAGTTTGACAAATACCTGCACGATGAGTTGGACCTGGTGCGTGAGGCCTCGAGCGCTGCGCAGTTGCGGCGCAACATGTCCGGCCTGGATTTGGTGCTGATCCCCGAGATGATCTGGGACTATTGCATGACCGATGTGATCGTGATGGAACGCATGTACGGCATCCCGATCAGCCAGGTTGACCGGCTGCGTGCGGCCGGTGTGGACATTCCCAAGCTGGCACGCGACGGCGTCACCATTTTCTTCACACAGGTGTTTCGCGACGGCTTTTTTCATGCCGACATGCACCCCGGCAATATTCAGGTGAGTGTTGACCCGGCCACTTTCGGGCGCTACATCTCTCTCGACTTCGGCATCGTCGGTACGCTGACGGGTTCCGACAAGGAGTACCTGGCGCAGAATTTCACGGCATTCTTCCGGCGGGACTACAAGCGGGTGGCCGAACTGCACATTGAGTCGGGCTGGGTGCCGGCCAGCACCCGGGTGGATGAACTGGAGTCCGCCATACGTTCGGTGTGCGAGCCTTACTTTGACCGGCCATTGAAGGAAATCTCGCTGGGCCTGGTGCTGATGCGTCTGTTCCAGACCTCGCGCCGCTTTTCTGTCGAAATCCAGCCGCAGCTGGTGCTGCTGCAAAAGACTTTGCTCAATATTGAGGGCCTGGGCCGGCAACTTGATCCCGATCTTGACCTGTGGAACACCGCCAAGCCCTTCCTGGAAAAATGGATGGTCAGCCAGCTAGGGCCGGCCAAATTGCTGGAGGAGCTGCGCAATGAGGCCCCGCGCTACGCCAAGCTGTTGCCCGAATTGCCGCGCCTGCTGCATGAGGCTTTGCGAGCCCGAGCACCGCAGCCCGAACGACTGTTGACCGAGTTGCTGGTCGAGCAAAGGCGGACCAATCGCCTGTTGCAGGCATTGGTGTATCTGGCACTGGGATTTTTGTTGGGTCTGATGCTGACGCAGTTCTGGTTCCGCTTGCGGATTTTCTGAGCCGGCTGCTGTGGCGCGATCGTTTGGCTGCAGGCTCTTAGCAGGCCCTACAGCCTATAATCAAAGACTTTGCGATCTGATTCCTGAGGCCCTACCCCATGCCAATTTACGCTTACAAATGCGAATCCTGCGGGTTTTCCAAGGATGTGCTTCAAAAAATGTCGGATGCGCCGCTGTCTGATTGCCCGAAATGTGGCGCGGGCAGCTTCAGGAAGCAGTTGACGGCGGCTGGTTTCCAGCTCAAAGGTTCGGGCTGGTACGCGACTGATTTCAAGGGCGGTGGCGCCGCGGCACCTGCCAGCACCGAGTCACATTCCGGTGGTTCTGACAGTGCCAAACCCGCTGACTCGGGCGCCAAACCGGCGGCCGCTGCAGCACCGGCTGCCGCAAGCTGTGGCGCTTCCTGCGCCTGTCACTGATTCATCCTGTCACCCGCAAGCTCTGGCACCATGCACATCAAGAAGTACCTGATCACCGGCCTGTTGGTATGGCTTCCGCTGGCTGTGACGCTGTGGGTGCTGCTTTGGCTGGTCGGTCTGCTGGATGGTATTTTTGGTGGATTCCTGACCGGTCTGGCGGTGTTCACGCCCAATGCAACCAGTGTGCGGCTGGAGCCGCTTCGCCATATTCCCGGCTTGGGGGTGTTGTTGGTGTTTGGTGCGCTGCTGCTGACCGGTGCGCTGGTGTCCAATGTGGCCGGTCGCTGGTGGCTCAAGCAGCTGAACCGCCTGTTTACCAACATCCCGGTCTTCAAGACGATTTACAACAGTGTCAAAAAGGTTTCGGACACGCTGTTCTCCAGCAACGGCAATGCGTTTCGCACCGCACTCCTGGTGCAGTACCCGCGTGCTGGGGCCTGGACCATCGCGTTCCAGACCGGATCGCCCAGTGGCGAAGTAGCGCGTCACTTGGGGGACGACTTTGTCAGCGTCTACGTGCCCACCACGCCCAACCCGACCAGCGGTTTTTTCCTGATCGTTCCGCGTGCCGAGGTCATCGAGCTTCAAATGAGCGTGGACGAAGCTCTGACTTATGTCATTTCCATGGGTTCCGTGCCACCGTCCTCGGTGCCCGGTGCGGCGCCCAAATAACATTTCCTGAAGACCTGTTCTGCCATGCCGGCGGACGATGAAAGCTGACTATGGCCATGCGTTCCCACTATTGCGGTCTGGTGACCGAAGCCCTGTTGGGTCAAACCGTGACGCTCTGCGGTTGGGTGAACCGCCGTCGTGATCATGGTGGTGTGATATTTGTGGATGTGCGTGACCGCGAGGGCTATGTCCAGTTGGTGTGTGACCCGGACCGCGCCGACATGTTCAAGGCGGCAGAAGGCTTGCGCAACGAGTTCTGCGTTCAGGTGAAGGGGTTGGTAAGAGCCCGTCCGGCCGGCACCACCAACGAACAGCTCAAGAGCGGCAAGATCGAAGTCCTTTGCCATGAGTTGAAGGTGCTCAACCCCTCGGTCACACCGCCGTTTCAGCTCGACGATGACAACCTCAGCGAGACCACTCGGCTGACGCACCGGGTGCTGGACCTGCGCCGGCCCTACATGCAGAACAACCTCATGTTGCGGTATCGGGTGGCGATGGCTGTGCGTAAATTTCTGGATGCTCAGGGCTTTATCGACATCGAGACGCCCATGCTGGGCAAATCCACGCCAGAGGGCGCGCGCGATTATTTGGTTCCGAGCAGGGTGCATGATGGCCACTTCTTTGCCTTGCCGCAAAGCCCGCAGTTGTTCAAGCAGTTGCTGATGGTGGCGGGTTTCGACCGCTATTACCAAATCACCAAGTGTTTCCGCGACGAAGACCTGCGTGCGGATCGCCAGCCTGAATTCACGCAGATCGATATCGAGACCTCGTTTCTGGCCGAGCAAGACATCCGCGACCTGTTCCAGGATATGATCAAGACGGTGTTTCAGGCAACGATCCAGGTCGATCTGGGGTTGTTTCCGGTGATGACGTATGGCGACGCCATGCATCGGTACGGTTCGGACAAGCCGGACCTGCGCGTAAGCCTGTCGCTGACAGAACTCACCGATGTCATGGCTGACGTCGATTTCAAGGTGTTTTCAGGCGCCGCCACCATGAAGGATGGTCGTGTCGTGGCCTTGCGCATTCCGTCGGGCGCCCGCGAAACCGGGGGCTTGAGCCGGGGTGAGATCGATGCATATACCGAGTTCGTCAAGATCTATGGCGCCAAGGGCTTGGCATACATCAAGGTCAATGAGCGTGCGCGAGGCCGTGACGGCTTGCAAAGCCCGATCGTCAAAAATATTCACGATCGTGCGCTGACGGCGGTGCTGGAGCGCACCCAGGCTCAGGATGGCGACCTGATTTTCTTTGGCGCTGACAAAACCAAGGTGGTCAATGACGCCATGGGCGCCCTGCGGGTAAAAATCGGTCACAGCGAATTCGGCCGGCGCAATGGCCTGTTCGAGAGTGGCTGGCGGCCTCTGTGGGTGATTGACTTCCCGATGTTCGAATTTGACGAGGAGGCGCAGCGTTACACGGCAGTGCACCACCCTTTCACGGCACCCAAGGAAGGGCATGAAGACTGGATGGTGACCGCGCCTGAGAAGTGCATTTCCCAGGGCTATGACCTGGTGCTGAATGGTTGGGAGATGGGTGGCGGCTCGGTGCGGATTCACCGTGCCGATGTGCAGCAAAAGGTGTTTGATGCGCTCAAAATCAGCCCGGAAGAGGCGCAGGACAAGTTTGGTTTTCTGCTCGATGCTCTGCAGTACGGCGCGCCACCCCATGGCGGCATTGCGTTCGGGCTGGACCGTATTGTCACGCTCATGACCGGCGCCGAGTCGATCCGTGATGTGATCGCTTTCCCCAAAACCCAGCGTGCCCAATGCCTCCTGACCCAGGCGCCAGGTCTCGTGGACGAAAAGCAATTGCGCGAACTGCACATCCGCCTGCGCAACACCGAGTTGGCAAAGCCGGTTTGATCAAGCTTTTCGAATCGTCTTGAGGCAGAATGAAAGGGCGCTCACTGAGCGCCCTTTTTCATGGCCACATCTTTCAAGATTCCGCAGTCGGTGCTGGTGGTGATCCACACAGCGGCGCTGGACGTCTTGTTGATCCGTCGCGCCGATGCCCATGACTTCTGGCAATCTGTTACCGGCAGCAAAGACCGGCTTGATGAGCCCTTTGGCGTCACCGCACGGCGCGAGGTGCTGGAAGAAACCGGGATCGATTGCCATCCAGGCTCGCCGCTGGCCCGCGAACTGGTTGACTGGCAACTTGAAAACGTTTACGACATCTACCCGCGCTGGCGTCACCGCTACGCGCCTGGGGTGGCGCACAACACTGAGCATTTGTTCGGCCTGCGCGTTCCGGCTGAAACCCCGGTCAGACTGAGTCCGCGTGAACACACGGCACACCAGTGGCTGCCCTACCAACGTGCGGCCGAGGCCTGTTTTTCGCCCTCGAATGCCGAGGCGATTCTGATGCTGCCCAGACTGGCCGCTGCGCGGGAGCGGGCATGAACCTGCTGCGGGTGGCGACCTACAACATCCACAAGGGCGTGCAGGGGGTTGGGCCCCGGCGCCGGCTGGAAATCCATAACCTTGGCCACGCGATAGAGCAACTCGATGCCGACATCGTCTGCTTGCAGGAGGTGCGTCGGGGACACCGGCGCGAGCAGGCCTTTTTCACGCATTGGCCGGAGTTGCCGCAGGCTGATTTTTTGGCGCCGGAGGGGTATGAGGCCGTGTACCGGACCAATGCCGTTACCCGACACGGCGAGCACGGCAATGCCATGCTGTCCCGCTGGCCAGTGGCAGCGCACCAGCACGAGGACATGTCGGACCACCGCTTCGAGCAGCGTGGCCTGCTGCACGCCGAGGTCATGGTGTTGGGGCGGGCCGTCCATGTGGTGGTGGTTCATCTCGGGCTGATCCGGGCCAGCCGTACGCGGCAGGTGTCGCAGTTGCAACGCTTCATCGCGAGGGAAATTCCCGCGGCGGCGCCCTTGGTCGTCGCGGGTGACTTCAACGACTGGGGCAACGGGGTGAGCAAGGCACTGGCCGCGAGCCAGTTGGTGTCCTTCTCGGGTGCTGCCAGCCCCACCTTCCCCTCGCGCTTGCCGCTGGTCCAACTGGACTGCGTTTATGGCCGGGGGCTGCAGCCGCTGGGGGTGCAGGTGCCGCGGGGTCGCATCTGGGGGCAGATGTCGGACCACTTGCCCTTGATTGCCGAGTTTGCGTTGCCGGACTGACCCGTTCCGCCATGCAGACCCTCCGGGCCGGTCATCAGCTTCAACTGCTTCAGGGCGCACAGGCTTTTTTTCCGGCACTGGTCGACGCCATCGACCGCAGCGTGTTGGAGGTCAGGTTGGAGACCTATATCTTCAACGCCGAGGGCAGCGGCGCTGACGTGGCGGCAGCGTTGGAGCGGGCCGCCTCCCGTGGTGTTGCGGTGTATCTGGTCATGGACGGGGCAGGGACCCCGGCCTTGGCGCCGCAGTGGCAGGAGCGATTTCGCACTGCGGGTCTGGCCTGGCAGACTTTTTCACCGATGGGTCGACTCGGCTTGCTGATGCCTAGCCAGTGGCGGCGCCTGCATCGAAAGCTGTGTGTGGTGGATGGGCTGGTCGCATTTTGTGGCGGCGCCAATGTGCTGGACGACTTTTTCGACCCCAATCACGGCACGCTGAAAGTGGCGAGGTTGGACTTTACCGTGCGGGTGACTGGACCACTGGTGCAGGAGGTCCATACCGTACTCTCGCAGTTCTGGTGGCGATTGCAGGCTGCGAGCACGGTCCGTGCCCATGACCTGCGTGCCAGTTGGCAGGCGGTACACCAGGCGGTGGTACTGGCGCGCCAGAACCCGTCGGCAGAGCCGCTAATGCCCCCGAGTGGGTCTGCTGGCGCGCGTGCAGGTCTTGTGCTGCGAGACAATTTCCGACACCGTGCTCGTATCGAGCGCGCCTACCGAAAGGCCATTGGCGAGGCGACCACGGAGATCATCATCGCCAACGCCTATTTTTTACCTGGCCGCAAGTTGCGGCGGGGGCTCATCCATGCGGCCAGGCGTGGTGTTCGCGTGCGCCTGCTGCTCCAGGGCCGCTATGAGTATTTCATGCAGTACCACGCGGCACGACCAGTCTATGGGGCGCTGCTGGCCGAAGGTGTGGAAATCCACGAGTACGGCGTCAGCTTCCTGCACGCCAAGGTAGCGGTGATCGACAACCACTGGGCCACCGTGGGGTCCTCCAACCTCGACCCACTGAGCCTGTTGATGGCGCACGAAGCCAACCTGGTGGTGGAGGATGCTGCCTTTGCCCGCCAACTGCGGGCAGAGTTGGAAGCGGCGATCCTGCAGGGTGGCGTACCCGTCGACCCAAAGACCTACGCCAACCGCCCGTGGCGCCAACGACTGCTGGACCGCATCGCTTTCGGACTGATGCGACTGGCGCTCTTCATGACGGGCAAACGCTACTAATTTGATGGTTCTCAATGCCAGTGGGGCGTGGGTTGCGGAGCAGGTAAATGGGTATTCAAAGGCTGGTAACATCAATTCCCACTATGATTATCAAGAGCCGCATGAACCAAGTCGATGCCGATGAAGGGACCCCTGTTTCCGTCAAGATTCGTGAACGTCTTTCGGCTGATCGCCGCCGCTTTCACGCCAACGACAACATTGCAGACTACATTGAGCCGGGTGAACTCGAGAAGCTGCTGGATGAGGTTGAAGGCAAGATGCAAGGCGTGCTCAGCAGCCTGGTGATCGACACGGAGAACGACCACAACACCGCCCAGACGGCGCGCCGCGTGGCCAAGATGTACCTGAACGAGGTGTTTCGCGGCCGCTACGTGAAGAGTCCAAAGGTTACTGAATTTCCCAATGCCGAGCACCTCAATGAGTTGATGATCGTTGGCCCGATCACGGTGCGCAGCGCCTGTAGCCACCATTTTTGTCCTGTGATCGGGCAGATCTGGATCGGGGTTCTGCCCAATGAACACACCAATGTGATCGGCTTGTCCAAGTACGCACGGCTGGCCGAATGGGTGATGGGCCGACCTCAGATCCAGGAGGAGGCGGTAGTCCAACTGGCCGACCTAATCCAGCAGAAGACGCAGCCCGACGGCTTGGCGATCGTGATGGAGGCGACACACTTCTGTATGGGTTGGCGCGGGGTGAAGGATGTCGACAGCAAGATGATCAATTCGGTCATGCGCGGCAGCTTTCTCAAGGACCCTAACCTCCGCCGCGAGTTTCTGTCTCTCATGCCCAGGAAAGGCTGAATATGTTGGTACGTCTGCTTTACGCGAGTCGCGCAATCGACACCAGTCCCGATGCGATCGAGATGATTTTGTCGCAATCACGCCAGCACAACCCCGAGTGCGGCATCACCGGTATCCTGTGCTACGGTGGCGGTATCTTTCTGCAGGCCATCGAAGGCGGCAGGATGCCGGTGAGTGAACTGTATGGCCATATCCAGAAAGATGCCCGGCACAAGGAAGTGGTGCTGCTGCACTATGAAGAAATTTCGGCACGGCGATTTGGTGGCTGGACCATGGGTCAGGTCGACATGACCCGCATCAACGCATCGATCCTGCTCAAGTACGCCGAGAAGCCGGAGCTGGATCCCTACTCGGTCTCCGGTGGGGTATCTCTGGCTTTGCTGGAAGAACTGATGGCCACCGCCAGCATCATCGGTCGCGCCTGAGGTTTGGCGACTCATTTGCTGGCCGGCTGCGATTTTTCCAGCAGCCCAGGCCCTCGCAAGCCCATTGTTATGGCGCTGGGCCAGGCCCAGGGTGGCCGGGTGACATTGGGCGACTTGGAGCGTCTTGCATCTCTCGATGATTTTGCGGCCTGGCTGATGCGACCCCAGGCCTGGATCGGCGCATTTGACCTGCCTTTTGGTTTGCCAAGGGCCTTGGTCGAGACCTTGGGCTGGCCGACCAACTGGGCTGAATGCATTCGTCATTACAGCAGCCTGAGCCGCGCCCAGGTGCGCGAGTGTTTTGCCGGTTTTTGCGCGTCGCGCCCGACTGGCGGTAAGTTTGCCCACCGTGCCACAGACGGGCCGGCGGGAGCCAGCCCTTCCATGAAGTGGGTCAACCCGCCGGTGGCCTACATGCTGCATGCGGGTGTGCCCCGCTTGCTGGCGGCAGGCGTTTGCCTGCCTGGGCTTCACGCCGGCGACCCTCTGGACCGTTTGCCGGACGGACAGCCGCGTCGGGTCGCCCTGGAGGCTTACCCCGGCATGCTGGCGCGGGAGGTGCTGGGTTCGCGCAGCTACAAAAGTGATGACCGGGCGCGACAGACGCCGGAGCGGCTCATTGCCCGCAAGGATCTGGTGACGGCACTGGAGATCGGCCAGACCCGTCTTGGGCTACAGATCAAGCTCACGCACGCGCAGCGCGATGCCTTGATTGAGGACGCCAGTGGCGACTCGCTTGACGCTGTTCTGTGTCTGATGCAGGCGGGCTGGGCCAGCATGCGCCGCGAGGCGGGCGACCCGCGCTACGGATTGCCCGAAGGGGTGGATCCGCTCGAGGGCTGGATCGTCACCGCATGACGGCTTCCTGCAGCTTCAGGGCCAGTTGCGAGATGGCCATTCCTGCGGGAGAGCCTGGCATGGACTGCAGCAGCAACTGTCGGCGCATGATGGCCTGCCGAACCTGGGGGTCGGCCGGAATGTCGCCCATGTGAATCAGCCGCAGCTGGCGGCCCGGTTCGCTGTGAACAAAGCGGTCCAGCACCTGCTGGAGCTGTGTCGTGATGGCGCGTCCGTCCCCCAGACGCGCAGCCTGGTTGACCACCAGCCGGATGGTCTGCCGCTTCTGCTGGGCGGCCAGTACCTTGATCGTCGCGTAGGCGTCGGTCAGGGATGTTGGCTCGGGTGTGGCCACCACCATCACTTCCGAGGCGAGTGAGACGGCAAACAGCACCACATCAGAAATGCCGGCGCCAGTGTCGAGAAGCACGATGTCGTAGTGCGGCGTCAGGCTGTTCATGATGCGCAAAAAGTCGTCACGCACCTCGGCTGTCAGCCGCGAATACTCCACCATGCCCGAGCCGGCGAGCAGAACAGAAAAACCGCCTGGTGCCCGGATCACCGCGTCTTCAAGCTTGGCCTTGCCGGTGAACACGTCATGCAGCGTCACTTTGGGGTACAGGTTGAGCACCACGTCGAGGTTGGCCAGGCCCAGATCTGCGTCAAGCACCAGGACGCGGTTGCCACGCTTGGCCAGAGCAGCGGCAAGATTGGCCGAGACAAAGGTCTTGCCCACACCTCCCTTGCCACTGGTGATGGCCACCACCTTGCCGATGGGTTTGAGCGGCGGCAACTTGCCGCCACTCAGGTCCTTGGGCGGATTCAGCACGTCGCTCATGGTCGATTCACCTTCATCATTGTGCTGCCCTCGGGGCATCACCCGTGGCCTCGTTGGTCACGCCGTCCATCCACACGGCATCGCCGATCGGAAGATGGCCAAACAGCAGGCTCTTTTCTTCGGCGCTTACCGAAACTTCATCGTACGGATCAATACAAACCCGGTTGCGGCCCTCGGCTTTGGCCCGGTACAACATCTGGTCTGCGCGGTCAGTCCACACCGTGGTGGTCGACCGTATCCACTCCGGCGCGAAGGCGCCGCCGACACTGATCGTGACCTGCAGGTCTACCTCGTTGGCCAAGCGGACGCAGAGTCCTTCAATGCTCTCCCTGATGCGGTCAGCCACGATACGTCCGTAATTCATCTGGCAGGATGGCAGGATTACCGCAAACTCCTCGCCGCCGTAACGCGCCACGGTGTCCATCGGTCGAACGCAGTTCGCCAGACATTTGGCGACAGCCTGGAGCACCTGATCCCCGACGGGGTGCCCATGCGTGTCGTTGATTTTTTTGAAATGGTCGATGTCCAGCATCAGCAGCAGGGCCGGCTCGCCGGAGCGCGCCACCACATCGATCTCCCGGTTCAATACTTCACCGAAATGCCGGCGGTTTGCCAGCCCGGTCAGAGGGTCTTTGAGTGACAACTCGCACAGTTGGTCGATCACATACTGCAGAAACGTCACCGATGAGTCCGCGTGGTGGGCCAGCTGGTTCGAGCTATCGTGCCCCAGCAAGCTGAGCGCGCTGTGGAGATTCAAATCACGCAAAGCAATCATGTGTGTCAGCCGGATGGGGGACGTGGGTGAAATTGGCAGCGTGATCCGGGACGGCCGGACCAGCGCAGTTTAACAGGGTGAACCCTAGGGCCCACACACCGGACATTGCGGGTTGCGCGGCAAACGGAGCTCGTGCCATGCCATCTCCCGTCCGTCGAGCATCAGCAGTCGCCCGCGCAGCGGGCGCCCTGTCTGGCAGAGCAGTTTGAGCGCTTCTGCCGCCTGCATGGCGCCGATGATGCCCACCAGCGGGGCAAATACGCCCATCGTGGCGCAGTGGGTTTCTTCGAAGTCGTCACTGGGCGGAAAAACGCAGGCATAGCAGGGCGAATCGTCCACACGCGGGTCATACACACAGATCTGCCCGTCAAAGCGTATCGCTGCGCCAGACACCAGCGGCTTGCGGTGGCGCACACAGGCGGCGTTGATGGCGTGCCGGGTCGTGAAGTTGTCGCAGCAGTCCAGCACCAAGTCGGCCTTCATGACCTCGCTGTCCAGCAGCGCCGCGTCAGCGCGTTGTGCCAGCGTCGTGACCTGCACCTCCGGGTTCAGGTCGCCAATGGCGGTCCGCAGCGAGGCCGTTTTGGCCAGACCCAAACGATCGGTGGTGTGGGCAATTTGGCGCTGCAGGTTGGTCAGGTCCACCGTATCGTGGTCCACCACAGTCAGGTGACCGACGCCCGCGGAGCCGAGGTAGAGCGCTGCTGCCGAACCTAATCCGCCCGCGCCCACCATCAGCACCCGACTGCCCAGGATGCGCGCCTGGCCCTCAATCCCTATCTCATCGAGCAGGATGTGGCGCGAGTAGCGCAGCAGCTGGTCGTCAGTCATGGACTGTTCAATCTTCCTTGGGCTCTTCCTTGCGTTCAGTCAAGATCTTGCTCACCATCACGGGGCGTCCCTTGAGTTGGTTCAGAGCCTGGATCAGCTGGAAATCCTTGTCAGACCCGTACTCCGGCAGCTTGCGGTCTGCCACAGGCTTCTTCATCTCATCCTCGAGCTTTTTGCGGGCGTCCTCGCGAGCCTTGTCCCGGGACGGATCTTTCACTTCGGCACCTTGACCGCTGCCCAGGTGTTTTTCCAAGTCGGCCTCGCGGGTGCGAAGCGCGGCAAAGAGGTTGCCCTCTTCTGTCTCGTCCACCATGACGTCAGGCACGATGCCCTTGGCCTGGATCGACTTGCCGCTGGGGGTGTAGTAACGGCTGGTGGTGAGCTTGAGGCCGGCGCTGGGGCAGTTATCCATGCGGTAGGCCGGGTCCAGGCAGACCGCTGTTTGCACCGAGCCTTTGCCGAAAGTCTGGTTGCCCATGATGGTGGCCCGCTTGTGGTCTTGCAAGGCAC
Organism: Betaproteobacteria bacterium; assembly: GCA_037134215.1. Classification (GTDB taxonomy): domain Bacteria; phylum Pseudomonadota; class Gammaproteobacteria; order Burkholderiales; family Burkholderiaceae_C; genus Rhodoferax. The sequence continues at coordinate 20,223 of JBAXMQ010000033.1, forward strand.
CGGCCACGATCTCGCTGGCCGAAGCCGAGCCCTCGTTCACCAGAACTACCAGGGCAATGTTCTTGATGGCGCCCTTGGTGACCTCATTCAATCGCTTGAGCGGGTCGCTGCCGCCACGGCGCTGGTAGAACTCTGCCGAAGCCTTGTAGGTGAACTTGCTTTCCGGCAACTGGCCGTTGGCTGACACAACGGTCACGTTCTCCGGCAAAAAGGCGGCCGAGATCGCGACGGCGGCGTCCAGGTAGCCACCTGGGTCATTGCGCAGGTCGAGAACCAGGCCCTTGAGCTTAGGGTCTTGTTTGTAGATCTCCTCAGCCTTGCGGGCGAAGTCTTCCACCGTGCGTTCCTGGAACTGGCTCAGCCGGATCCAGCCGTAGCCGGGCTCGATCAGCTTGCCCCGGACCGATTGGGTGCGGATCTCATCGCGGGTGATGCTGACCGGAAAGGTCCGGTTCTCGGATTTGCGCCATACGGTGAGGACGACCTTGGTCTCAGGCTCGCCCCGCATGCGTTTGACTGCCTCGCTCAGCGTCAGGCCCTTGACCGGGGTATCGTCGATTTTGCTGATCAGGTCGCCGGGCTTGAGCCCGGCGCGGAACGCGGGCGAGCCTTCAATCGGCGAAACCACCTTGACCAACCCTTCTTCCATGGCGATCTCGATACCGACGCCGACAAACCTGCCAGAGGTGCCTTCGTTGAACTCTTTGAGGGCTTTTTTGTCCAGGTATTGGGAATGCGGGTCCAGGCTGGAGACCATGCCCACGATCGCATCGGTGATGAGCTTTTTGTCATCCACCGGCTCGACATAGTTGCTCTTGACCATGCCAAAGACTGCAGCGAGCTGCTGCAACTCCTCCAGCGGCAATGTGGCCACCGAGCCACGCGCCACCGTTTGTAAGGACACGGTGGTCAGCGCTCCGGCCATTACGCCAAGCGCCACCCAACCACTGATTTTCAATTTTTGACCCATAGTATTTCCTCTGCCAACCCAATATACACGCTTGGACGCCTCAGCCCCTGCCAAGTTCCCAATTTACTTAGGCTTTACCTTGAGATGCCACGGCCGCAGTCGCTTTGGCAACGGCCTGTTCGTCACCCAGGTAGTAATGACGAATCGGCTGAAGCGCCTGGTCGAGTTCATAGACCAGCGGAATGCCGTTGGGAATATTCAGCCCGACGATGTCCTGGTCAGAGATGTTGTCCAGGTATTTGGCCAGCGCCCGGATCGAGTTGCCATGGGCTGCTACCACCAGGCGGCGGCCACTCTTGAGCGCGGGTGCCAGCGCCTCGTTCCAGAACGGCAAGACGCGCGCCACCGTGTCTTTGAGGCATTCGGTCAAGGGCACCTGCTCGGGCTTGAGCCGTGCGTAGCGGGGGTCGCTGCGTTCGCAGCGGGGGTCGGCCGGGTCCAGTGCCGGCGGGGGCACGTCGTAGCTTCGCCGCCAGGCCAGCACCTGGGCCTCGCCATATTGGCGCGCCATATCCGCCTTGTTGAGGCCTTGCAGGGCACCGTAATGACGCTCATTCAGGCGCCAGTTATTGACCACCGGCAGCCAGGTGCGGTCCATCTCGTCGAGCACGTGCCACAGGGTACGGGTAGCGCGCTTGAGCATGCTGGTGTAGGCCACGTCAAAGTCAAACCCCGCCGCCTTGAGCACCCGACCGGCGTTCTTGGCCTGTTCCAACCCGGTGGGAGTCAGGTCCACGTCGGTCCAGCCGGTGAAACGGTTCTCAAGGTTCCAGGTCGATTCACCGTGGCGGATCAGTACGAGTTTGTGCATGGTGCAGCGGCTCAGGGTTGGCGTGCCAGGTGGCAACTCAGGGTCGGCGACGGGTCAAGCGGCTGGCGACCGGCAGAGAACCGCTCGCCATTCTAAAATGCGCTCCTTACGCATGCCGCGTCCGGCTCACTTAAAGGAATCAGTTTTGAAGTTTATTATCGACAATTGGATGCTGATCAGCGTTGCCTTGGTTTCGGGTAGCCTGCTGTTTTGGCCGGTGATCAAAGGCGCAGGCGGTGGGCTCAGCCCCACGCAAGCTGTGCAACTGATGAACCGCGACAAGGCGGTCGTCGTCGATGTGTGCGAAGCTGAGGAGTTTGCCACTGGTCATGTGGTGGGCGCCCGCAACGTTCCGCTGAACCAGCTTGAGGACAAGCTGGCGGCCCAAGTCAAAAACAAAAATTTGCCGCTGATCCTGGTCTGCCAGACCGGCGCCCGGTCGGGCCGGGCCCTGGCCATTGCCAAAAAGCTGGGCTATGAGCAAGCTCAATCCCTCGCCGGTGGCCTGACCGCCTGGCGCAGCGCCAACCTTCCGCTTGAAAAAGCCTGACCCTTCGGAGACCCAGCCATGCAAGCTGTCAAGATGTACACCACCGCCGTTTGCCCCTATTGCGTGCGCGCCAAACAATTGCTCAAGGCCCGTGGTGTCGCGACCATTGAAGAAATCCGGATCGATACCGACCCGGCGCAGCGCCAGCAAATGATGGACCTGACGGGCCGGCGCACCGTGCCCCAGATTTTTGTCGGCGCAACGCATGTCGGCGGCTGCGACGACCTGGTCGCCCTCGACGGCCAGGGTGGCCTGATGCCGCTGCTGCAGGCCGCCTGAGCGGCCGATGGCCCGATGCCCACCGTCGGCGCTGCTGAGATAATTCCTCTAACCCCGCTGCGTGCCTGTTGTGACAGGCCCAGGGCGGGCTTTTTTGTTTGACCCGAAAGAACCGCCATGTCAGAGCAACTCGACCCCGTTTTCCAGATTCAACGCGTTTACCTGAAAGAGGCCTCGCTGGAGCAGCCCAACTCGCCAGCTATCCTGCTGGAGCAGGAGTCGCCCACCGTGGACATCCAGCTTGGCGTCAACGCCAACCCGGTGGCCGAGGGTGTGTTTGAGGTGACGGTCACGGCCACGGTGCAGACCAAGATCCAAGACAAAACGGTGTTTTTGGCTGAAGTGATGCAGGCGGGTATCTTCGAGATCCGCAACCTGCCGGCTGAGCAGATGAGTCAGATCATGGGCATTGCCTGCCCCCAGATTGTTTACCCCTACCTGCGTGGCAATGTGGCCGACCTGATCCAGCGCGGCGGTTTTCCGCCGGTGCACCTGTCAGAAATCAACTTCCAGGCCATGTACGAGCAGCAGCAGGCGGCCGCAGACGACGCGCCACGCATCGTGACCCAATGATCATTTAGGCTGCTAGCCCCTGTGCTGTGGGCATAGTTTGCTATGAAAATAGTAGTCATCGGCGCTGGTGCCTGGGGGACCGCCCTTGCGGTCAGCGCCGCCAGCCGCGACCAGGCTGACCACAGCGTCACGCTGTGGGCCCGCGATGCTGAGCAGGCCGCAGCAATGCAGGCCAGCCGTGAAAACCACCGCTACCTGGCCGGCGTGACCTTGCCGCCGCGCTTGCGCGTGCTGGGGCCAGTGCAGGCTGGGGCCCAAGCCCTGGCGGCCGAAGCTGACCTCGTGGTGCTTGCTTCGCCGATGGCCGGCCTGCGCGGTTTGTTGACCTCATTGAGCGGCTGCCGGGTGCCACTGGCCTGGCTCTGCAAAGGCTTTGAGCCCGGTGTGGCCGGCAGCGCGGGGCTGATGGCCCATGAAATCCAGGCCCAGTTGGCGCCTGCGGTGCAGGGCGGTGCCTTGAGCGGCCCGAGTTTTGCCCTGGAGGTGGCGCGCGGCCAGCCCACGGCCCTGGTGGCCGCCAGCCCGAACCCTGCCGTGCGACAGGCCCTGGTGGCTGCCTTTCATGGCGCCGCGCTGCGCGTCTATGCCAATGACGACCTGATCGGGGTAGAGGTGGGCGGCGCGCTGAAAAACGTGCTGGCCATCGCCACCGGCCTGTGTGACGGCCTGAACCTGGGCCTGAATGCCCGCGCCGCGCTCATCACCCGGGGACTGGCTGAAATGACGAGGCTGGGGTTGGCCCTGGGGGCACGTACGGAAACCTTTATGGGCTTGAGCGGCCTGGGGGACCTGGTGCTGACGGCCACCGGGGACCTGTCGCGCAACCGCCAGGTCGGGCTGGCGCTGGCGGCCGGTCAGAGTTGTGCGCAGGCCGTGGCGGCCCTGGGCCACGTGGCCGAGGGGGTGTACAGCGCCCGTACGGTGGTCGAGCGGGCGCACCGCCTTGGGCTGGAAATGCCGATTGCGCAGACCGTGGTGGCCCTGCTCGATGGCGAACTACGCGCCGTCGACGCTGTGGCACGGCTGATGGCGCGCGGTCCGGCGGCCGAACTGGCCTGAGGCCCGCTGCAGCGCTTCAGGCCGGGGTGTAGGCCAGGCGCACGTAAATCGGCGCGAAGGCTTCGGCCTGGGTGATTTCGACCAGGGTCTCCTTGGCGAGTTCGAGCAGGGCAATGAAGGTCACCACCAGCACGGGCGCGCCTTTGCTGGGGTCGAACAAGGCTTCGAATTCAACAAAACGGCGGCCCTGCAGTTTTTTCAGCACCAGGCTCATGTGCTCGCGCACCGACAGTTCTTCGCGGGTGATGTGGTGGTGTTGCACCAGGCGGGCCCGCTTCATGATGTCGCGCCAGGCCTCCTGCAGGTCGGGCAAGGCGACCTCGGGAAAGCGGGGCTGCAGCGAATGCTCGATGAACACCTGGGCTTTGAGGAAATCGCGCCCCAGCTGGGGCACGGTATTCAAAGCGGCTGCTGCCAGCTTCATTTGCTCATACTCCAGCAGCCGGCGTACCAGTTCGGCGCGCGGGTCTTCCGCCTCCTCGCCTCCGGCCAACTTGCGCGGCGGCAGCAGCATGCGCGACTTGATCTCGATCAGCATGGCCGCCATCAGCAGGTACTCGGCCGCCAACTCCAGGTTGCGACCGCGGATTTCTTCGACGTAGCTCAGGTATTGGCGCGTCACGCCCGCCATCGGGATGTCGAGGATGTTGAAGTTTTGCTTGCGTATCAGGTACAGCAGCAGGTCCAGCGGGCCTTCAAAAGCCTCCAGAAACACCTCCAGCGCATCGGGTGGGATGTACAGGTCCTGCGGCATGGCGAACAGCGGTTCGCCATACAGGCGCGCCACCGCCACATGGTCAACCACCTCCGGCATGCTTGCCGCCAGGGCCATGTTCAGGGCTGGCTTTTGTCGGTCTGGTAGACGTAGGGCTTTTGCGCCACGCCCGCCTCGCGGTATTCGCGCTGGGCACTGCGGTCCACGGCTTTGTCCCACAGCAACTCGCGCCCCTGGCGTTGCTTGGCCTCAAGCGCCGGGTCACGGGCCTTGAGCGCGTCGATGAAGCGGGTGACTTCGGATTGGTAGGGCGTGCGGGAGAAGAAACTCATGGGTGTCACCTTTCGGCTCATTTTAGCGGGCCAGCGACTCAAGCCGGTGGCAGGTGCCGCCGTAAATCAGTCCAGAGCGGGCGCACCACCAGTGCCAGCAGTACCAGAGCCAGCGGCAATGACATGATGAAACCGGCCTGCTTGAAGCCCATGGCCCCGACCAGCCCGCCCACCAGAAAGCTGGTGATCAGTTTGGCCTGCAGCGCCAACTTGTGCCGGTTGGCCAGCACCGGGGCGGTGCCATCGTTGGTGTTGACGTAAAGCAGCTTGCCCAGCTCGATGCCAAAGTCGGTGAGCAGGCCGGTGACGTGGGTGGTGCGGATTTCGGCGTTCGAGATCTTGGTGATGACGGCGTTTTGCAGGCCCATGATGAAACACAGCAGCAGCACGGTCAGGGGCACAAAAATCGAGCCGGCCAGGCTGATGGCGCCGCCAAACAGCCCAAAAATCAGCAGCAGCATCGACTCCAGCAGCAGTGGCAGGCCGTAGGCGCTGCGCAGGGACTGGCGCAGGCCCCAATTCACCAGCACGGCGGTGCACATGGCGCCGCCCAAAAAGGCCAACACCATGCAGAGACTGCCCAGCGCCAGCACCACATGGCCCAGCACAATGGCATCGGCAATGTTGGACACCACGCCCGTCATGTGCGAGGTGTATTGGCCCACAGCCAGAAAGCCGCCGGCATTGGTGGCACCGGCCACAAAGGTCAGGGTCACTCCCAACCGGGTGTTCGCCTGGGTGGTGCGTTCGATGTCGGTCCAGCCGCGGATCCAGGGAAACATGGTGATCTCGCGGTCTGGACGTTTGGCGGGGGCTAACGCACCCGCAAGCCGGGGGTGGCCCCCGACCCGGGGTTGAGGATAAAGATGCCCGGATGGGCTTTTTCATTGCCATGGCTGGCTGCCAGCACCATGCCCTCGGACACGCCGAACTTCATCTTGCGCGGCGCCAGGTTGGCCACCAGCACCGTCAGCTGCCCGGTCAGCTGCTCGGGCCGGTAGGCGCTGGCAATGCCGCTGAAGACATTGCGTAGCCGCGGCTGGCCGTTGGCGTCAATCTCTCCCGCATCCAGGGTCAGGCGCAGCAGCTTGGTGGAGCCCTCTACGGCCTCGCACTGCACGATTTTGGCGATGCGCAGGTCCACCTTGGCAAAGTCGTCGATGCCAATCGGCGCGGCGATGTCCTCTCCGCCTGGTGCTACAGATTCAATAGCTGTAACCCCAGTATCCACTGGGGCTGGAGCCTCAAACAAGGCCTCAAGCTGCTTGACGTCAACGCGCTGCATCAGGTGCTGGTAGCTGCCGATGCGGTGGCCGGCGCCCAGCGCCACGCCCGCGTCAGCCAAGGTCAGCGGCGCCACACCCAGCAGGGCCTCGACCTGGGCCGCCAGCGTGGGTAGTACCGGCTTGAGGTAGACCGACAGCACGCGGAAGGCTTCGATGCAGACGGTGCACACGTCCTGCAGCCGCGCGTCCATGCCGGCCTGTTTGGCCAGTTCCCAGGGTTTGTTGGCGTCCACGTACTCGTTGACGCGGTCGGCCAGCAGCATGGTGTCGCGCAGGGCGCGTGCGGTGTCACGGTTTTCATACAGCTGGGCGATAGTGTCTTGCGCACCGCGCAGAACGTGCAGCAAGGCCTGCCCGTCGGCCGACACCTCGCCCAGCGCGCCGTCAAAACGCTTGGCGATGAAACCGGCTGCCCGGCTGGCGATGTTGACGTACTTGCCGATCAGGTCGCTGTTGACCCGCGCCATGAAGTCCTCGGGGTTGAACTCGACGTCTTCATTGCGGCCATTGAGCTTGGCCGCCAGATAGTAGCGCAGCCATTCGGGGTTCATGCCCAGGCTCAGGTATTTGAGCGGGTCCAGGCCGGTGCCCCGGCTCTTGCTCATTTTTTCGCTGTTGACGGTCAGAAAGCCGTGCACGTTGATGGCGTCGGGCACCTTGCGGCCGCTGAAATGCAGCATGGCCGGCCAGAACAGGGT
>JBAXMQ010000034.1:0-27089 GCA_037134215.1 Betaproteobacteria bacterium
TGCCTCGCGGCCTTGAACTTCCGGTCGGTCCTGGCGTTCCGGGCGGTCGCCGCGCTCGGCGCGGGGGCCCCGGTCACGGCCACGGCTGCGTTTCTCGCGTGCCTCACCGCCTTGCGTGCGGTTGCCAGCCTCGGCCGTGGCATCACCGGCTGTTTGCGCTGCCGTGTCGTCAGACGCTCGCAGATGGGCGTCGCCGCCATTGCCGGCTGGCGCAGCGGCCTCGTCGGTTCGGGTCGCGTCGTCGGGGCGACGGCTGCGCTCAGGTCGGCGCTCGCCGCGGCTGCGTTCTCCACGATCATTGCGCTCACCACGCTCACCATTTCGCCCGGGACGCTCCGTGCGAGCCTCGGCAGCCGGCGCTTCCGCGGCCGAGGCCGGGGCGTCTGGCAGATTCACGCCCTCGTGGCCGGTCGGCTTGCCGTCGGCGTCCATGCGGTCTCGCTGCCCTGGTCCGGTGCGTTCGCTCCGTCCCCGACCGCCCCGGCCGCCGCGGCCACCCCGGCCGTCGGCACGAGGCTCGCCACGCCCTTCAGGCCGGCCCTCGGCACGGGGTTCAGCGCGGCGGGCGGCGTCGCGTCCTCGGCCGTCGCGCTTGTCGTCACGCGGCGGCTCGGGCTGCACTTTGGGCGCCACCACCGGCGCTGGGGTGGGAGCCGGTGCAAACAGTTGCTTGACCCAGCCAAAAAAGCCTTTTTCTGCCGCTGGTGCTGGCGATGCTGGCTTCTCTGCCAGGGCCGGTACAGCCGGCGCGGCGGCTTGGGCGACGGGTTTGGGCGTTTCGGGCCGTGGCGCAGCGGCAGGTGCCGGCGCGTCGGGCAGCACGCCCTTGATCACGGGCGTTTGCTTGTTGGTCGGCTCTTGCGAGCGGCGTGTGACCGACGTGGCGTCCTCAATTTCTTCGGCCATTTTGTAAGAGGCCTGGATGTTGTCGAGCCGTGGGTCGTCGTGCTTGAGCCGCTCGAGCTTGTAGTTGGGGGTTTCCAGGGCCTTGTTGGGCACCATCAGCACATTGATGCGCTGCTTGAGCTCGATTTTGGCGATCTCGGTGCGTTTTTCATTGAGCAGGAACGAGGCCACCTCGACCGGCACCTGGCACAGCACCGAGGCCGTGTTGTCCTTGAGCGATTCTTCCTGGATGATGCGCAGGATCTGCAGCGCGCTCGATTCAGTGTCGCGAATATGACCAGCGCCACCGCAACGCGGGCAGGGGATGGAGGCGCCTTCGCTCAGCGCCGGGCGCAGCCGCTGCCGGCTCATCTCCATCAGGCCAAACTTGCTGATGGTGCCGAACTGAACCCGGGCGCGGTCCTGCCGCAGCGCGTCGCGCAGCCGGCTTTCCACCTCGCGCCGGTTGCGGCTTTCTTCCATGTCAATGAAGTCGATCACGATCAGGCCGCCGAGGTCGCGCAGCCGCATCTGGCGCGCCACTTCGTCGGCAGCCTCCAGGTTGGTGCGGGTGGCGGTCTCTTCGATGTCGCCGCCGCGAATGGCGCGCGCCGAGTTCACGTCCACCGACACCAGGGCCTCGGTGTGGTCAATCACAATCGCGCCGCCGCTGGGCAATTGCACAGTGCGGGCATAGGCCGATTCGATCTGGTGCTCAATCTGGAAACGCGAGAACAGTGGCGCGTCATCGCGGTAGCGTTTGACGCGGGCCGCATGCTCGGGCATCACGTGCGCCATGAACTGCTGGGCCTGGTCGTAGACGTCGTCGGTGTCGATCAGGATGTCGCCGATGTCGTGGTTGAAGTAGTCGCGGATGGCGCGTATCACCAGGCTCGATTCCTGGTAAATCAAGAAGGCGCCTTTGCCACCTTTGGCCGCGCCGTCAATGGCGGTCCAGAGTTTGAGCAGGTAGTTCAGGTCCCACTGCAGTTCCGGCGCGCTGCGGCCAATGCCGGCGGTGCGCGCAATGATGCTCATGCCATTGGGGTATTCGAGCTGGTCCAGCGCCTCCTTGAGGTCGGCCCGGTCTTCGCCCTCGATGCGGCGTGACACGCCGCCGCCACGTGGGTTGTTGGGCATCAGCACCACATAACGGCCGGCCAATGAGACAAAGGTGGTGAGCGCTGCGCCCTTGTTGCCGCGTTCTTCTTTTTCCACCTGAACCAGCAGTTCCTGGCCTTCGCGGATGGCATCCTGGATGCGGGCTTGGCTGGCGGCGACGCCGGGCTGGAAATACTGGCGTGAAATTTCCTTGAACGGCAAGAAGCCGTGGCGGTCTTCGCCATAGTCGACAAAGCAGGCTTCGAGCGAGGGTTCAACCCGGGTCACCACCGCTTTGTAGATATTGCCTTTGCGCTGTTCGCGCCCTTCGATCTCGATTTCGTAGTCGAGCAGTTTTTGTCCATCGACAATGGCCAGGCGGCGTTCTTCAGCCTGCGTGGCGTTGATCAGCATCCGTTTCATGGGTAGCGTTCCTTCAGTTCATACCATTCAACCGGCTCATGACGAGCCATTGATACCGGAACTGACGCTTTGAACTGAGGAGGAATTGCCGGAGAACCAGGACTCAAAAGAGCAGTCCGGGCGTAGGCGCGTGGAGGTGAGCGGGGAGCCTGGGTTGTGGGGTTGCGACTGCTGCTGTAGCAGGCTGTGACCACGGCGTGGACACTGATGGCCGTCCCATGCCAGACAACGGCGCGAATACGCGCCGCAGGCATAAGAAGAACAGGCTCATCAACACAAACATCTCGCTTCATTCCGTCCACAGACTGAGGGTCTGCAGACTTGGGGTATTCCGTATCAGTGGTTCAAGGCGTCGTCTTGACCCGGCGTTGTGCAGACCACCACAGGCAACTGGCCTGTGGTTTGCGTGCATCGCGCCCGGCGGTATCGACCTGCCAGCGGGGCTGTGGATGGCGTGTGGACTAAACTCCAGACAAATCAACCACTTACAGCTCAGCGCTAGTGAAAGACATTATAGGCGCCAATCCGACGCCGTCGCCGCCCCAGTCCAAAACCCTGACCGTCGATGACGACAGCGCGGGGCAACGGCTTGACAATTACCTGATGCGTCACCTCAAGGGCGTGCCGAAAACCCATGTTTACCGCATCATCCGCAGCGGCGAGGTGCGGGTCAACAAAGGCCGCGCTGGCGCCGACGCCCGCGTGCAGGCGGGTGATCTGGTGCGCTTGCCGCCGGTTCGGGTGTCCGAACGCATGGCCGGTAAGGCCCAGCAGATGGTCGCCGTGGCGCAGGCGGCACCGGCGCAGCAGTTTGTGGTGCTGTTCGAAGACGACCAGCTTCTGGCCATCGACAAGCCGGCCGGATTGGCGGTGCATGGCGGCTCGGGCGTGAGTTTTGGTGTCATCGAGCAGCTGCGCATGGCGCGGCCGCAGGCGCCGTTTCTGGAGCTGGTGCACCGGCTGGACCGTGAGACCAGCGGCATCCTGCTGCTGGCCAAGAAGCGCTCGGCCCTGCGCCAGTTGCAAGACCAGTTTCGCCAGCGCGAAACCGGCAAAACCTATTTGGCGCTGGTGGTCGGCCAATGGCCGGCTCAGCGCAAAGTGCTGGACAAGTCCCTGCACAAATACCTGTTGCCTGACGGCGAGCGCCGGGTTCGCATTGTGGCCAAGGACGACCCCGACGCCATGGCTGCCTTGACCCTGGTCAAAATAAAGCACCGAGGCGCCGGCTTTACGCTGCTGGAGGTGACGATCCGCACCGGCCGCACCCACCAGATTCGGGTGCACCTGGCCAGCGAGGGTTTCCCGATTGCCGGCGACGACAAGTACGGCGACTTCGAATTGAACAAGTCCCTGATGCGGGCTCCCGGCGGTGCCTCGCTCAAACGCATGTTTTTGCACGCATGGCGCCTGGAATTCACGCACCCGGTCAGTGGCGCGCGTCAGACGCTGCTTGCCGATTTACCCCCCGAACTGGACACTTTTTATCACCATGTTGCCCCTGTCACCGCCTGAACCATCTGCCCGCCCCCGGCAATTCGATTTGATCGCCTTTGACTGGGATGGCACCTTGTTTGACTCCACGGCCATCATCGCGCGCAGCATCCAGGCGGCCGTGCGGGATGTGGGCGGCACGGTGCCGAGCGACCGCGATGCCGCCTTTGTCATTGGCATGGGCCTGCGGGCGGCGCTGGCCCATGCCGCACCGGATGTGCCCGAGGCGCGTCACCCCGAGCTTGGCGAGCGCTACCGCCATCACTACATGGCCGAGCAGCACCGCATCAGCCTGTTTGACGGGACCTTGAGCATGCTCGCCGCGCTCAAGGCGCGCCAGTACCTGCTGACGGTGGCCACGGGAAAAAGTCGCAGCGGCCTGGATGCGGCCCTGCAGGCCGTTGAGCTGCGTGGCTTGTTCGATGCCTCGCGCACCGCTGACGAGACCGCAGGCAAGCCGCACCCGAGCATGCTGAACGAACTGATGGCCGAGTTTGGCGTGACACCGGCGCGCACCCTGATGATTGGCGACACCACCCATGACCTGCAGATGGCGCGCAACGCCGGCTGCGCCAGTGTGGCGGTGAGCTACGGCGCCCACAGCCCGGAGGCGTTCGACGCGCTCGGCCCGCAGTTTGTGGCGCATTCGGTGCCCGAATTGGCGCATTGGCTGCTGCAGCATGCGTGAGGAAAGGATCTGACCATGTTGCAGGGCGATGCAATCGCACTCTGTGCCTCGGCCGATTTGGTCAACAGCGGCGCAGCTGTGCCCTTTGAGGTGGTTTATGGCGGCCAGACCTGCCGCGCCTTTGCCGTCCGTTACCAAGGCGAGGTGCACGCCTACCTGAACCGCTGTGCCCATGTCGCGATGGAGATGGATTTCCAGCCTAACCAGTTTTTTGACCGCAGTGGCGACTGGCTGATCTGTGCCACCCATGGCGCCCTGTACCAGCCTCAGACCGGCCAGTGCCGCGGCGGGCCCTGCCGCGGTGGGTTGGTCAAAATCGCCCTGTCCGAGCGCGATGGTGTCGTGCACTGGCATACTGCCCCTCACCTCCAACCCCTCGAGTTTTAAATGAACGAGCCCAGCCCATCCGACGGCAACCTGCCCCCCCCACAGCCGCCACGTGACACGGGCTGGGAGCGAGCCACTCTCGAAAAACTGGCTTTTGCGACGCTGGAAGAACAGCGCTTGGCACGCCGCTGGCGCAACGCTTTGCGCTTTTCCTGGTTGGGGTTTCTCGTGGTGGTGTTCTGGGTTGGTCTCAGCCGCTCAGGTCCGTCCCAGGACGTGTCCCTGCCGCACACCGCGGTGGTGGAGATCAAGGGGGAGATTGCGTCGGGCGCTGAAGCCAGTGCGGACCAGATTGGGGCTGCCTTGCGCAGTGCGTTCGAGGACGAAGGTGCGCGGGCCGTGGTGCTGCTGATCAACTCGCCCGGCGGCAGCCCGGTGCAGGCTGGCATCATCAACGACGAAATCCGCCGCCTCAAGGCCAAGCACCAGAAGCCGGTGTACGCGGTGGTGGAGGAGTCCTGTGCCTCGGCCGCCTATTACATCGCCGTGGCCGCCGACAAGATCTTTGTCGATAAGGCCAGCATTGTCGGCAGCATTGGCGTGTTGATGGATGGTTTTGGCTTCACCGGCCTGATGGACAAACTGGGCATCGAGCGCAGGCTGATGACGGCTGGCGAAAACAAAGGTTTTCTGGACCCTTTCAGCCCACAGACCGACAAGCAGCGGATGTTTGCCCAGTCCATGCTCAACCAAATTCACCAGCAATTCATCCAGGTGGTACGCACCGGTCGTGGTGATCGCCTGAAAGAATCGCCCGAGATGTTCAGCGGCCTGTTTTGGAGCGGCGAACAGGCGATTCAAATGGGCTTGGCCGATCAGTTGGGCAACCTCGATTTCGTCGCGCGTGAAATCGTCAAGGCCGAAGACCTGGTGGACTACACCCGGCGAGAGAATGTGGCCGAGCGTCTGGTCAAGCGTTTTGGCGCGGCCATCGGCGACGCAGCTGTGCGGGCGACTGCGCGCAGCCCGGCCTTGCGCTGAAGCCACATCCTCAGCGCCCGATCGCGAAGATCGCCGGTGTCTGCTTGTCCGGGCCCGGCGCCGGGCTCTGGCCTCGCCACTGCTTGACGGTCTGGCTCACACACTGGCTGTTGCTCAGCGTCAGACCACTGCATATCGCCAGTCGGGTGTTGTGCTGCAGGGTCTGCAACAGCGCCTGCAACAGGGCGGCATTGCGGTAGGGCGTTTCAATGAAGATCTGGGTCTGTCCACTTTTGAGGGCGAGCGACTCCAGTTCGCGGATGCGCTGGGTTCGGGCCACCGCGTCGTGCGGCAGGTAGCCGGCAAAGGCAAACGCCTGACCGTTCAGGCCGCTGGCAGCCAGTGCCAGCAGCAGTGACACTGGACCGACCAGCGGGATCACCGTCAGGCTCAGGTCGTGGGCGGCCCGGACCACGGAAGCCCCAGGGTCAGCCACAGCCGGCATGCCGGCTTCACTGACCAGCCCGATGTCATGCCCGGCCAAGGCTGGCGCCAGCAGGGGCCGGGCATCAAAGCCGACCAGGTGATCGCCTTTTTTGTGTACATCGTGCGGCAGTTCTTGCAGCGACAGGTCTTGCAGGGTTTGCTGCAAGGGGACGATCTGATGGATGCGCTTGAGGTAGGCCCGCGTGCTTTTGGCGTTTTCGCAGACCCAGTGGCCGAGGCGGGCCGCCACAGCCAGCGTGCCAAGCGGCAGGCTGTCTTGCAGATCCGTTTGTTCGGCGCAGCCGAAGTCCAGAGGTGCAGGGACCAGGTACAGCCTGCCGCGCTGGCCTTGCGCTGGCGCAGCCATCGGCAGGTCGGTCATGCAGCCAGCAGCCGCAGGCCGGCCGCCTCCAGCATGCGACAGGTGCGGATCAGTGGCAGGCCCACCAGCGCGGTCGGGTCGTCGCTGTCGATGCGTTCGAGCAGGGCAATGCCCAAACCCTCGCTTTTGGCGCTGCCAGCACAGTCGTATGGCGTCTCAGTCAACAGATAGGCTTCGATCTCCGCGTCGCTGAGGTCGCGGAACAGCACTTTGACCTGGGCCAGGTCCATTTGGGCAAAGCCGCTGGCCTGGCAGACCACGGCCACGGCGGTTTGGAAGACCACGGTTTGCCCGCGCATCTGGCGCAATTGCGCCACCGCTCGCTCATGGTTGCCGGGCTTGCCCAGCGGCTGGCCTGCCAGATCGGCAACCTGGTCCGAGCCGATCACCACATGGTGCGGAAAACGCGTGGCCACTGTCTGTGCCTTGGTCATGGCCAGCCGGCAGGCGAGTTGCTGCGGCGTCTCGTGTGGGTGGGGCGTTTCATCAACATCGGGCGCGGCCACCTCGAACGGGATGCGCAGGCGCGCCAGCAGGTCGCGTCGGTAAGGCGAGGTGGAGCCGAGCACAAGCCGGCGCGGGAGGGCATCATTCATGCCGCGATTCTCTTACACTGCCCTCATGACCCAGGACTGCACTCCCCCGCCACTTGACGTTCAAGCCTTTGCCGAAGCCGCGACACGGCGGGAAGGCCGCGATACGCTATCAAATTATGAGCGGCTGATGCAGGAAACACAAGGCTTGGGCGGTGATTTGCCATTGAGCTGGGCGGCGCAGGGCGAACTGCGGACCGATGCGATTGGCGCTTCGCAGGCTTGGCTGCACCTGACCGTTGCGGCCCGCCTGCCCCTGACCTGCCAGCGCTGCCTTGGCCCGGCCGACATCCAGGTGGCGGTGGACCGCTGGTTTCGCTTTGTGGCCACTGAAGCTGTGGCCGAGGCCGCCGATGACGATGCCGAGGAGGACTTGCTGGTGACCAGCCGTCAATTTAACCTGGCCGGGCTGGTTGAGGACGAAGTGCTCATGGGCTTGCCCCTGGTCCCGCGCCACGACCAGTGCCCCCCCGGGCTCACCATGACCGTGTCCGACCCCGGCTTTGAGGCTGCGCAGCCCGAAAAACCCCATCCTTTTGCCGCCCTGGCCAAGCTTCGCTCTGGCGGTCAGGGTTGAGCCTGGGGCACTTGCGCTATACTTGAAGGCTTTCGCGCGGCTGCCAGCCGGGCGTGTCACCAACCCCGATCCCGCTGCCTCTGGCAGCGCTCAGACGCAAGGAGCAGACCATGGCTGTCCAGCAAAACAAGAAGTCGCCGTCCAAACGCGGTATGCATCGTTCGCACAACGCGCTGACCGTGCCCGGCATCGCGGTGGAGTCCACCACGGGTGAAACCCACCTGCGCCACCACATCAGCCCGACCGGTTTTTACCGCGGCCGCAAGGTGGTGAAGACCAAGTCCGAAGCCTGATCGCGGTCACCCGGTCCTGGCCCGATGCTACTGCCCGCGTAGCCTCGGGCCTTTGTTTTTGTTTTCGATGATGCCCGTCATCACCCGCCTCTTGGCCGATCACGCAACGGCTCGCACCCCATGATCACCATCGCCGTCGATTGCATGGGTGGGGACCATGGCCCGCGGGTGACGCTGCCGGCCTGTCGCCGCTTCCTCGATCAGAACCCCGACACGCAGCTTCTGCTGGTCGGTCTGGCCGACGCGATGTCCGGCTTCACGCACCCCCGCGCCACCGTGGTGCTTGCCACCGAGGTGGTGACCATGGACGATCCGCTCGAAGTCGCGTTGCGGCGCAAAAAGGATTCGTCCATGCGGGTTGCGATCCAGCAGGTCAAAGGCGGTGCGGCGCAGGCCGTCGTCTCGGCCGGCAACACGGCGGCGCTGATGGCCATTTCGCGCTACCTGCTCAAGACGCTGGACGGCATCGACCGGCCGGCCATCGCGGCCCAGATTCCCAATGCCCGGGGCGGTGCCACCACCCTGCTTGACATGGGCGCCAACGTGGACTGCTCGGCAGCCCATCTGCTGCAGTTCGCTGTGATGGGCTCGGCCTGGGTGTCGGTCTTGGGCGGCGGCGACAAGCCCACGGTCGGTTTGCTCAACATTGGTGAGGAAGACATCAAGGGCAACGAGGTGATCAAGCAGGCCGGTGAACTGATGCGCGCAGCGGCCCGGGCCGGAGACCTCAATTTTGTGGGCAATGTTGAGG
Source organism: Betaproteobacteria bacterium (assembly GCA_037134215.1). Lineage (GTDB taxonomy): Bacteria > Pseudomonadota > Gammaproteobacteria > Burkholderiales > Burkholderiaceae_C > Rhodoferax. Next base: position 8,982 of record JBAXMQ010000034.1, read on the forward strand.
GCAACGACATCTTCAAGGGCACCGCTGACATCGTCGTGTGCGACGGCTTTGTTGGCAATGTCGCGCTCAAGGCCAGCGAGGGCCTGGCTGGCATGATCATCGAGTTTCTGCGCGCCGAGTTTTCTCGTACGCTGTTGACCAAACTGGCGGCGCTGGCGGCCTATCCAGTGATCGCCGCCCTGAAGAAGCGCATGGACCACCGCCGCTACAACGGCGGCGCCCTGCTGGGTTTGCGCGGCTTGGTCTTCAAAAGCCACGGATCGACCGATGAGCTGGGCTTTGCATACGCCCTGTCACGGGCCCGCGATGCGGCCCGAAATGATCTGCTGCAACAGTTGCAGACGCGGATCGCGCACGCAGCGCCGCTTCTGCCTGAGGCCCCGCCCGCGCCGGCGCTGACCGCCGTCTGAAGCATGGCTGCCTACGCCCGCATCACTGGCACCGGCAGTTACCTGCCACCGAGGCGCCTTAGCAACGCCGACCTGGTGGCCGAGCTGGCAGCACAAGGGGTGGAGACCTCGGACGACTGGATTGTGGAGCGAACCGGCATCCGGGCCCGACACTTTGCCGCTGATGGCGTGTTCAGCAGCGACCTCGCTCTGGAAGCCTCCCGCGCTGCGTTGCAGGCCGCTGGCCTGCAGGCCAGCGACATCGACCTGATCATCGTGGCAACGTCCACGCCCGACATGGTGTTTCCCTCCACGGCCTGCATCCTGCAACACAAGCTCGGTGCTGCCGGCGGGGCCGCGTTTGACGTGCAGGCGGTATGCAGCGGTTTTGTCTATGCGATCACCGTGGCCGACGCCATGATCCGCACCGGCGCTGCGAACAAGGCGCTGGTGGTTGGCGCCGAGATTTTCTCCCGAATACTCGATTTCAAAGACAGAACAACCTGTGTGCTGTTTGGCGATGGCGCTGGCGCCGTGGTGCTGGAAGCCTCCGACACCCCCGGCCTTCTGGCCAGCGACCTGCACGCCGATGGCCGGCACGTCGGCATCCTGTGCGTGCCCGGCCATGTGGCCGGTGGCCAGGTGCTGGGTGACCCCCTGCTGAAGATGGACGGACAGGCCGTGTTCAAGCTGGCCGTGGGCCTGCTGGAAGCGGCGGCGCACGCGGCGCTGGCCAAGGCGGGCAGGACCGAGGCGGACATCGACTGGTTGGTGCCGCATCAGGCCAACATCCGTATCATCCAAAGCACGGCGCGCAAGCTCAAGCTGTCGATGGACAAGGTGATCGTGACCGTGGATCAACACGGCAACACCTCGGCTGCCTCGATCCCGCTGGCCTTGGACGTGGCGGTGCGCAGCGGCCGCATCCGGCCGGGCGACACGGTGATGCTGGAGGGCGTAGGCGGTGGTTTCACCTGGGGTGCCGTGCTCCTTGATTTATAGCGGTAGAGATAGACTGGGTAAGGCCTGAAGCCGGTTTTGATCCAAAAATTTGACGATTCCCATGACACCATTTGCCTTTGTTTTTCCGGGCCAGGGCTCGCAGTCGGTTGGCATGCTTGACGCCTGGGGGCAGCACCCCGCCGTGCTGGCGGCATTGGCCGAGGCCTCTGACGCCCTTGGCGAAGATCTGGCGCACCTGATTCATGAGGGCCCCAAGGAAGCGCTGGCCCTGACCACCAACACCCAGCCGGTGATGCTGGTGGCTGGCGTGGCAGCTTACCGGGTCTGGATGGCCGAGACCGGCCTGGCACCGGCGGCCGTCGCGGGCCATTCACTGGGCGAGTACTCGGCGCTGGTGGCAGCTGGCGTGCTGACGCTGACCCAAGCGGCGCCTTTGGTGCGGCTGCGAGCGCAAGCCATGCAAGAGGCGGTGCCGGTCGGGCGCGGTGCCATGGCGGCCATTCTGGGCATGGACGCCGCACGCGTGATCACGGTCTGCGCCGAGGTGACCCAAGGCTTCGGTCCGGCTTCGGACGAGGTGGTGGAAGCGGCCAATTTCAATGACCCGGCCCAAACCGTGATCGCCGGCAGCAAGGCGGCCGTGGACAAGGCCTGCGAGCTGCTGAAGGCTGCTGGCGCCAAGCGCGCGCTGCTGCTGCCGGTCTCGGCACCCTTTCATTCCAGCCTGATGCAGCCGGCCGCTGAACGCCTGCGAGAGCAGTTGGCGCTGACCGAACTGCGCGCGCCGCAGTTGCCGCTGGTCAACAACATCGATGTGGCGTTTGAAAGCGACCCGGCCCGCATTTGCGATGCCCTGGTGCGGCAGGCTTTCGGCCCGGTACGCTGGGTCGAGTGCGTGCAGGCGCTGAAAGCCCGGGGCGTGCGGACCCTGGTCGAAAGCGGACCGGGCAAGGTGCTGGCCGGCCTCGTCAAGCGCATCGACCCCGAACTGCAGGGACTGGCGCTGGCCGATCCCGCTTCGTTGGCGGACGTGAAGGGGGCATTGGCATGAGTACGAAGGATCTCAAAGGCCAGGTTGCCCTGGTCACAGGCGCCTCGCGCGGCATTGGCGCGGCGATCGCGCTGACGCTGGCGCAGCGTGGGCTGCGCGTCATTGGCACCGCCACCACAGAGGCTGGCGCGGCGCGCATCACCGAGGCGCTGGCCGGTTTTGACGGCTGCATCGGCCGCTGTCTCGATGTCAATGACGCTGCGGGCGTGGACAACCTTATTGCGGCCATCCAGCAGTCGTACGGTGGCCTGCAGGTCTTGGTCAACAACGCCGGCATCACGCGTGACAACCTGGCCATGCGCATGAAGGATGACGAGTGGGACGCGGTGCTCGACACCAACCTCAAGGCCGTGTTCCGCATGAGCCGCGCGGTGATGCGGACGATGATGAAGGCACGCTATGGCCGGATCATCAGCATCACGTCGGTCGTGGGTGCCTCCGGCAATGCCGGCCAGGCCAACTACGCCGCTGCCAAGGCCGGTGTGGCCGGCATGACCCGCGCGCTGGCGCGCGAACTCGGTTCGCGCAACATCACAGTCAACTGCGTGGCTCCCGGCTTCATCGCCACTGACATGACGGCCAGCCTCACGCCGGAACAACAACAGGCCCTGCTGGGTCAGATTCCGCTGGGCCACCTGGGCACGCCCGCCGATGTGGCGCACGCCGTGGCCTTTCTGGCCTCACCCGAAGCAGGTTATGTGACCGGACAGGAACTGCACGTCAATGGCGGGATGTTCATGTAAGGCTTGGCCAGGGCCGCTGGCGCGCCCGGTTGCCGTCCCTGAATAACAAGTGTCCCGGCTCGGTCCGAAGCACGGCTAAAATCACCAATTCCTCCACAACCTTCCGAGTGAACCATGAGCGATATCGAAGCACGCGTCAAAAAAATCATTGCCGAACAACTCGGTGTTGAAGAGTCTCAAGTGACCAATGAAAAAGCCTTTGTGGCTGATCTGGGCGCTGACTCCCTGGACACGGTGGAACTGGTGATGGCGCTTGAAGACGAGTTCGGTATTGAGATCCCGGATGAGGACGCCGAAAAGATCACCACGGTGCAAAACGCCATCGACTACGCCAACACGCACCAGAAGGCCTGAGATGGTGTTGCGGCGCTTTGGCGTCGTCGCCCTGCCCGCACCAGTGGGCGTCTTGCTGCCTTTGGCGGCCCTTTTCTGACAACCTTCTGATTGCACCTGACCATGACCCGTCGTCGTGTTGTTGTAACTGGTTTAGGCTGCGTCAGCCCCGTGGGTAACACAGTGGCTGATGCCTGGGCTGGCCTGCTTGCCGGCAAGTCCGGTATCGATCTGATCACCAAATTTGATGCCTCCACCTTCGCCTGCAAAATTGCTGGCGAGGTGAAGGGCTTCGACCTGGAGTCCTACATGAGCGTCAAAGAGGCGCGCACGATGGACACCTTCATCCATTACGGTATCGCGGCCGCCAGCCAGGCCGTGGCCGACGCCGGCCTGCCCAGTGGCACGGCGCTCGACGATGACTTGGCCACCCGCATCGGTTGTGTGCTGGGCTCAGGCATCGGTGGTTTGCCGATGATCGAGGCGGTGCACGGCGAGTACATCGAACGCGGCGCACGTCGTATTTCGCCCTTTTTTGTGCCCTCAACCATCGTCAACATGGTGGCCGGCCAGGTCTCGATCCGTTTTGGTTTCAAGGGCCCGAATATTTCGGTGGTCACCGCCTGCACCACCGGCCTTCATTGCATCGGCGAAGCCGGTCGCATGATCGAATATGGCGACGCTGACGTGATGGTGGCGGGTGGTGCAGAGTCGACCGTGTCGCCGCTGGGCATTGGCGGCTTTGCCGCCATGCGCGCCCTGAGCACCCGCAACGACGACCCAAAAACCGCTTCGCGCCCCTGGGACAAGGACCGCGACGGCTTCGTGCTGGGCGAGGGTGCTGGCGTCATGATTTTGGAAGAGTATGAGCACGCCAAGGCGCGTGGCGCCAAAATCTACGCCGAGTTGGCCGGCTTTGGCATGAGTGCCGATGCCAGCCACATGACGGCGCCCAACATGGACGGGCCGCGCCGTGCCATGCTGGCGGCACTGCGCAATGCCGGTGTTAACCCCGATGCGGTCGACTACCTCAATGCCCATGGCACCTCCACGCCCTTGGGCGATCTGAACGAGTCCAACGCCATCAAGGCCGCGCTGGGCGACCATGCCCGAAACGTGGTCGTCAATTCGACCAAGTCCATGACCGGGCACCTGCTCGGCGGCGCCGGCGGCATCGAATCGGTGTTCACCGTGCTGGCCTTGCACCACCAGGTCAGCCCGCCCACCATCAACATCTTCAACCAGGACCCCGAGTGCGACCTGGACTATTGCGCCAACATCGCGCGTGACATGAAGATCGACGTGGCGCTGAAGAACAACTTCGGTTTTGGGGGCACCAACGGCTCTTTGGTGTTCAAACGCATCCACTGATGTCCGTCGGTGGCTGATCCGCTGCAACCGACCTGACCATCAGCATGTACGCACCCCCGGCAGTCAGCTTTTCAGTGGTGCGTTCCACCGTGCAGGGCCGATGCCTTGCGGCCGCGCTGTCGCTGGCCTTGGTGGTGGGCGGGCTGTGGCTGGATCAGGGCGCTGACCCTGGCTGGCGCCAAGTCCTTTACCTGCTGCTGCTCCTTGTGACCTCGGGCCTGGCGATCAGGCAGTGGCGTCGGGTACCGATCGGGCAGTTGCAGTGGGACGGCCGGACTTGGCGCTGGTCGGCCTGGCCGGATGCGGCCTGCTCTTTAACCGTGCGTGTCGACGGCCAAACCTGGTTGTTGGTGAGCCTGCGCAGTGAGGCGGGCAGCACGCTCTGGCTGTGGCTGGAGCGCCAAACCGAGGTGACCAACTGGCCGGCCCTGCGCCGCGCCGCCTACGGAAGCGGCCAGGCCGATGCCGGCCTTTCTGCGGACGGCCGGGTGCCTGAGCCGTGAGCGTCGAACCACCGCAGCAGCCTGCCGACAACAGCGATGCGCTGCTGGTGCAGCGGGCGGTGGCGGGCGACTCACGTGCTTTTGAATTGCTGGTGATCAAGTACCAGGCCCGCATTCAGCGCCTGATTGGACGCATGGTGCGTGATACCGATTTGGTGGAAGATATCGCCCAGGAAACCTTCATTCGCGCCTACCGCGCCTTGCCGAAGTTCCGCGGCGATGCCCAGTTTTACACCTGGCTCTACCGCATCGCTGTGAACACGGCCAAAAAATTCCTGTTAGACCTCAAGCGCACGCCAACGGTCTCTGACCGTTTGCCGTCGGGCGATGACGATGCCGATGAAACTTTTCGGCCCCAATTGGAACCAACGAATGACGAGACGCCCGAGTCGGTGCTGGCTGCCAAGGAGATTGCGGTGGCGGTCAACGCCGGTCTGGCGGCGCTGCCCGACGATTTGCGTCAGGCCTTGACCTTGCGGGAAATCGAGGGCTTGAGTTATGAGGAGATTGCCGAGTTGATGGATTGTCCGATCGGCACGGTGCGTTCCCGGATTTTTCGGGCACGCGAGGCGATTTCAGTCCGGCTCAAGCCGATGCTGGACAGACAGACGGGCAAACGTTGGTAGCACTGGATATGGACACATGACGACTCAATGGGCACCCGACACGGCGGAATCGGCTTCGGCGCTGGTTGATGGCCAACTGCCGGGAGAAGCCGCGGCCCCGGCGCTTGACTGGCTGTGCCAAACGCCCGAAGGGCGCTTGCACTGGCAGACCTGCCACATGGTGGGTGAGGTGCTGCGTTCCGGGCAGGCTTCGTCCCCCGCACGTGATGCCGCTTTTCTGCACCGCCTGCAGGCACGCTTGGCCCTTGAGGCGGTCGCCGGCTCGCCGCCTTTTGCTCCTGATTCAATAGCTGATCAATCAGTAACGACGGGGGTTTTAGCTCCTTTCGTGTCTGTACCCGCGGCCGCCAACGATGCCCTGTTTCGCTGGCGTTTGGTGGCTGGCGTGGCAGCGCTGGCGCTGGTGGCGCTGCTCGGCTGGCAGTCGCGGGACGCGGCGGGCCCTCTGTTGGCGGTGCAGGCGCCTGAGGCCGGGCCGATCGCCGCGCCCAGCGCCACCGCGCCCTTGGAGACAGCTGCGCTTGGCGATGCGCCGACCCCGCTACGCATGTTGCGTGACCCGCAACTGGACGCCCTGCTGGCGGCGCACAAACAACTGGGCGGCGGGTCTGCATTGCCAATGCCGGCTGGCTTCCTGCGCAACGCCACCTTTGAAGGGTCCGGGCGGTGAAGATCGGCATCGCGCTGATGTGCTGCCTGGGCGCTTTGCTCCCCTTGGCGGCCACGAGCCAGCCCAGCGTGGTGGTGCCCACTGCACAGGCGGCCGAACGCTCCCTGGGCGACTGGCTGACACGAATGCATGAGGCCTCGCGGGCTCGGGCCTACGTCGGTACTTTTGTCGTCTCGTCGGGGAGCAGCATGTCGAGCGCCCGGATCTGGCACGTCTGCGACGGCGAGCAGCAGATGGAGCGGATTGAGACGCTGACCGGTACGCCGCGCGCCACCTTCCGCCGCAACGATCAGGTCGTCACGTTTTATCCCGACACCCGAGTCGCGGTCGCCGAACGACGCGAATCGCTCGGCTGGTTCCCAAACCGGCTGCTGTCGGCGGACGCCGCCATGGCCCGGTACTATGCCCTTCAGGCCTTGGGCAACGCGCGGGTGGCCGGTGTCGAGACGGATGTGGTCCACCTGCAACCGCGTGATGGCCTGCGTTATGCCTACCGCATTTGGGCCGAAAAGAAGTCCGGTTTGGTGGTCAAGCTGCAGACCCGTTCGGCCGATGGCCAGGTGCTGGAGCAGGCTGCCTTCTCCGAACTTCAAATCGATGCGCCGGTGAGCATGGCGCGGCTGGCCGTGATGATGGCGGCAACCGAAGGCTACCAGGTGCAACGCCCTGACAGGGTCAAGACCAGTCCTGAAGCGGTTGGCTGGGCCTTGAAGACGGCGGTGCCCGGCTTTGAGTCAACGGCTGTCTACCTGCGTCCTGCAGCTGCGGGCGAGGTCCGGCGTGATGACACGGTGCAATGGATTTTCAGCGACGGGCTGGCCACGGTGTCCCTGTTCATCGAGCCCTTCGATCCACGCCGTCACGCCCAGACTGAATTGCCGGCCAGCGGTCCCACCCAAATGCTGATGCGTCGCGTGGTCGACCACTGGTTGACGGCTGTGGGCGAGGTGCCGGTGGCCACGCTGTCCGCCTTTGCCCAAGCCCTTGAGCGGCGTAAATGACACCCCATTTGTTTTTGGTTTTTGCATGAAAGGTCGATGATGATTGAAATCGGTAGAACGACGCTGCGCACAGCGCTTCTTGTGGCGGCACTGGCGCTTGGTGCCACGCTGGGTCTGGCGCCGGTGACGCCGGCGCAAGCACAAACCCGCACCTTGCCTGACTTCACCGACTTGGTGGAGCAGGTGGGGCCGTCTGTGGTGAACATCCGCACCGTCGAAAAAGTGGCGGCGCGCAGCGGCTCGGGGGGTGCCGACGAGGAGATGCTGGAGTTCTTCAAGCGTTTCGGCTTGCCGATGCCCAATGCGCCGCGCCAGACGCCCAGGCCGAATCGACCGCAACCGCAAGAGGAGGACCAGCCGCGCGGCGTGGGTTCCGGCTTCATCCTGTCAGCCGACGGCCTGATCATGACCAACGCCCATGTGATCGAAGGCGCTGACGAAGTCATCGTCACGCTGACCGACAAACGCGAGTTCAAGGCCAAGCTCATCGGCGCCGACAAGCGCAGCGATGTGGCGCTGGTCAAGATCGATGCAGCCGGCCTGCCTGCCGTCAAGGTGGGGGATGTGAGCCGGCTCAGGGTGGGGGAGTGGGTGATGGCCATTGGCTCGCCATTTGGCTTGGACAATACCGTCACCGCCGGTATTGTGAGTGCCAAGCAACGGGATACTGGCGACTACCTGCCTTTCATCCAGACGGATGTGGCCATCAACCCGGGCAACTCGGGCGGTCCGCTCATCAACATGCGCGGCGAGGTGGTCGGCATCAACAGCCAGATCTACTCGCGCTCTGGCGGCTCGATGGGCATCTCCTTTGCCATTCCGATGGATGAGGCTGTGCGCGTGAGTGAGCAATTGCGGGTTTCGGGTCGGGTGTCCCGGGGCCGCATTGGCGTACAGATTGACCAGGTGACCAAAGAGGTGGCGGAATCGATCGGCTTGGGCAAGGCGCAGGGCGCCCTTGTGCGTGCGGTAGAGCCCGGTGCGCCCGCTGAAAAGGCGGGTGTGGAGGCCGGTGACATCATTGTCAAATTCGAAGGCAAGGCCGTGGAGAAATCGAGCGATCTGCCGCGCATGGTGGGCTCGACCAAACCCGGCACACGCAGCACCCTGACCGTGTTCCGGCGCGGCGCCTACAAAGACCTGATGGTCACCATTGCCGAGATCGAAGCCGACAAGCCTGCGCGCAAGGCCAACGAGCCCGAAGAAAAACCCAAGACCTCGAGCGCTGGCCAGGCCCTTGGCATGGCGGTCAGCGACCTGACCGAAGCTCAGAAGAAGGAACTCAAGCTCAAAGGTGGCGTGCGGGTGGACTCGGTGGCAGACGCGGCGGCACGCGCTGGTCTGCGAGAAGGTGATGTGCTGGTGGCGATTGCCAATATCGAGGTCAACACGGTCAAGGAGTTCGAGGCAGCGGTGGCCAAACTGGACAAGTCCAAAGCTATCAATGTGCTGTTCCGGCGCGGCGAATGGGCCCAGTATGCAGTGATCCGACCGGTGCGTTGAGACCCCGGACGGCCTGAAACCCCAGCCCGAATGTGGGTTTGGGGTTTTTTTGCGCCGTATTTGGGATCAAATCAAATGCATCCAAAAAACTTTTTTCGGTGTGAATTCTGTCTCGATGTGTGCGTTTACTAACTTTCACGCTGCGCCGCCGGGGTTTTGGTTAGAATGAAATGGGCGGATTGGTGTTCGCCGGCATATCAAACCTCAGGAACTTCACGATGCGGGATGCATCCTTGGCTTCCTCAGACCATCCACAGTTCACCCACACCTTGTCCCCGAACTTGTCCTACACGATTGTGAATAAGCTGTGAACAATATGCTTGTTGCGACCATGCAACGGGTGCTGGGGCCCGGACGGGGTCTGTGCATTTCGGCCTTTTTGCCTACAATGATGTTCCAACTTTCGCAGTTGCCAAAGATTGTTGGTTCAGGGCGCGTCCGGACTGGTCGCGCCTTTTTTTTCGTGACCTGCACCCAGTCAATTCAACCACTTGAACGTTTCCGTTGATGAATCACATCAGAAATTTTTCCATCATCGCGCACATCGACCACGGCAAATCAACGCTGGCCGACCGCCTGATCCAGCGCTGCGGCGGCCTTCAGGAACGTGAGATGGAGGCGCAAGTGCTGGACTCGATGGACATTGAAAAAGAGCGCGGGATAACCATCAAGGCGCAGACGGCGGCGCTGCACTACAAGGCCCGCGACGGACAGACCTACAACCTCAATCTGATCGACACACCGGGCCATGTGGACTTCTCGTACGAGGTCAGTCGCTCGCTGTCGGCCTGTGAAGGTGCCCTGCTGGTGGTGGATGCCAGCCAGGGCGTGGAGGCGCAGACGGTGGCCAACTGCTACACCGCACTGGACCTTGGCGTCGAAGTGGTACCGGTGCTCAACAAGATGGACTTGCCCAACGCCGACCCGGACAACGCCAAGGTCGAGATCGAGGATGTGATCGGCATCGATGCCACCGACGCGATTCCCTGTTCGGCCAAAACCGGCATGGGCATTGACGAGATTCTCGAGGCCGTGGTGAGCCGCATTCCGCCGCCCAAGGGCAATCCGGCTGGTGCCTTGCGCGCGATGATCATCGACAGCTGGTTTGACAGCTACGTGGGCGTGGTGATGCTGGTGCGTGTGGTCGATGGTCGACTGGCCCGTGGCGAGCGCATCAAGCTCATGGCCACTGGCGCCACCTACAACGCTGACAACCTGGGTGTCTTCACGCCTGCCAACGAATCCCGTCCCTCGCTGGAGGCGGGGGAAGTCGGCTACATCATCGCCGGCATCCGTGAACTGCAGGCCGCCAAGGTGGGCGACACAGTCACCCTCATCAGACCCGGTACGGGCGGCGCGGCACTGACCGCCTCCGAGGCGCTGCCCGGCTTCAAGGAAATCCAGCCTCAGGTGTTTGCCGGGCTGTACCCGACCGAGGCCAACCAGTACGAAGGCCTGCGTGACAGCCTGGAGAAGCTCAAACTCAACGACGCTTCGCTGCACTACGAGCCCGAGGTGTCACAGGCCCTGGGTTTCGGTTTTCGCTGCGGCTTTCTCGGGCTGCTGCACATGGAAATCGTGCAGGAGCGCCTGGAGCGGGAGTTCGACCAAGACCTGATCACCACCGCACCCAGCGTCGTCTACCAGGTGGTGCAGTCAGATGGCGAGGTTCGCATGGTGGAGAACCCGTCCAAGATGCCCGAGCAGGGTCGGCTGGAGGAGGTTCGCGAGCCCATTGTGACCGTTCACCTCTACATGCCGCAGGATTACGTTGGCTCGGTGATGACACTGGCCAACCAAAAGCGCGGCGTGCAGATGAACATGGCCTACCATGGCCGCCAAGTCATGCTGACCTACGACATGCCGCTGGCCGAGATCGTGCTGGATTTCTTTGACAAGCTCAAATCGGTCTCGCGCGGTTATGCCTCGATGGACTACGAGTTCAAGCAGTACCGTGCGGCCGACGTGGTCAAGGTCGACATCCTGCTCAATGGCGACAAAGTGGATGCGCTCTCCATCATCGTGCATCGGTCCCAATCCCAGTACCGCGGCCGGGCAGTGGTGAGCAAAATGCGTGAGATCATTTCGCGCCAGATGTACGACGTGGCGATCCAGGCCGCCATCGGCGCCAACATCATTGCGCGTGAGACAATCAAGGCCCTGCGCAAGAACGTGATCGCCAAGTGCTACGGCGGTGATATTTCACGCAAGCGCAAACTCCTTGAAAAGCAAAAGGCAGGCAAGAAACGCATGAAGCAAATCGGCTCGGTGGAAGTGCCCCAAGAGGCGTTCCTGGCTATCCTGCAGGTGGACGACTGATGCAGGTCCTGACCTCCCTTGTCCTCGCGGCCTTCCTGGGCTATGTGGGCGCCTGGTACCTGGGCATGGTGGAGGGTAACTTTGCCCTGCTGCTTTTTCTTGCGACCACGGTCACTGGCATCTTCTGGCTGGCCGAACGCTATTATTTCCTGCCGGCCCGGCAAAAGGCTGCGGCCCTGCTCGAAGCCGAGTCAGCCCAGCGCCGTCAGGAACTGCTCAAGATGGGCATCAGCCAGGTGGATCAGGACACGGCGCCGGCGCGTGCGCGCATCCTCGCGCAGCCCTGGTGGCTGGATTGGACCGCCGGTCTGTTCCCGGTGATTCTGGCGGTGTTCCTGTTGCGATCCTTCCTGTTCGAGCCCTTCAAGATTCCCTCGGGTTCGATGATCCCGACCCTGCTGGTGGGTGATCTGATTCTGGTCAACAAGTTTCACTATGGTCTGCGGCTGCCGGTGCTCAACACCAAGCTGACCGAAGGCACACCGCCTCAGCGCGGCGACGTGATGGTGTTCCGTTACCCGCCCAAGCCCAGCCTGGATTACATCAAGCGGGTGGTGGGCGTCCCCGGCGACGAAGTGGCCTACCTGAACAAGCGCCTCACCATCAATGGGCAGGCGATGCCGACCTCGGCCGTACCCGAGTTTTTTGATGAAGACGTGATGCGTTACTTCAAGCAGTATGAAGAGACCTTCGGCGATCGGCGCCATCGCTTGCTCAATGACGATGACCGGCCCGCTTTCGTGCCCGGTGTGGAGGCGTTCCCATTCAAGGAAAATTGCCAGTACACGGTCGAGGGCGTGGTCTGCAAGGTGCCGCCAGGGCACTACTTCATGATGGGCGACAACCGCGACAATTCCCTTGACAGCCGTTATTGGGGTTTTGTGCCAGACAAAAACATCGTTGGCAGGGCCTTTTTTGTCTGGATGAATTTCAGCAATCTCAAGCGCATTGGATCCTTCAACTAACACCGGCTTGCGCCAGCCTGCGGGCTTGAGGGGTAGCGGCACGTGACTGACGGTCTGCTGGCCCTGCAGCAACGCTTGCAGCACGAGTTTGCGAACACGGGATTGCTGACACGCGCGCTGACGCACCGAAGTTTCTCCGCCGACCACAACGAGCGGCTGGAATTCCTGGGTGACTCGGTGCTCAACCTGGCGGTGGCCGATCTGCTCTATGCGCGACTGGCTGACCTGCCTGAGGGCGATCTGTCACGGGTGCGCGCCAATCTGGTCAAGCAGGACACCTTGCATCGCCTGGCTGTTGTGCTGGGTTTGCCTGAGGTGCTGCTGCTGGGCGAGGGCGAGGTGCGCTCAGGGGGCCAGAAGCGGCCGTCCATTCTGGCCGATGCGCTCGAAGCCGTGATCGGCGCGGTCTACCTCGATGCCGGTTTTGTTGCCGCACAGGCGCTTGTGCACCGACTGTTCCAAGCCGTGGAAATCAACCCGACCATGGAAGCCATCGGCAAGGACCCGAAGACCGAGTTGCAGGAGTGGCTGCAGGGCCGCAAGATGCGGCTGCCGCTCTACCGCGTGGTGGGGACGCTGGGCATGGCGCACCGCCAAACCTTTGACGTGGAATGCGAGGTCACCGAGTTCGGGCTGGCCGAACGGGGCATTGGCGGCTCCCGCCGCGCTGCTGAGCAGGCTGCTGCCACCGCCATGCTGCACACACTCAAACACCGGACCCAAACATGACCGCCATGCCCACCCCTCCCACCGATCCCGTCAGCGCGGGCGCCGCCCAGCTTGACGAGCCGCAGGCCGACCTGACCGCCATGCTCAAGGGGCTGCGTGCCGCGCCCGCCGGCGCCGATGTGCCGGGTCGACGCTGTGGTCTGGTTGCCATCGTCGGCAAGCCCAATGTGGGCAAGTCCACCCTGCTCAATGCCTTGGTGGGCCAGAAGATCAGCATCACCTCGCGCAAGGCGCAGACCACGCGGCACCGCATCACCGGCATGCGCACCGAGGGCGCTACCCAGTTTGTGTTCGTGGACACGCCCGGCTTCCAGACCCGGCACAACAATGCGCTCAACCGCGCCCTCAACAAGACCGTGCTCGGCGCCGTGGGCGATGTGGACCTGGTGCTGTTTGTGGTCGAGGCGGGCATTTTCAACCAGGCCGATGCGCGGGTGCTCAAGCTGCTGGCCAAGGGCGTGCCAACCCTGCTGGTGGCCAACAAACTCGACCAGGTGCGCTCGCGGGCCGAACTGGCGCCTTGGTTGCAGCACATGCAGATGCAGCATGAATTCGCCGAGTTCGTGCCGATGTCGGCCAAGAACGACAAGGATGTGCTGCGCCTGCTTGGCCTGTGCGAGCGTTTCCTGCCCGAGCAGGCCTGGTGGTATGCCGAGGACGAGTTGACCGACCGCAACGAAAAATTCCTCGCCAGTGAGACCGTGCGCGAAAAACTGTTCCGCCTGACGGGCGACGAGTTGCCCTACACCTCGACCGTGGTGATCGACCAGTTCGGCGAGGAGCCAGGCCGAGGCAAGCAAAAGCGTCTGGTCCGCATCGCCGCCACCATCGTGGTCGAGCGCGACACCCACAAGGCCATGGTGATTGGCGACAAGGGCGAGCGGATCAAGCGCATTGGCACCGAGACCCGGGTCGAGCTCGAAAAATTGATGGATGCCAAGGTGTTCCTGGAGCTTTGGGTCAAGGTTCGCTCGGGCTGGGCCGACGACGAAGCGCGGGTGCGCAGCTTTGGCTACGAATAAGCGGTATTCCGACGAACCGGCCTATGTGCTGCACCGCTACGACTGGAGCGAGTCCAGCCTGATCCTGGAAGTGTTCACGCGCCAGCACGGTCGCATCGCGCTGGTGGCCAAGGGCGCCAAACGTCCCAGCTCCAGTTTCCGTCCCATCCTGCTGCCCTTGCAGCCGCTGCGCCTGGCCTTTGGCGGTGACGCCGAAATCCGCACCCTCAAAAGCGCCGAATGGGTCGGTGGTCATGTCATGCCCACGGGCGACGCCTTGTTGTCGGGCTACTACCTCAATGAGCTGCTGCTGACCCTGCTGGCGCGCGACGACCCGCATCCACAGCTGTTTGACATCTATGCCCGCGTCACCGCCGTGATGGCCAGCGGGCACCCTGAACTGCTGCAGGCAGCGCTGCGGGCGTTTGAGTTGCTGCTGCTGCGCGAAATCGGCCTCTTGCCCCTGCTCGACGCCCAGACCATGACACTGCGCTCGCTCGACCTGGACCAGCCCTATGTGCTGGTGCCAGAGGGCGGCTTGCGTGAGGCCGCCAGCGCCGACCGCGCCAGCCTGAGTGGCGCACAGTGGCTTGAATTGCAGCAGGCGCTGGTCGACCAGGCGCCGTTCAGCGCCACGCTACAGGCCTGCGCCCTGCACATGGCCGAGCTCAAGCCCCAGTTGCGGGCCCTGCTGAATTACCATTGCGGGGTGGGTACCCTGCGTACCCGGCAAATGATGATCGACCTGCAATCCCTATGAACACCACCGCGCTCTCTGTCAACGTCAATAAGGTGGCCACCCTGCGCAACACCCGCCACCTGGCCATTCCCAGCCTGACCCGCGCAGCTACCCTGTGCCTGCAGGCTGGCGCCAGTGGCATTACGGTACACCCGCGGCCCGATGAGCGCCATATCCGGGCCACGGATGTGCCGGAACTGGCGGCCCTGGTGCAGCAGTGGCCCGGGCGCGAATACAACATCGAGGGCAACCCCTTTCACAACCTGATGGACGTGGTGGCCGATGTGCGTGCACGTGGCCTGCCGGTGCATCAGGTGACCTTTGTGCCCGATGCAGAGGGTCAGTTCACCAGCGACCACGGCTGGGGTTTTCCGGGCGACGCCGAGCGCTTGCGTCCGCTGATCACACAGGCCCATGCGCTGGGCGCGCGGGTCAGCCTGTTCATGGACGCCGACGCCACGGCCATGGCCGCTGCCCGCGCGGTGGGCTCCGACCGGGTCGAGCTCTATACCGAGCCTTATGCCGCAGCCTGGGGCAAGCCAGGGCAGGCCGCGCAGCTGCAGCGCTTTGCCGATGCGGCCCGGGCTGCCCGCGCCGCCGGCCTGGGCATCAACGCTGGGCACGACCTCAACCGTGACAACCTCACCGCCTTTTTGCGCGAGGTGCCGGGCGTGCAGGAGGTGTCGATCGGTCATGCCCTGATCGCCGACGCGCTCGAGCTCGGCTACAACGCCGCCGTTGGTGAATACCTGCGTTGCATTGCCGATGCCCACGGCGCGACCTGAAACCGCTGAGCTGCACGGCAGATGATTTACGGCATTGGCACCGACATCTGTGACGTACGCCGCATCCGCGCCAGCCTAGAGCGCCATGGCGAGCGTTTCGCCCAGAAAATCCTGAGCGATGCCGAACTTCTCACCTGGCGCAGCCGCAGTGCCCGCTGGCCCGAGCGCGGCCTGCGTTACCTGGCCACCCGCTTCAGCGCCAAAGAGGCTTTCAGCAAGGCGATTGGGCTGGGCATGCGCATGCCCATGAGCTGGCGCCTGTGCGAGATCGGCAAGCTGCGCAGTGGCCAGCCGGTGATCGTGCTGCATGGCGGCCTGAAAACCTGGTTTGAGGGCCAGGGCCTGCAAGCCCACGTGACGGTCACCGACGAAACCGACTATGCGGCCAGCTTCGTGGTGGTGGAAAAAAATTGACCGAATTGGCCTCAAGGCCTCGTCAAATATAGGGACGAAGCTATAAAATATATAGCAAATTAAGAAAGACAAGCCCATGACCCAACACGCCCCCCTCATCATCGACATCGAAGGCCTCAACCTGAGCAAGCTTGACCGGCAGCGCCTCAAGCACCCACTGGTGGGGGGCCTGGTCCTGTTCGCGCGCAACTGGCAGGACCGGGCGCAACTCAGCGCCCTGTGCCGCAGCATCAAAAAGTTACGTGCTGACCTGTTGATCTGCGTGGACCACGAGGGCGGTCGGGTGCAGCGTTTCAAGACCGATGGTTTCACCCACCTGCCGCCGATGCGGGCCCTGGGCGAGCTGTGGTTGCATGACGGCCAGGACGGTCAGGGTAGTGGCGCGATGCGCGCCACCAACGCCGCCACCGCCTGCGGCTACGTGCTGGGCGCCGAGCTGCGCGCCTGCGGTGTGGATTTGAGCTTCACCCCGGTGCTGGACCTGGATTTTGGCGCCAGCGGCGTGATTGGCGACCGCGCCTTTGGCCGCGACCCGCGCGTGGTCAGCCTGCTGGCCAAGAGCCTGATGCACGGCCTGCTGCAAAGCGGCATGGCCAACTGCGGCAAACATTTTCCGGGCCACGGCTTTGTGCGGGCCGACTCGCACACCGACCTGCCGGTGGACCGGCGCAGCCTCAAAGCCATCCTGGGCGAAGACGCTGCCCCTTATGGCTGGCTCAACACCGCCCTGTCGTCGGTGATGCCGGCACACGTGGTCTACCCCAAGGTCGATGCCCGGCCCGCTGGCTTCTCACAACGCTGGCTGGGCGACATCCTGCGCGGGCAACTCGGCTTTGGCGGCGCGGTGTTCAGCGACGATTTGTCCATGGCCGGCGCCCGCGTGCTGGATGGCGCGCCGGTCAGCCATGCGCAGGCTGCCGTGGCGGCGCTCAACGCCGGTTGTGACCTGGTGCTGCTGTGCAACCAGTCGCTGGACGGGGGTGCCGTGCTGGACGCCCTGATCAGTGGCCTGACCGAGGCCCAGCTCAAAGAGCAGTGGCAGCCCTGGGAAGGCAGCGAAGAACGCCGCCTGGCCCTGCTGCCACGCGGCCCGGCGCTGGCCTGGGACGATTTGATGGTGCAGCCCGACTACATGCACGCGCTCGGGCTGCTGCCCTGAGCGGTTTGGGCGCGCAAAGCGGGCCGGCTTAGGGTGAGCGGTGTAGCCGCGGCGCCGACAGGGCCACGATTTGATCGGCGGTGGCTTGGTCGATCGCCGGGTATTTGGCCAGCTGTTTGCCCTGGCCGAGCAGCTTGCGCAGGTCCTGCAGGTCCTTGACGCTGGGCGCGACCTTGATTTGCGCCAGCGCAGCGGCGCTGTTGCCGCCCTGGATCAGGCCGGCCACCTTGGGGGCCCAGAGGCTGGGACGGGACATGGGTGTGATTCCTGAGGACGATGGATAGTCAATGATTTTGGCACATAGCCCCCGTCGGTATTGGGGTTTCAGCTACAAATAGAATAGCTGCCCATGAAGTCTCGTTCTCCCTCCGGCGGCCTGGTGTATTCCACCGAGGCCGGCCGCATGTGCCCCGAGTGCCGCCAGCCGGTGGCGCAGTGCAGCTGCCGCAGCGCCCGTCCCCAGCCCGCTGGCGATGGCGTGGTGCGCGTGTCACGCGAGACCAAGGGCCGGGCCGGCAAGGGCGTCACCCTGGTCAAAGGCCTGCCGCTGGCGCCAGCCGAATTGGTCGCTCTGGGCAAGCAGCTCAAAGCGGCTTGCGGTTCGGGCGGAACGGTCAAGGACGGTGTGATCGAGGTGCAGGGTGACCATGTGGAACGCGTGATGGCTGCCCTGGTGGCGCAGGGGTACGTGGTTAAGCGGTCGGGCGGCTGAAGTCTGTTGCCCTTACTTCGCCGTTCTTCGATTCTTACAGTCTGTTTGGGGGCATTTTCTGGGATCAGGGCGGCGGGGCATTCGGCTCCGCGGCTGTCCCCCGCCCTGCGGGCTCCTCCTTGATGCCGCTGC